>RXJK01000034.1 GCA_003963125.1 Hyphomicrobiales bacterium
TGCGCTCCTGGACAAGCCTCCATACCCACCAGGGCTGGCGCCGCCTGTTGGAAGAATGCGAGTACGGTATCTCGCCGGAACTTGACGCGCTCGATAATGTTGCCAGCCTTGTCCGTCCCAACGACGTGGAAGACGTTCTTTCCTAAGTCTACGCCATAGACGGCAGCGCCTTTAGGCTTGTTGCGGATCATCGCCAACCTCCTTTGTGAAAGCCACATACTCCAACAGGAGGACGGGGCGAACCATCCCATTAATATTTGGTTGAGCGACCTAGTTGGGTTTGAGGCCCAAGTCCTGGACCAGCTTCCTGTCGCGTTCTATGTCCCGATGCACCAACGCTTCAAACTCAGCAGACGACAACTCCAGTGGATCGACCCCCAGAGCGACAAGCTTTTCCTTCAGGTTTGATTGCTTGAGCGCGGAGATCGTCTCGAAATACAGCCGCTCAACGATCTCCTTTGGCGTCTTGGCCGGCGCGAAGAGCCCGTACCACGAGGGATATTCAGCGCCGCGGAACCCGGCCTCGCTGATGGTCGGCACGTCAGGCAGCGCAGTGGATCGCGTATTCGCGTTCACGGCGAGAGCCGACAACTTGCCATCTCGTACATTCGCCACGGCGGCGCTGGCGGCGACGAAATAGAAGTCGATGCGCCCCGTCATCACCTCGGTCATCGCCTCAGAACCTCCTTTAAAAGGAACGTGGGCAGCCCTGATGCCTGCGCTGTACATGAACCGCTCAGCGCTCAGATGGGATGCGGAGCCGGCGCCGACGGAGGCGAAGTTGAACGCACCCGGCTGTACTTTTGCAGCCGTGACGAGGTCCATTGCCGACTTGTGGCTGCCTCCAGGGGGCACCACAAGGATGAAAGGAGAGGATCCCAGCGGAACGATCGCTGCAAAATCCTTAGCCGGATCGTAGCCGAGGTCGGGGTAAAGGGCTGGCGCGATGGTGTGGGCTGACGAATTCGCGAGCAAGGTATAGCCGTCGGGCTCTGCACGCGCGACGAGCGCCGCCCCTGTCCGACCGCCGGCGCCAGGGCGGTTCTCGACGATGAAGCTTTGACCAACCTGCCTCGACACCTCCTCAAGCACCAATCGTGGAACGATGTCGCTGGCACTGCCAGCCGCAAACGGAACGATCACTTTCACCGGTTTTGCCGGCCACTGTTGGGCTCCAACACCGTTCGAGGCAAATCCAAGACCGGAAAGGAAAAGCAAAAGGCCGAAAATCAGCCGCACGACCGACCTCCCAGATGGGTAAACACGTCTGCACTTTGCGGTTCTTGGTCCTTAACGTCCAATAGAGGTTCGGACTGGAAACCTATGCCGGGTCGGCATAAGGTCTTGCATGGACCTGAAGCACGCTAAAACGTTCGTCGCCGTTGCCGATCTCGGCACGGTATCTCTGGCGGCCCTGCAGCTGCGGGTGGCGCAGCCGGCTCTTTCCCGTCGCATTGCCGAACTCGAGCGGGAGTTCGGTCTGAAGCTGTTCGACCGCGTCGGTCGTCGCCTGGTGCTAACGGGTGGGGGCGAGCAACTGCTTGCGGACTGCCGCGCGCTCTTGACGAGTGCCGAAGCGGTCGCCGAGCGCGCGCGTGCATTAAATACAGGCGGCGCAGGCGTGCTCAAGGTTGTCGGTTCGCCTCAGATCATCGAGGGAGCCGTTGCCGAGTTCCTGCCCCGCTATGCCCGTCGGTTTCCGGCCGTCCAGGTGAAGCTCAGCGCGGCCATCGGCTGGTCCGAGACAGCCGCGATGTTGGAGCGCGGCGAGATCCATCTTGGGATTAATTTGATGCGGGCAACTCTGCCCGAGGATCAGCGCTTCTCCAGCGTTCCTTTAGCGCCCATCGACCTCTTGGCGGCATCCGGTCCATCCCATGACTTCGGCAGTAAGGGAAGCATCGAGATTGCCCAGCTAGCAGGCCATCCTCTGCTTGTGCTCGAAACCAGCTACGTCTTTCGCCGCAACTTCGATGCGGCGTGCCGGCTCGCTGGCATTAGCCCCAACATTGTCTACGAGAGCCGGACACCCCACACGCTACTCGTCATGGCGGAGAGCGGCCATGGTGTTGCGATCATTCCCTCTGCCATGCGCACCAAGGGACGGCCTTTGCGGCTCGCGGCGATAACCTATCGCGGCAAACGCCTGCGCGAGCATTCGACGATCTATTGGGACAGGCGGCGCTCACTTCCGGCATATGCGACCGCGTTTTGCCGGATGCTCGGGGAGCGCATGCGAGAGACATTCCCGATCTCAGGCCCCACGGCCGAGCTGGCAGCCAGAAAGCGAAAGGGCTCTGTTTGAGCCTCCGTCACAGAGACCGACGGCCGCTACCATATATGAGGCTTAGGTCGTTTCCGAATGAGAAGCAGGCGCGGTCGGCGAGCCGGCGCAGTGTGTTCGTGATCCAAACGCGCCTTTCGCTCGCCGGGCGTCGTAAGGAGGTATGAAAGCGCTTCCATCGGTGGTGGCTTCGCCGCCGCCGAACACGCCCGCTTCTCGACCCGAAGCTGTCAATGACCGCTGTCTCCAACGGGCCACTGACGCGGATGCGGGGTCGGCGCGGTCGTCCGCCCCGATCCTCGGCCAATCTCGATAGCGGCCACGCAGTGCTGGTGAGACTTCGGAGCCTGGCCTGAGTCTGCACCACTTTGCTGTCGGGCTCCGCAAACGTTTGGGAAATCGTGCATGGCGGAATGATGGTTGGAAGGATAGACAGGTCATCGGCTTTGCAATATGCGGCTTAGGCACAGCCTACCGTGTGCAGTCGGCAGCCACTACCTTGATGAAGACTTGGACCATGCAGAGGCAACGATGACCGACCCCGCGCCCACGGATCGTGGAGCAAAGATTATGTCTGTCGTTCGTGTGTCGAGCGGCAATTTCCTCGAGATGTATGACTTCTTCGTCTTCGGGTATTACGCGGGCGCGATCGGCAAGACGTTCTTCCCGACCGGCAGCGAGTACGCGCAGTTGATGGCCGCGTTCATGACTTTTGGCGCTGGCTTCCTGATGCGTCCAATGGGTGCCGTCGTTCTGGGGACTTACATCGATCATCACGGTCGTCGCGCCGGTCTTTTGCTGACGCTCGTCTTGATGGCTATCGGCACTCTTTCGATCGCCTTGGTACCAGGCTACGAAACCTTGGGGCTTCTCGCGCCCGCCATCGTTGTCGTTGGCCGACTGATCCAGGGCTTTTCTGCGGGTGTCGAACTCGGCGGCGTGTCCGTATATCTTGCGGAGATTGCGACCCCCGGCCACAAAGGGTTCTATGTGAGTTGGCAATCCGGCAGCCAGCAGGTCGCTGTTGTCGTCGTCGCGCTCCTGGGCCTTGCGCTGAGCAAGATCATTCCGCCGGCGGACATGTTCGACTGGGGTTGGCGCATCCCCTTGCTGGTTGGTTGCCTGATTATCCCGTTGATCTTCATTCTGCGGCGCTCTCTGCAAGAGACCGAGGAGTTCACTCAGCGAAAGGCTTCCGCCTCGCATCCGACACCGCTGCAGATCCTGCAGTCGCTCGTTCGCAACTGGCGGATTGTGCTTGTCGGCATGATGATGGTCACCATGACCACTGTGTCGTTCTACTTCATCACCGCCTACACACCGACCTTCGGACGCGAGGTGTTGAAGCTTTCTGCCGATGACGGATTCCTCGTGACCGTATGCATCGGATTGTCCAACCTCTTTTGGCTACCCTTCATGGGGGCTGTTTCGGATCGTGTTGGCCGGCGTCCAATCCTGATCGTGTTCACGGTCCTTATGTTTCTGAGTGCGTATCCGGTTCTCTACTGGCTCGTTTCCGCTCCATCCTTCACCCGCCTGCTCGTGGTGGAGCTGTGGTTGTCGTTCCTGTACGGCAGCTACAATGGCGCGATGGTGGTTGCGCTAACGGAAGTCATCCCCCCGCACGTGCGTACGGCAGGCTTTTCGGTCGCGTACAGTCTTGCGACGGCCCTCTTCGGTGGCTTCACGCCCGCTGTCGCCACCTATTTGATCGAAGCGACCGGCGATCGCGCTATTGCGGGGCTATGGCTCATGGCCGCCGCCGCTTGTGGCTTGATTGCTGCGCTTGTGGCGTGGCGTCCTGGCTTTGCGCATGAGGCGGCAACGACGGTCGCCCCCATCACCAATCGGTCAGCACCCTAACCCGACCTTTATGTCTAAGCGCCAGTGTGCTTGGAGGTAGATGACCATCACGTCTGCCGGTGTCGGCATGGCCGAGCGTGCTTCTTCTAGTTGGGCTCGGGTTCGAGCTCGGTGGCCAAAACGCCGAACGCCTCACGAACCTGCGGCGGCATCGGGATGTTGAAGCGCTCGCCGTTCGGTAGCCTCCGCAGGAACCACTTGGCGTAAAGCGGGTCCAGCTCATTGTTGACCACAATCGTCCGAAAGGCGCGATCGATGACTTGCCGGAGGGAGGTGTCGCCTCTTGCATAGGCGATCCCGTAGGCCTCATACGAGAGCAGCTCGCCCGTGACCACATAGCGATCACCACTCTTGTGCTGAGCAAGAAGACCGGCCAACAGCACATCGTCTGTCGCAAACCCGTCCACTTTTCCATCGACAACGCTTTGATATCCTTGCTCGTGATCGGGCACCTCAGTTAGGGCGACGCCCAAATTGAACTTGCGATTGAGGGCCTCAAGGGCGTCTTTGTTGGTTGTTCCTGTGGTGACTGCAATACGCTTTCCGGACAGGCTTCGGAAATCCTTCCAGGGCGTGCCCTTCGGGACGAGAACGCGAGTTCCAGCTACGAAAATCATGGAAGAGAACGAGACGACCTTGCCTCGTTCGAGGTTGGCCGTCGTCGACCCACATTCGAGATCCACGGATCCATCTGCCACTGCCCGAAGACGGTCCTCCGAGGTGACCTTCCGGTACGCAATCTTGATATCGTCTCGTCCAAGCGTGCGGCCGACCTCCTCGACGATGCTCGAGCACAGATCGATGCTGTAGCCGACGGGACGGCCGGCCCGATCAAGATATGAAAAAGGCACGGACGATTCCCGATATCCGATCGTCACGACGCCTGTCCGGGCGATGCGCGCGAGGGTGCCAGTCAATCCCACCTCAGTTGGAGGCTGATAGGCTTTTTGGGCCGATGCCGGAAAGAGATTGCTGCTCAGAGAAAGCAGGATTGCACACACGCCTACGCGCCATGACACCGAAACCAGAGGAGCCATTCCAGTGGACTTAATATCCATGGCCAGTAGCCCTCATGTCGTAGCCGGCATCGGCTCGTCGATGAACGCATCGTCTTGCTCGCCGGGCTTCTCAGAACCCAGGACACCCTCCCACTTCGCGACGACGGCCGTGGCGAGAGAGTTGCCGATCACATTCGTTGCTGATCTTCCCATGTCCAGGAATTGATCGATCCCCATGATGAGAAGCAATCCCGCCTCCGGAATAGAAAACTGATTGAGTGTGGCGGCAATTACGACGAGCGACGCCCTGGGAACGCCGGCCATTCCCTTTGACGTCAGCATAAGAATGAGCAGCATGGTGATCTGCGTACCGATGCTGAGGGGTATGTTGTAGGCCTGAGCGATGAACAGCGCTGCGAACGTGCAGTACATCATCGATCCGTCGAGGTTGAACGAATACCCCATCGGCAAGACGAAACTCGCGATCCTGTTCGGGACGCCGAACTTTTCCAATCCTTCAAGTGTCTTTGGATACGCGGCTTCCGAACTGGCGGTCGAGAACGCAAGCAGGGTCGGCTCACGGACCAGATTGAGCAGACGGAACACCCGTCCGCCGAGGAATAGGAAGCCGGCGAAGATGAGGACGGCCCACAGGACGGCCAGCGAGACGTAGAAGCCCCCCATGAACTTCGCAAAGACGAGGAGGACGCCGAGTCCCTGCTTCGCCACTGTCGATGCCACGGCGCAGAAAACTGCCACTGGCGCGAACATCATAACGTAGCCGGTAACGGTGAGCATTGCGTGCGCCGCTTCATCGATGCCGGCGGCGATGATCTTGCCGCGTTCGCGCATGGAAGCAACGGCGATGCCAAAGAATACCGAGAACACGACAATCTGGAGGATTTCATTGGAGGCCATCGCCTCGACGATCGATTTGGGAATGAGATGCTCGACGAAATTCTGAAGGGACATCGACGATGTCTTGAGCCCAGTGGCCGCGCCGGTGTCAGGAAGTGGCATGTTCAAGTTCACTCCAGGCTGCAGCACGTTGACCATCAGAAGGCCAAGCAGCAGCGAGGCAAACGAGGCGGTGAGGAACCACGCCATGGTCTTCACAAAGATGCGGCCAATCGATGAGGAGTCGCCCATGTGTGCGATCCCCACCACGAGAGTCGAGAACACCAGCGGCGCGATGATCATCTTGATGAGACGAAGAAACATCGTCGACACAAGGTCAAAGTAACTGGCGACGTCTTTGGCTCCGCGCGCGTCGAACCCGGAATAAATCACGTAACCGACAAGGATACCCAGCGCCATGGCCGCCAGGATGATTTGTATCATGTATTTCTTCATGAACCTGGGCTCCGCGCATGTCCGCAGCAGTCGAAATTGGTTCAGGGCGTCATAAAGGTGACGCGAGCCGTCAAGAAATGTCAAAGCCTCGAAGGGTTGACCTTATGGAAAGCCATGACCTGTTACCGGGGAGCCTCGCGTTCGAGATGAGCTGCTTGCCCAATCGCTTCCAATGCCCAACTTTTGAGCGGTAGGCCTTTGGGTTCGCTCCGGGCTCAACGCGGTTGCGACGTACTTGCAAAATTCAGGAACTGATCTCGCGTGTCGTAGCAGATGTTGCCGTACCCTCGGGCTAGATTGCGGTTAGCATGGTGAGAACGAACTCGGTCAGCGCGCATGCCGAAGTGGGCACCACCATATTCCTTCAGTCACGCGCGGGCATCGCACTCGTACGCCAAAGGCAACCCAAGTCCATAGCTCACCCAGCACTGACGTCCTGTGGAAGGGACGATGGTGGCAGAAGGCCGAACCATCCCGCAACCGCGCGCATAACAATCGCCGTGACGAGACCGGCGCCGCAGACAAAGACCGCGATGCCAAGCCCCCAGATGATGCTCACGCCCAGACCGCAGACGAGAGTAACCAGGGCCGTCTGGAGATACGTGATTGTGCCCTTCGTCCAGGTCATCCAGCCAAGGACCAGAGCAGACAGAAACGCGGCAGGGCCGCCGAATAGGTAAGACCCCAGCACCGCGATCAGGACGGCCTTTCCGAGATCTTCGAGTAAGGATGAGGAGGGCAAAGGATCGCTCAGGAACCCGATGGCCATGGTGATGAAGAGGGGAACTGCGACCAGGAGCGGCGACAGCGCTCCGAGCACGACAACTCTGATGGCCCGGGATTTATTCGATCGAAACTGCATAGCCGGATGGACCATTGGCTGCCACAAGCTCCTGTATGGATCCAGCTAAGTCAGTTGCAGGAAGCCTGAATTGGCGCTCTACCTTCGCACTCGCACTCGCACTCGCACTCGCACTCGCACTCGCCATCGACGGCGTAGAAGCCTTCGCCGATGTCTTCAAGGATCGTTATCAATTCTTCTGCATCCGCGTCAGTGATCCCGTCCTTATCACAGTTCTTTGGCGGCCTGCTTGGAGACCTGCGCCAGCGGCATTATTAGATGGTACTCAAGTCCTTCTGGCCTGAAATCGAGCCGTGCGTCTCCGACGGAGGAGATGAGCGTCGACCCGAACCCACGACGGTCAGGTGGACTTACGGTGGGTCCTCCCTTTTCAACCCAGGAGAAGCCGAACCTGTCTGGCGGTGCGACCCGCCATGCGACCTCTACCCGACCGGTTCGGCTCGACAGGGACCCGTGCTTCGCGGCGTTCGTTGCCAACTCGTGCACGATCAACGCCAAGGATTGGGCGAAGCCGCTGCCTATCGTGATGTCCGGCCCGACCATCATCACGCGAGGTCCGAAGGCCTCAAGGGTCGCTTCCAAGAGCTGTCGCAGGGGCGTTCCCCCGGTGGCACCCTCGGCTACAAAATCCTGGGCATGCGACAGGGCATGCAGCCTCCCGATGAAGGCAGGAAGTCCAGAGCTGTCGCGGAGCGTCGAGGAAGCCAGCGATTGAATCACTGCCAGGAGGTTCTTCGTCCGGTGTTGAAGCTCCCTTACCAGCAGTAGCTGGCGCGCTTCCGCTTCCTTGCGGTCGGTGATGTCGCGAGCGATCGAGTGAACGAGGACGGGATTGCCTGCCTGATCGCGAATGAGGCGCGAATTGACACCGAGCACGCGGATGCGCCCGTCCTTGTGCTTGATGCGCAGGTCGTACTGGGTGGATGGAGCCCCGTCCATCTTACGCCGCAAGACCTCGCGCTGCCCCTCGAGTTCTTCGGGGAGCATGTAATCGGGCATCATCCGCCCGATCATCTCATCCGGCTCGTAACCCAGAATGTCTTTCGCGGCAGGATTGATGGATACGATGCGTCCGCCAAGTTCCAAGGTGACGACAATGTCGTTCGCGTTCTCGAAGAGCGCACGATACCGCGCCTCTTCCCTGGCAAGGGCTTCCTCAGCGTTCTTGCGGTCGGTGATGTCGATCACCAGCCCGATGCCGCGTACCGGCCTTCGCTCAATGCCATCACCACGAAAGGTTATCCGGCCCTTGACATGGACCCATCTCATGGTCCCGTCGGTACGAATAATACGATGTTGATCTTCGAACGTACCGGCCCCAGAAGGATCGAGGCTTGCCCGACGAGCCTTGTCGAAATGTGCCCGGTCATCGGGATGGAGATAATCCAGGATGTTGGCCGGAGGAGGAGCGTCGCGAGCAAAGCCGAAAATGGTCTTCAGGTGGTCTGACCAGACATGCTCGCGGCTCTCCAGGTTGAACATGTACATCCCCAGCTCGGCGGCCTCGACGGCAAGCCGAAGTTGCTCTTCCCGCTGTTGTGCTTCCACAAGAGCGTGACTGACATCAGCAGGCTCCTTTGCATTCTCGCCGCGATCCACGATGTCTCCCAGACCGGTTCCTTCAATTGATGCCGCGTGCGCTGTGGCCTTCAATCCATTGGAGCGGCAACGGCAGGAAGAGACAAGGGTGCGCCAATCGGACTTGAAGGTCGCGATCTTGAGCTTGGCTGGTCGTCGTGCCGTCCAACAGAACAAGCGATCGTGGCGCGACATCGAATACATCGATCGTCGCACCTGCTCCGTAAGGACGGCAACGGATACGCCTTCACAGTGGAAGGTTCGTGAAAGCCATCAGGTCGGCTTTGCCTATGCCCGCGAAACAGAGGACGGGAAACCTTAGATGCTGGCGTACTTTTTGCTCAGCAAAGCGGTCTGAAATCTGAGCTATCGTTGTCCTTCGTGACTTCCCCTTGCTGACCAAGACGCGGTGAACTCTCACACCCCGTCTTATGCACGGGCTAATGTCCACAATTGGCCCGTCTCGTCGGCCTCTCGACGGAGGCTATCGGATCACCGCGTGAGTAGGCAACCAATGGCGCTGATGTGCCGGCATATCGGCTGCGTCAGCGGTCAACCCCACAAGGCGACATTTGCAATGGGTCGGCCAGTGCAGTTTGGCCGCGTGCCACAATAGTCCGCAGTTGAGTGACCTCCGGCCAATCCCTCGCGCGCCCATCGGAGGCGAACCTCTTGCGCTTTGTGGACGGCCTTGGCGAATCGCAATACTGGGAGCCGTCAAGCGGCAATGGCGTCGCAGCAATGGTGATCGCGATGACGGATAGAACCAACGAAGAGCAAGACTTGGCACTGGTGGAAGAACTGGTTGCAGGACCGGCTGGGATACTGCTCGAGCGGATCGAGGCAACGCCCGAAGGTCCGCGCCCCGACTTCCGCATACAGTCTTGGCGTGGCTTCGCCGGGTTCTGCGAAGTGAAGTCGCCACGCGATGATTGGATCGACGAACAGCTGAAGCAGGCGCCGCCCATGACCGTAGTCGGCGGCGCGCGATCGGACCCAACCTTCAATCGCATTGCCCGCAACATCGAGAAGGCAGTCAGACAGTTCGATGCCGTTAATTCACATCACCGCGTGCCCAACGTGCTGGTGATCGTCAATCACGACTGCAACTCTGGGTTTGCGGACTTGTGCGAAACGCTGACCGGTCATTTCCGCGCCGACAGCGGCGAAACCTACCCGACCAATATGCGGATCGCCACTCGGCTCGGCAGCAAGCGCAAGCGCGTTGATCTTTACTGTTGGATTGACGACTACCGGGGGCGTCGCGAGGTTGGCGGATGGCTCATGACGGATGCGGTCCCCGAGCACACGTCCGCGTTGCGGACCCTCCTGGTCAATGTGTTGCCTAAGAAGGCATCGGCCGCTTAGTTAGCAATGAACGTCTGCCGAGCGATGAGTGACCCCAAGAAGCATCACCATGTTCCACAGTTCTTGCTGGAAGGTTGGTCGCGAGCGGATGGACGCGTGGCCGTCTACTCGCGCAAGGCCAATCGGGTGGTGATCGACTGGCGGACGCCTGAGTACACGGCCTTCGAGCCCCACCTCTACAGCATCTCCGCACTGCCCGAGGATCGCGAGTGGGTTGAGCGCGAGGTGATGTCGAAGCGTGTGGACGCTCCGGCTGCGCCGATCCCGAAGCGGCTCCTGGACAGTGACCTGAAGAATTTCAACTCCGATGATCGGACGGCCTGGGCGCGCTTCCTCATGGCTCAGTGGTGGCGCTCGCCAGAGGTGATCGCCAAATTGCGGCAAGGTGGGCGTGAGGCCATGTTGCGCGCCCTCGAAGCTAATCCCGAGGAGTACGAGGCGCTACGGGTAGCTCCCCACATGGCAGTCTGGTGGAATGGGCCGAGGTTAATGCGCCCGGCTACGATGAAATCGCCACCATGGGCAGCGTGCTGCCGAAGCTAATCAATGACACCCGAGCAGGCCGGATCATCGTGAACATGGACTGGCAAGTGTTGCACCTGTTGGGATCGAAGCTCGATCTCCTGATATCGGATCGGCCAGTCACAAGGTTTGAGGGACTGAACTCGCGCAACTGCGTGATCGTGATGCCACTTGATCCGAGGCGTCTCTTCGTGGCCAGCCATTGGGACCAAAAATTTCAGCGCCACTCCCCGACCGAGATCGTCCGCAGAGCCAACATCACGACGGTCAGGGAAGCGCATTCCCGCGTGTACGGTACAGGTTCTCAGCATCGGCCGCTGGCGGAGAAGTGGCTTGCTCGGCGAGGGCATACATCGTGAAAAGTAAGTCCAGTGCGTCGACTTCTGCTGTTGATGCACTTGCGGACGAGGGAAACCTTGTCCGCGACATAGGCATCGTCGGCGCAGGGCTTTCCGCAATCTCTGCTTTGCGTTCGCCCTAATTCCGGGCGTATTGCGACCGCTCAGGACCGCTATGGGTCACGCTCTTCCTTTCGGCAGGGCTCCTGCCACTCACGCTTCCCCGTCCATAAGCGGCCAGTCACGGAACGGGCGGCGAACGAAGACGCGACCCCTTCAAGAGCTTCCGTTTGCCGACTGTCTGCCTGGGGCCAGGAGCGGCCGTAAGGCCCTTAACGTGAGGAGCCGCGAAGACCTCAGCTATATGGTCCAACCGTCCGCTCAAAATTACGCCGAACGCATGCGTGCGACGCCGTCTTCCCAGGTGACCACAGGGCTGTAGCCGAGTTCTTGTCTCGCCTTATCGATGGCAATCGTGAAGTCCTTGCCGATCAGCCGCAGCATCTGGCGGGTAATCGGCGGTTCGCCCTTGAGGTTCAGCGCACGCCACGCCGCGCCCATCAGCCCCGCCATGAACCATGCCATTCCAAAAGGCACAGAGCGGTCCTTGGGGTGAACCCCACGGGTTTCGAGCAGCGCCGAAATGACGCCCTTAAGGGTTCCGTCGCGTCCGTCCGACACGAAATAGGCTTGGCCTCCACGTCCCCGCTCCGCCGCCAGCAGAAGCGCCTCGCACAGGTTGTCGACATGACAGGTGGACATCGCCTGCGTGCCGCCGGCGACCCACTGAAAGCGGCCGGCCTTCACGGTTTCGATCATGTGGTCGAGCGTCGGCATGCTTCGCCCCCAGATGAAGGGCGGTCGGATCGCGAGCGTCTCGAACCCGGGCCGGCGTCCGTTGGCCTCAAGCAGGATGCGCTCGGCGACGGCTTTCGACGCGCCATAGGGCGCAAATGCGGGGAACTGAAGGGGGAGGGATTCCGTCGCGCTGTTCATGGGCTCGGGAGCGCCCATGACGACGGCCGCCGCGCTCACCGATATCAGGCGGCGCACGGTCGGCGTCGCCAGCGCCGCTTCGACGACCGCGCGCGTGCCTTCGACATTGGCGCGGTCGAACAGCCGGCGAGGCCCCCAGAGCTTGAAATGAGCGGCGACATGATAGGCGACATCGCAGCCCTCCATTCCTGACCTCAGCGCCGCAGCATCATTCAGGTCGCCGGGAACGGGTATCGCACCGAGGTTGCGGACGGCCATGACCGAATCCGTACTTCGCGCTAGTGCATGTACTTTCCACCCCTGGGAAACGAGCAGCCTGATGAGGCGGGAGCCGACGAACCCGGAACCACCTGTTAAGAATGCGTGCTTCATGTTACACCTATATCGCTGCTATAGTCGTTCTATAGCATTGCTATAGGGCGTGCAAGCGGAAACCGCAGGTGCCTGAACCCATGTCGACGGAAGATGAAATTTTGAGCGCCGCGGCAGTCCTCCTGGAACGCGAAGGCGCTGAGGCAGTGACGACGCGCGCGGTCTGCCAAGCAGCCGGCGTGACAGCACCGACGCTCTATCATCACTTCGGTGACAAGGACGGACTTCTGCGCGCGGTCGTCGCGCGCGGAGTCGCGCAGTTCATGATGCTCAAGCGTGCCAATCGCCAGACCCGTGATCCAATCGCCGATCTTCGTCGCGGCTGGGACGGCTGGATCGCCTTCGCAATCGAGCGGCCGAACCTGTTCAGGCTGATGGTCGAGAGTACGCGCCGCGACCCATCATCGAGTCAGGAAGCCTATGCGATCATGCGCGCGATCGTCGAACGGTTGCACCAGGAGCAGCGTCTCAAGACCGATGTGGAAACGGCAGCCCGAACGATCTGGGCTGCCTCCAATGGCGTGCTGACGCTGTTCATGCAGGGCACCAGCCCGAAGGACATAAAGCCAACCAGCGACATTCTATTCGATGCGCTGATGGCCAAGCTCGTTGCGTAAGCTTGCGGTTCGATACTGTCGGCTTGTGGTCCATCGCGACGGAGATGGAGTTTGCTGACTCATGACCGCAACGGGTCAACAACGGCCTAAATTTGGCACTGCTCACGACCAAAGATGGAGCGCCGAGCGCTTCCAATCCTGACGCAAATCAGAATAGCTCAAGCTTCACCACTGGAGCCGCTCATGCCGAACGTCTTGATCCATCACCCAACGCACAAGTGGGCGTCCCTGGAAGACGAGCGCGATTATTGGAAAAAGCTGGCGCTCGAACTGCAGGGCAAGATGGTGGCGATCGAGCATGTGATGGCAGGAACATGGTCCAACGTAACCCTCACCAACGGAATGCGGCACGACCGCGACTACAACTCGGAGCGCTGAGCGATGGTTGGCCATGAGGAGGTACCACCTTATGCGCTTGTGCAGTTTGTCAGAGAACGTCTGATAGACTTCAAATGCTCTTGATGCTCACGAAGTATTCAGCATCTGGACCAACTCGTCCGTTCACTGCTTTTCAATAGTCCAGCCTTAGCCTTAGCCTCATCGGCCGCCCTTGTGTCCTGGACAAGTGCATCCATCGCAAGAGGAAGCCTATGCACGCGCTAATCCGCAACCTATCGCCCATCGTATGGATGCAAAGGTTGCTTGTACGCACCTCCATCACGCAACGCGTCTTTCTCCTCGTCTCTCTTGCTGTTGTGGGGCAACTCATGACGGCCACCTACCAGCTGGTCGATCTGCGCAGCAACCTGATCGACCAGCGAAAACACGAGTTGAGCAACCTCACAGCCTCGGCCCTCTCGATTGCAGAGGAAGAGTTTCAGAGCGGGACGAGTGGCCGCTCAACCATGGAATCGGCACAGCTGTCCGCTTTGAAGAGGATCGGCGGCCTTCGATATGCGGACGGAGGTTACTTCTGGATCAATGACCTTGAACCGAAGGTGGTGATGCACCCCTTCCGCCGCGACCTTGAAGGCCAGAATGTGTCCGGCATCGCTGACCCCAACGGAGTTCGGCTGTTTGTAGAATTCGCGAGCGTTGCCCGCACGAGGGGTAGCGGGTTCGTTTTCTACAGCTGGCCCAAGCCGAACGAAAAGGCTCCGAGCCCCAAGCTATCCCACGTCGTGACCTTCCCCGCCTGGGGCTGGGTCATTGGTACTGGCGTTTACATCGATGATCTCGATGCAATCTTTTGGAAGAGCTTGTGGCGGCAGGCGTGGATCGTCGCCGCCCTAATAGTCATGTGCACGGTCCTCTCCGCCGTGATCGGTCGCGCGCTTTCCCGCTCTATCGGCGTCCTGAACCGCGCTATGGAGCAGCTGGCGGCCGGCGAACTCGATGTCGTGATCCCGGGCTTAAAACGCAAGGACGAACTCGGCGACATGGCTAAAGCGCTTGAGGTCTTCAAGAAGACGTCGCAGGAGAAATTGGAACTCGAAGCTCAGGCCGTCGTCGAGCGGAAGGCGGCGGAGGAGCAGCGGATCGCAGCGGAACGCAACGCGATCGCGAGCGAGAGGAAGCTCGTCGCGTCGGTCATTGGCTCGTCCCTCGCGGGCCTCGCGGATAAGGACCTCACCAAGAAGCTCACCGCCTCTCTACCCAACGCCTACGACGACCTGAAGCGCGATTACAACTCTACCCTCGACCTTTTGGCGGCGTCGCTTGGCGAAGTGAGCGAAGCCTCTATCTCGGTAAAGACCGGGGCGGAGGAAATCACCCACGCATCCGACGATCTATCGCGGCGCACTGAACAGCAGGCTGCAAACCTTGAACAGACCGCGGCTGCCCTCGAGCAAATCAGTGCGACAGTCACGAGGTCCGCCGCGGCAGGCGGTCAAGCGAAGGAACTTGTTGTCGCGGCGCGCAAGGACGCCGAGGAGGCCGTCGTGGTCGTCAGCCAGACGACCGAAGCCATGGCCGGCATCGATAAGTCAGCAAGCCAAATCAGCGCGATCATCGGCGTCATCGATGAGATCGCCTTCCAGACCAATTTGCTCGCGCTAAACGCTGGCGTCGAAGCGGCCCGTGCTGGAGAAGCAGGACGAGGGTTTGCTGTTGTCGCTTCGGAGGTGCGTGCGCTGGCTCAAAGGTCTGCCGACGCTGCCAAGGAGATCAAGGCGCTGATCACGACCTCGTCCGATCAGGTTGGACGCGGCGTTGCCCTCGTCACGAACACCGCCGATGCACTTCGGCGTATCACGTCGCAAGTGATCGAGATCGCAAACGCGGTTGGAGATATGGCTGCGGGAACCCAAGAGCAGTCGTCCGGCCTTGCCGAAGTGAGCAAGGCAATCAATGAACTCGACAAGGTTACGCAGCAGAACGCCGCAATGGTGGAACAGTCCACCGCAGCGGCTCACACTCTCAAGCTCACGAGTGATCGCCTTTCCGAAATGATCGGCGCCTTCCGTATGGAAGGCCCTCGGTCACTGGGCTCGAAGGCGAGAACTGCTTGAGACCCAGCAGTTCCTGTGTCGCGGTTTTCTCTCTCGGGGTGCTTTTGGCGAGTCCGGGCCGTGCTGCCGAGTGCGACAGGAGCCCGGACTGGCTAAGGTATCATGTAGTGTTGGAAGCTGCTTCTCAGACGCAATGCGATGGGCATCTGACTTCGTCTGAGACTAACCTCACGACGGGTTCGCTCAAGCGCGTGGCGGCCGCAGTACAGGAAGGGGCCGACTGTCGCTTAGAGACCCTTGAAGGAATTCGTGCGGTGAAGCGAGAAATGGTGCGTGAGGGAGCCAACTTCTGCGCCTGGGCGACGAAGGTGCGCGATGGTGGGTATGGCTCTTGGAGCAAGTAGCATGACGGACGACTACACTTCTCCGCAGCTCCGCGAAATCTCCGTTCCGTCCAACGTCCACGACCGATGGAAGGCGACGGCGGCATATCTTGCAACGGTCAATGCCGCATTAGTTCCGGAGGTGGCCGCGCTCGCGTGGGAATGCACGCCTTGGGCCCTGGGCCGATGCGCAGCGGCGGCGCGGTACATCGCGGCGAGCGAGGCTGAGCCCTATGCCGGCACGGCGAAGGCGCTGGCGGTGGAATTTGAGGAAATGGCTGAGGCTAATGAGCAGTAGTTGCGTAGTACGGAATTGAACGTGATTTTCTCTTCACGGATTTTGCTTCATTTTTTAAATTGGACGTCAGGGGAGGCTGACACCATGGCGCTGCGAAATGAGATCGAAAAACTACGTCGCGATCTTGCACTTGTTCGCCGCGAGATGCTGATCGTCCAGCAAGAAATTCAAGAAATTCTCAGCAATGCGGATGGCCGCAACCTGACATTCAAGCTTCAGGACCTTAGGCAACGCGAACAGTCGTTGGTTCAGACACTGACCGCTATCGGGCATGCGGAAACCGGACAGTCATAAACTTTTGTACGAGATCGAACGGGAATGATTATTGCGACGCCGGCGCTGCGAAGCTTAAGTTAAACGGTCTCTCTATCGGAGCTTCTGATGCGCCTTTTTTTCCACGTGCTTGCCGATGCCGGACAACGCATTGAAGACCCTGAAGGGCAGGAGTTCGCAAACGTTCAGGATGCATTTATCGAGGCTAGCTGCACGGCCCGTGAGCTTGCGGCTGAAGAATTGCGACAAGGGCGCTGCGTCCCAACATCGTGGCGCATCGAGTTGGTCGACGAGACTGGGCGGGTGTTGCTGTCCCAGGCGTTTCGGCACCTCGTCCTTGCGGACAGCTGCGCTGCCACGGCTTAAGAGGTGGGCGGCCGTGCCGCCCGCCGCGAGCCGAACCTGCGGAGTGCAAGTGGGACTAGCGAACACCCTCCACCCTTGAGCGCATGAGTGCGCAAGTCCTTGCTCGTTTCACGCCAGAAGCGGGGGCGCTTCGGCCTCAGAACATATACGGGAACGAGAGCACCGCATGGCGAGTTGCTCGCGCACAGGAGTCGCGATGTGGCCAGTTCTGAAGCATTTAGGTTGTCTTTTGCGTTTGAGGGCTGGGGGTACCGACAGAACCGTTGACCTGCCCCGTATGCGGCAAGCCTGAAGGGTTAAGCTTTGATCCTGCTAAAGCGAAATGGCGATGCGAGAGCTGCGCTTTATCTCTTGGTCGGTGACATGCATTGTATAGAGGGTCAGCGGCCTGCGACGAGTGCGGCAAGCCGCTGAACAATAAGGCCGGGCGTTGCCGGCCCGCACCACGGCTGTTCTCAAGGGAATTTCAGGCAAGTGAGGCGAACGCGAAGTCCTGTGCTTAACGGAGGCCCAAGCCGCACATGGCTATCTCGTTCAACATGCCACTGCGACTGTGGTGTTGGATTACTCCATGCCAGAGAGGGACGGCATGACATTCGCTCTCCGCGTGCGCGAAAGCGAAATGCATTCTTCAACGACGATCATCATGGTCATCGGCAAAGAGGAAGCGACCTTGGAAGCTGATGCCAGAGCCGCCGGGGTCACTTCATTCCTCGCCAAGCCCGTGAGCGTACTAGCCTTCAAGGCTCTGTCGGGTGAACTTCTGCTCAATGGTGGCTGGCCGCTCATTGAGCGTAATCACGCTGGAGGCCGCCGGCTTCCTAGCAAGGAGCGCAGTGGCGCCGCATCGATATAAAGCGATGTCCTTGGGCGGCCTTTCACCTGTCGACTTCCGCTCCGGGTCAGGGCCTGCCTTCGAGCAGGGTGTCGGCCACTCACGCTGTACCCTCAGTAAGCTGCCAGTCGGGGAACGCGAGGCGAACGAAAACGCGGTAGCTTCAATAGCTTCCGTTCGGCGATCGGCTGCTCCGGGCCAACAGCGGCCAGAGACAATCGCGTACGGATTGGGAGAGACCAGCGGACACGACATTGCGCTGATCGAGGTGCGCTATTTGCGGGCCACGAAGGTCACCGTCTTGATTCGCCGCTCTGCCAGATTGCGCACTTGGTTCGCGGTCATCTGAGCGTATGATTCCCCCAGGAAAATCTTGAAGCCAAGCGTTGGCAGTTTGGCGGCTTGCATTTTCCCGGCCTTGTCCTTGAACCAGGCGGCACTTTCCTCGCTCGAATCTATCTCCTCCAACAGCTTGAAGCCGGTGTCCTCGAGTAGGTGTCGCATCTGTGCGGGTGTCGCTAGGTGGCTGATGGATGGCTCCCGTGCCCACGGAACTGGGTACAAGACCTCGCCACCTTCACCCTGGACGATGTCGTAGATCGCGAAGATCCTGCCGTGCTTCAGGGCGCGATACACGCCATCGTAGACGGCGTCCTTTTGCGCAATGTTCATGCCGACGTGGATGCTCATCGCCGCATCGAAACTGGCCGGCTCGACGTCGAGGGCCGTCACGTCGCCCTGCTTGAAGTCGACCCGGTCTGCAAGACCAACCCAGCGGGACATCTCTTGCGCAGCATCGCAGAAGTCGGCGGTCAAGTCGATGCCCGTCACGTGACAGTCGAAGCGGGACGCGACGGTTCTCGCAGGCCCACCGAGGCCGCTGCCGATATCAAGGACACGCGCGCCCCGATTGATCTCCATTCGGGATGCCAGTTCCAGCGTTGCCCGGCGTCCGCGGACGTGGAACTCGTCGATTGCCTCCAAATCCGGCTGCGTCATGGCCGCGAGATTGGCTCCAGCGCCCCGCAACTCCGCTGCGATCCGCTCGATGAGGGTGCCAGTGCGCCCATAATGTTGCTCGACATCATTCGCCATAGCAAACCTCTACTGCACCTTGATGTTTGAAGCCGCGATCACCTTGGCCCAGGTTTCAGTTTCTGACCGGATGCCGCGAGCGAATGCATCTGAAGTGCTCATGATCGGCTCGTAACCCAGTTGCGCCAATCGGATTCTCGTATCCGGCAAGGCCATGACGGCTTCGATCTCGCGGTGAAGAATCGTAACAACGGCTTTAGGCGTTGCAGCTGGCACGAGCACGCCGACCCAGCTGTCTCCGATAATGGAGGGCTGGCCCACTTCGGCCATGGTCGGAACATCGGCCAACTCTGCCGCTCGTCGTGGACTAGTCACGGCAAGAGCCCGGACCTGACCACCCTTGATCTGCTCGATACCAGCTGCAAGTGACGTCAATCCAATTGGTGTGTGTCCCGCAACCACGGAGGCCACGGATGGACCCGCGCCGTGGAACGGAACGTGCGCGAGATCGATGTCGTAAGCGAGGCGGATCTGCTCGCCGACAAGATGTGCCTGCGTGCCAAAACCGCCTGAGGCATACGTGAATTTTCCTGGGCTTTTTCTGACGACTTCGACAAGCTCCTGCAAAGTGTTGGCGGGAATCGAAGGGTGAACGATCACAACCGTCGGTGTCGAAACGGCAAGAGTTACAGGCTGAAAATCCTTGAGCGGGTCGTATGGCACCTTGGCATAAAGACTGGGGTTCACGGCGAACGAGCTGAACGCAAAAAGTATCGTATATCCATCGGCCGCAGCCTTTGCAGCTTGTCCGGTCCCTAGGTTTCCGCCGGCGCCGGCTATGTTCTCGACGAAGAACGATTGGCCCAACCTCTCCGTCAACTTCTGGGCGATAAAGCGCGAGAAGATGTCCGTGCCTCCTCCTGGCGGGAACGGAACGATGACGCGCACCGCGCGCGCCGGATAGGTCGACTGGGTCCAACCGGATGGGGCAAAAGTCGATACGACAGTGGCAGCGGCGAACGTCTGCAGCGCTACTCTGCGGGTTGCTAAGGTCATGGACCAGTCTCCGTCGTCGGGCATGTCGTGTTGAGAAACACAAGCTCTGTGTCGGGCTCACCTTCACGTCGGCGCGGACAGAGAAAGTGAAGGTGCGGCGCCAGCCAATCGGCTCTGTGTGCGTTTGTAGAGCGTCAGGGCAATGACCACGACGCAGCACAATGTGTTGACGGCATTCAACATCGCGACCGGCGCATCCCCCAATCGAGACCAGACGTACAATGCAGTGGTGGCATTGGCACCGGTCCAGATCATGTAGCTCGCGAGAGAGATTGACCGAGCGCCACTCGTGTCGCGGGCCAGAACGAAGATCTGCGGCACGTAAGATACTAGTCTCAAGCCGTTGAACATCGCGAAGGACAGGGCGAGCAGATCGAGATTCGTATGCATGTCCTGCGTACCTCATTTCGAGCTTGCATGTACCCATAGCGCTGCCGCGCACACTGAGCCATAATATGGCACACGCAATTTTCATATCTATGAGATATGGCAATGGAACTCAGGCATCTCCGTTACTTCCTGGCGGTTGCAGAGGAAGGTCACATCACCAGAGCATCCGAGCGTCTCGGGATTCAACAACCACCGCTCAGTCAGCAGATTCGTGCGCTTGAGCGCGAAATCGGCGAATTACTGTTCCGCCGCAAGCCTCGCGGCGTCGAGCTGACAGATGCGGGGCTCTCCTTACTCGAAGATGTCCGGGCTTTGTTCAGTGGCCTTGATCGCGCCATCGAGACAGCGCGAAGGGCTGCACGGGGCGAACACGGCAAGCTCACGGTCGGTTTCACATCGACGGCCCCTTTTCACCCGCTCGTGCCGACTTCGATCCGGAGCTTTCGAGAGGCCTGCCCCATGGTGGTGCTGACCGTAGAGGAGTGTTTAAGTCACGAGCTCGTCGAGCGCCTACTCGGTAACCGCATCGACGTTGCATTCATCCG
>RXJK01000387.1 GCA_003963125.1 Hyphomicrobiales bacterium
CACTTTTCATATGCACATTTGGTGCGAATTGCGCGCAAATGCAGCAGTTTTTAAAATATGGCGTTTCGTAAAGCGATTGAAGCGTCACCCAAGAGACTGCTGAATTCGGTTCGGCCCGCTAACGTCGATGACATATAAGACTCGCTGCACTGGTCTTGGCTTATGTCCGACGAAATCGAGCGTGTTCGGGACGCAATATACGAGGCTGCACTAGTCCCCGCTCATCTCCCTCAAGCGCTCAAGGCGATCGCGACTTTGGCGGACGGCTTTGGCACCGCTGTGTTTGTCGCACACGGGGACCAGATCCGCTGGAGGACTTCTCCCGAGCTTGAGCAGACGATGACAGAATTCCTACAGGAATGGGCGCATCGAAATTCGCGTGCTGAGCGCATGCTCGCCCGGCAGCATCGAGGGTTCGTGCATGAATTGGACGTGTATACGGAAGAGGAGCTTGCTGCGGATCCGATCTTCGCGGAGTTCCTCCATCCCCGCGGATTGGGATGGGGCGCCGGCACGGCGATCCAAATTCCGGAGCGGGAAAATCTCGTCGTCGCCGTCGAGCGGCAGCTCGCACGTGGCCCCTTCGAACCGGAAGCCATCGAGCGCCTCGATACGGTCCGTCCAGACATTGCCCGCGGGATAATGATCGCGTCGCGATTGGAGCATTCCAAGGCGACATCTGTGGCCGACACGCTCGAAGCGCTAGGCCTTCCCGGCATGGTCCTGAAGAGCAATGGCCAAGTGATTGCCGCCAACGACCTGATCCTGGACCTCAAGGCGCATGTCTCGATCGGTGCGTTCAACCGCCTCGTCGTCTGTGATCGCAACGCGCAGAAGGCCCTGCTCCTGGCGCTCGAACATCTCGAAAGCGGCACGCGCGTTCCCTTGTCGCTTCCCTTGAAATCGACGAGTAGCCGCGCGGAATACGTCGCGCATATCGTGCCCATGAAGGGGCGCGCGCATGACATTTTTGCGAACGCCGACGCGATCCTCGTTGTGACCGCCATCCACAGCGCGCCCGACGTGACACCGCAGCTCCTGATGGGAGCATTCGACCTGACGTCAGCGGAAGCACGTCTCGCCCTCGACCTCTCGCAGGGGCATACGCTTTCTGAAATCGCAGGAGCGCGGGCACTCTCGCAACACACACTCAAGACACAACTCAAATCCGTGTTTCAGAAACTCGACGTCCGGCGACAAAGTGATGTCGTCAAAATCGTCGAACATCTCAAACCTCTACCGTTTTGAGATCTTCGTTGCCGCATTTCTCCAGGCAATCGACTTTTCTACCCTTTGTTCTCGCATTGTTTAAAAAATAGTACCCGCATCCCCCATATGGGGTATGCGTCGTAATTAGCCGTATTCCACTTTCCCCGCGGTGACCGATCCGGCTCTTAGCGGGGCAAGCACATGCTGGATGAACTGGCGCACGCGCACGACTGGCGCGTCTTGCGACTTCGATCAAGCCGTTGGCAATCCGACGGTTTGGATATTTTCGGCGACGGAGCACTTCCCTACGCAAAGCGGCGCGCGCGACCTGCGGTGTCACGGCGTGACTGCGGTCACGATCGGCGTCCGCACGGTCATAGGCGGCACCGGCCGCTGCCCAGTCGTCTTCACAGGGCTTTGAGAACCTTGCCGGTCCTGCTCGCCGCCCTGATCGCGGCTGCCATTACGACGGCCCAGCCGCTCAATGCCGGCAGCACGCACTACCACGCCGACATCCCCTTTCCGGAGTACCACGCGGGCGCTGCGTGTCTCCGCAGGCCCCCGACCTACGCGACGCATCCCGCGTGCCCTGCCGAGGAGCGCGGCACGCGCCTGAAGCTTCTCGCGCAGTGGCAGACGATCGAGCGGGACAGCGCCGTCGCGGCCGTCACATGCATCGATATTCTCCAGCACCCCGATGCCGGCCCGCCGTCCTACGCGAAGCTCTCGGACTGCATCGCGGGGCTCCTGTATGCCGGCGAATAGCGAAGGCATCTCGAGCGCGACAGGGCGCCTGCTGCACTGGCTTGTCTGGTTCCTCAATCTGGCTGCTGCAGCCGGTGTCCTTGCAATCACCTTCGAGTTGGCTCCAAAGTTCGGTTTTCATGTCGAGATCGCGCCGACCTTGGCCATCTTCCTCTCCGCGTCGCTGGCCAGCGTGGGCGGTTTCGCCTTTTCCGCGATTGCCGCCTCGATCCTCAGTTATATCATTCCCGAGACGGTGCATGCCTTGCAAACCATTCTTGTCGCGTCCATCGCGCTGCAGACCTATAGCCTCCTCTTCCTTTGGCGCCACATCCGGCTTCGCTTCGTCTTCGAAGCCCTTCTCGGTGGCATCCTCTTCATGCCCCTCGGCCTGTACCTGCTGTTCTCAATGACACCTTCTGTTTATCGCTTGTATCTCGGGCTTTTCCTCGCGGCCTATTGCGTGCTCAGCGTCTTCAAACCCAGGGACCTGTTTCTTCCCAACAACGGCATTGTCCGCTTTTTGGTGGGAGGGGTAGGCGGCATAACGGGCCCAACCGCGGCCTTACCTGGCGCGCTTCCCGTGGTCTGGGCCTCGCTCACGACGATGGGCAAGAACGAGCAGCGTGCCTTCTATCAGCCCTACATCCTGGCGATGCAAGCCGCCTCGTTGATTGCCCTCGGCTCAACCCAACCATCGACCCCGCTGCTTTCCGAGGACGCTCTTGTCGTGATCCCTGCGCTGTGCGGAACGCATCTGGGCCTCTTCGTCTTCAAGAAGCTCTCGAGCACCCAGTTCACCTTGGCCATCAACGGCTTTCTCATGATGTCGGCGCTGGGACTGATCGTTCGATCCCTCTGAGTGGAGGTGGGCAAGGTCGAGAGGCCGCCGCAGCGGCGTTCCATAATTTTACCCGGGTATATTGACACGCATTTAAATCCGGGTAATATCCCGGACCATGGACACCACCCCCACATTCGTCGCCTTCGTCGGAGCGCGGCGCGTTGCTGCCGGGCCGCTCGGCGAGATCCTGCCCGCCCTGAAAGCGCGGCTCGACAGCGATCCGTCCGAACTCCAGCTCGTGTTCGAGGTCGAGACCGGAAAGCGGCGCGACTTCGATCTGCGCGGCAGCCTCGACGTGGTCATGGCCCGCTACGAGCCCCCGCCCGCGCAGGCGCGCGGGCGCCCGAAGCTCGGCGTGACCAGCCGCGAGGTCACGCTGCTGCCGCGGCACTGGGAGTGGCTCGACGCGCAACCGAGCGGCGCCTCCGCGGCGCTGCGCCGGCTCGTGGAAGCCGCCATCAAGCACGAGCCTGGCAAGGAGCGGGCGCGGCGCATCCGCTCCGCACTCAGCGGCTTTCTCTCCGCGATGGCCGGCAACCGGCCCAACTACGAAGAGGCCTGCCGCGCGCTTTTCGCCGGCGAAACTGCGCGGCTGGCAGACCTCGTCGCGCGCTGGCCCAAGGACATCCGCGAGTACGTCCTGGCCCAAGCCCAATCGGCAGCATCAGCAGAGCGCGCGTGATCGGGGCGGCTAACAGCTCCGGCTAGGTTTCGGGTACCGATCACCGGGAACCCCATCCCGCACACGGCGTTGCCTCCACCGTCTGGAACGTGCTGCGCCGGAGACGGGGATGCGCTTGGCTTTTACTGCGAGATTGCTGTGCCTGGCGGCGCTCGCTTTGGCTGCGGCGACGCCCTTGCGCGCGCAGCCTGCGCCGCCGCCCGCTCAACCGCAGCCCCCGCCTTTTTCGTACGATGACGTGCGGCGTCAGGCGGAAGAACTCGCCTCGAAAGCCTACCAAGCCGTGCCCGCCGATCTGCCGAAGGGCACCGAGGGCCTCGACTACGACCAGTTCCGCCAGATCCGCGTGAAACGCGAGCGCACCATCTGGCGCGGCGAGAAGCTCGACTTCGAGCTGCAGGTGCTGCCCGTCGGCTGGCTCTACAAGACGCCGGTCGAGCTGTTCCTCATCGAAGCTGGCACGGCGCAGCAGATCGCGCCGGACAACGCCTATTTTGACCTCGGGCCGCTCGCCGGTAAGCTCGCGCCGGAAGCGCGGCTCAACTTTTCCGGCTTCCGCCTCACTTTTCCGCTCAACCGGCCGGACGTGTTCGACGAGGTCGTCGTGTTCCAGGGAGCCAGCTACTTCCGCGCCGTGTCCCGCGGCCAGGTGTACGGCCTCTCCGCACGCGGCCTCGCGCTCAATGTCGGGAGCTCGGGCGGCGAGGAGTTTCCCTTCTTCCGCCGCTTCTGGATCGAGAAGCCCGTGCCCGGCGCGCGTTCCGTCACGATCCATGCGCTGCTCGACAGCCCTTCCGTGACTGGCGCCTATCGCTTCGTCGTTACGCCGGGCGCGCCCACCGTCACCGATGTCGAACTCAGCCTCTACCCGCGCAGCGACTTGAAAGACGTCGGCATCGCGCCGCTGACGAGCATGTTCCTGTTCGGGCCGAACGACCGCTCGCGCACGTCCGACTTCCGCGAGGCGGTGCACGATTCCGACGGGCTCGCCATCGCCAACGGCTATGGCGAGCAACTGTGGCGGCCGCTCGCCAATCCGCGGCGGTTGCAGATCAGCCACTTCGTCGACCAAAACCCGCGCGGCTTCGGCCTCTCCCAGCGCAGCCGCCGCTTCGAGGATTACCAGGATCTGGAAGCAGCCTACGAGCGCCGGCCCAGCGCGTGGGTGACGCCGGCCGGCGACTGGGGCCCCGGCGCCGTTGCCCTCTTCGAGCTGCCGACGGACGAGGAGATCCACGACAATATCGTCGCTTTCTGGAAGCCGGCGGAAGCCTTGCCCAAGGGCAAGCCGTGGATGGCGCGCTACCGGCTCGCGTGGCCCGGCGAGGTGTCGCGGCAATGGAGCGGCGCGGACGTCGCCGGCACACGCAGCGGGCTCATCAACGGGCCGCGGCGCAAGGACGGGATCCTGCAGTTCGTCGTCGACTTCACGGGCCTGCCGCCCGGGCCGACCGCGGAGCTGCCGACGGCGAAAGTCGAGGCGAGCGCTGGCGTGGTCGGTTCGCCCGTCGTGCAGCCCAACCCTGCCATCCCCAACGGCATGCGCGCGTCCTTCAGCTTCGATCCGAAAGGCGCCCCACTCAGCGAGTTCCGGATGCAGCTCCTCGCCGGCAACCGACCCGTGTCCGAGACCTGGCTCTACAGATGGACCAGCAATTAACGCCGGACGCCGAGCGTCTGTGGGTCCCGGCACCGTCGCCGCTGGCGATGCCGCCGCAGGCCTTGCGCGCGCCGCGCCGCCGACGAGACCGCCGCGCGTGGGGCGCCCGTGTGGCGCTCCTCCTGCTGGTGGCCGCCGGCACCATCGCGTTCGGCGTCAATCTCTACGCGGTTCTCTCCGTGCAGACTCCGACGTGGCTTCAGCTCGTGTTCTGGTTCACGAGCACGCTGTGCTTCGCCTGGATCGCCATCGGCGCGGCGAGCGCGCTGATCGGCTTCGTACTGCTCTCCTCCGCACGCAAGCCTGTCCCTGAGTGCGCGGAGGCAACGGAGGCCGCAACCGCGCTGCTGTTTCCCGTCTATCGCGAGGATCCTGCCAATGTGGCGGCAGGTATCGCCGCCATGGCGCGAGACCTTTCGGCCGGTGCCGGGAGATTCGACGTCTTCATCCTCAGCGACACGCAGGACGAGGCGCACCGCATCGTCGAGCGGGCCACGTACGCCCGCCTCACCGCCGATCTGTCATCGCGGCTGCGCCTCCACGTGCGCTGGCGCGCCCCCAACACGGCAAAGAAGGCCGGCAACATCCAGGAGTGGGTGACGACGCACGGCGGCGCCTACCGCTACTTCGTGATCCTCGACGCCGACAGCGTCATGACGGCGGAGACGCTGCGCGGGCTCGTGGCGACGATGGAACGTGAGCCGCGACTAGGCCTGTTGCAGACTGTGCCACGGCTGGTCGGATCGCAAACGGTGTTCGCGCGGGCGCAGCAGTTCGCCTCGGCCTACTACGGTCCCCTCGTCGCGGCCGGCATCGCGGCCTGGCAGGGCGACAGCGGCAACTACTGGGGCCACAACGCCATCATCCGCACCGCGGCGTTCGCGGCCTCCGCAGGTCTGCCGGATCTTCCCGGCAAGCCGCCGCTCGGAGGGCACATCCTCAGCCACGATTTCGTCGAAGCCGCGCTGCTCGTGCGCGGCGGCTGGCACGTGCGGCTCACTGCCGAGCCTTGCGGCTCCTACGAGGGTTGTCCGCCGACGATGACGGATCTGCTCGTGCGCGACCGGCGCTGGGCGCAAGGCAACCTGCAGCACCTGAAGATCGTGCGCGCCTCGGGCCTCGCGGCATTGAGTCGGGTGAATCTGGCACTCGGCGCCTGGTCCTATCTCGCCTCGCCGGTGTGGGCGCTCACGCTCGTCGTCGGCGTGCTCCTCGCGTTCGAGGCGAAGTTCGCGGATCCCACTTACTTCGGCAACGAGATCAGCCTGTTCCCCAAGTGGCCCGTGTTCGACGCGGAGAAGGCGCTCGCGCTCTTCATCGCCACGCTCGCGATCGTGCATCTGCCGAAGCTGCTCGGCATCGTGTGGGCCGCGCGCTCGGCTGAGAGCCGGCAGGCGAACCGCGGCTTGGGGCGGCTCGTCGGCGGCGCGCTGCTCGAATCGCTGCTTGCCACCATCATCGCGCCAATCCTGATGGTCGGACAGACCGCCGCGGTGCTCGCCATCCTGTTGGGGCGCGACGCCGGCTGGAGCCCGCAGCGGCGCAGCGCGGGCGAAAGCGCGTTCGACATTTATTTGCGCCAATATCGCTGGCATATGGCCTGGGGCCTTCTCACCACTGTCATCTGCGGCGCGATTTCCTGGCATGTGCTCGCCTGGCTGTCGCCGGTGATCCTCGGGCTTTTGGCCTCGGCGCCCATCGCTATGGCCACGGCGCGTCCGGCGCCTGTGTGGCTGTCGCACCTCCTCGCGACGCCCGAAGATCTCGACCCGCCGCCCCTCCTCGCCGCGCGCGAAGCCCTGCTGCATGACGCGGCCGAATGAGTGCCGGCGCGCTCCTCCTGTCGTCCTCGGGCTTGCCCCGAGGACCCAGCCATGACCGGGCGCCTTCGCTGATGGCTGGATGGCCGGGACAAGCCCGGCCATGACACCTGTGGCCGTAGCAGCTTGCGCACCTGACTGACACTCGGCACTTTGCTGATTGCGATTGCCCCACTCCTGCCCTTACCACCGTCGAAAGCGCACACCCTGATGCCCGCGAGCCTGGAGCCGACGACTGCGCCTGCCGGACCGGCGGCCCCTGCACCGCGCGCGACCATCTCCAACCGGTCCATCGCCATCGCCGCGTTCTCCACCATCGTCGAGTGGTACGATTTCACGCTCTACCTCTATCTCTCCACCGTCCTATCGCGCGTGTTCTTCGGCGGCGGCGCGGCGGCACTCGCCACCACGCTCGGCGGCTTCGCCATCGCCTACCTGATGCGGCCGCTCGGTGCCGCCGTGCTCGGCCACTTCGGCGATCGCACGGGCCGTCGCCGCATGATGCTTCTGTCGATGGCGCTAATGGCCGCCGCGATGGCCGCCACCGCACTTCTGCCCACGTATGCCTCCGTCGGGCCCCTCGCCGGCGTGCTGTTGCTCGCGTGGCGGTGTTTCATGGCGTTCTCGGTGGGCGCTGAATATACGGGCGTCGTTGCCTACCTTGTGGAAGGCGCGCCTCCCGAGCGACGCGGGCTCGTCGCCTCGCTGGCCGCGGTCTCGAGCGAAGTAGGCGGCCTCCTCGCCGCGGGCATCTCCGCGATCACCGTGCTCGCGCTCGACACGCAGAGCCTCGAAGCCTGGGGCTGGCGCATTCCCTTCCTGATCGGCGCGGCGCTGGCCGCGGGCGTGTGCCTTGCGCGCTCGCAGATGGAGGAATCCCCCGAGTTCGAACGCATGGAGGCCGATGCCGGCATCTGGTCGGCGCCCCTGACGCGCGTCCTCGCCGAACAGCGCGCCGGCGTTATCCGCGGCTTCGCCATCTCGGCGCTGGGCTCGGTCACCTACTACGTCGGCATCACCTACGTCCCCACCTTCCTGATCGCATCGCACCTGATGCCCGAGGGCGACGCGCTGGGCCTCGCCACCTTCGCCGCCGTCGCCGTGATCCTCGTGACGCCACTCGTCGGACATACGGCCGACCGCATCGGCCGCAAGCCGGTGTTGCTATTCCTGTGCGCCGCGGCCGCCCTGCTGCCCGTGCCGCTGTTCCTTCTCATGAGCTTCGGCCCGCCGGCGCAGATGCTGGCCGGCGCACTGCTGCTGGCGGCGATCGGCGGCGGCGTGAGTGCCGTCGGGGCCGTCGCCACAGCCGAACAACTGCCTATCGAAGGGCGCATGAGCGGCCTCGCGCTCGGGGCCACGACGGCGACGGCGATTTTCGGCGGCCTCACGCCCTATCTCGGGCAGGTCCTGCTCGAGTGGCTGAAATCGCCGCTGGTTCCGGGCGCCATCATCGCCCTCGTCGCAGCGGGCTTCCTGCCCGTCCTCGCGCGGATGCCGGAAACGCGGCCGAAGGGGCGGCGCCCGGCGACCTGACCTGCGCGCCGCGCCGTCGCGAGAGAGCCGTCGACAGGCTACGCTTCCGGTCGCTATACCCGATCCATAAAGAGCGGGCGCGCAGGGGTTAACGGCCGGCGCCTTCATTGATAGGGACGGACCTACATGGACTTCGATGACGTCATTCTCGGGCGGCGCAGCATCCGGGGCTACAAGCCCGATCCCGTGCCGATGGCACTCATCAAGGAAGTCCTCGCGCTCGCCATGCGCGCGCCGTCGTCCATGAACACCCAGCCCTGGAATTTTTACGTCATCACCGGCGAGCCCCTCGATCGCATCCGCCGCGGCAATACGGAACGCAATCTCGCGGGCATTCCCCACTCGCGCGAGTTCCGGATCGGCGAGCCGTTCGCCGGCATCCATCGCGAACGCCAGATCGGCGTCGCCAAGCAACTCTTCAGTGCCATGGGCATTGCCCGCGACGACGCCCCGCGGCGGCAGGACTGGGTGCTGCGCGGGTTCCGCCAGTTCGATGCGCCGGTGTGCGTGATCATCACCTACGACCGCGTGCTCGCCTCGAGCGACGATACGGCCTTCGACTGCGGCGCCGTCACCACCGCGCTGGTGAACGCCGCGTGGTCGCGCGGGCTCGGCGCCGTGATCAACAGCCAGGGCATCATGCAGTCGCCCGTCGTGCGCGAACATGCCGGCATCGCGGACGACCAAGTGATCATGAAGGCGATCGCGCTCGGCTGGCCGGACCCGGACTTTCCGGCCAACGCGGTCGTCTCGACGCGCAAATCCGTCGAGGAGGCAACGACCTTCGTGGGCTTCGACAGCGAAGCTTAGCGCGGCCCATGCACGACATGGACTGGATGCCCGACTGGATGCTGTGGATCCTGTTGCCCTGGGTCTTCCTCCATATCGTCTACGACCTGAAGGTGGGGGAGAATCTGCGAGACGAAAGCCAGGGCCAATTCAAGCCGTTTGCCCCCTATGGCTTCGCGCAGGTTCAGGCCGAGATCAAGCGGCGGGCGGGAGCCGGCAATCCCGTCGCCTTGCTCATCGTCTGGTATGACCGGCTGATCGTCGCGGGTTTCGTCGTGGGAGTTGTCTACGCTCTCTTTGTGGGCGTCCGGTCGCTGGGGCGGTAAAGGCCTCAAGAACCCGCGAGGCGAGATTCCTGGATATTCTTGGATCGCGTCGTACGCCTCGATTTCGACAAGGCGGAGACGAGCCGTTCTGCATCGGTTGGCGCCGCACTCTTCTCGTCGTTGTCGAAATAGACGGAGACCTGCCGCCCTTCCGCCTGCCAGCGCCGAATGCGACGCTTCCAGGCCTGCAACGTCGCCTCAGGATAGTTGTCGCGATAGCGACCGCCCGGTCCGTGGCCCCGCACGTAGACGAGGCTGGCGGTCGCGATCCACGGCGACGGCGCGTGATGATGATCCGAGATGCACAGCGCGATGTCGTTGTCGCGCAGCACGTCGAGGATCGGGGCCTCGTACCAGGAGGCGTGGCGGAACTCGAACGCGTAGCGCCGTCGCGCGGGCAGCATGGTGATGAAGCGCGCCAGCCGCTCCCGATCCGCCTCGAAGTTGCGCGGGAGCTGGAACAGGATGGGACCGAGCTTGGGGCCCAGCAGCTTCACCCGGGACTGCAGCAGCGCGATCGAATTCTCGCACGTTTCCTGCAGGCGCTTCCAGTTGGTGATGAATTTCGAGGCCTTCCAGGCGAACACGAAATCCGGCGGCGTCTCACGCCGCCAGGCGCGCACCGCCTCTTCCGACGGTGTGCGATAGAAGGAGCCGTTGATCTCCGTCGTCGCGAATTTGTCCGCGTACCAGGAGAGCCAGTTCTTTTTCGCAACCTCCTCGGGATAGAAGGGCCCGCGCCAGCCTTCGTAGGTCCAGCCGGACGTCCCGATCCTGATATCTTGCGCTGTTTCGCGGACCGGAGCCTTCCCGGACCCTGCTCGACGACCCACGGCCACTCATACCCTTTTCATGCGCTGATGAGGCATGAACGGACCCGCGCAGGCCGTGTTCCAAATAGCTTCCGCTCAGGCCGAATACCAAACGGAACGGGAGACGGCGCCGCAACCTCCCCCTGTATCCCAAGGCGCGTGCGCCGGCCTCCCATTCCGCTCCACCTCGAGCGGGGACGAGGTGAAGCGTCTCCATAGCTCCTTTCCTCGACGCGCGCATTTAACCGCGACATATGTACGGAAATGAACAAAGGCCCGGATGCTTCCCTCAGTGGGAGGCGGTCGACCGTCGCGCCAAAGCCCGATTGATGGCGAGTGCTGCGCGCGCGCCCTCCGCGGCTGCGATGACGGCCAACTGCACGTCCTTGGTGATGTCGCCGGCAGCAAACAGGCCCTCGAGGCTCGTCTGCCCGTCTGCGTCGGTCACGATGCCGTTTTCGCCGCAGGCGCAGCCGGCGTCCTCCAGGAGCTTGGATCGCGTCTGCTGGCCGGTATCGAGGAATAGCGCCTGCCGGGCGAGCCGCGTGCCGTCCGCGAACACGAGATGCGTCAGGCACCCCATCTTGCTTTCCAGGGCAACCAATTTCTCCTCGCGCAGCGCCACGCCACCGGCGCGAAGCTCCGCAAGGCAATCGCGATCCATGTCCGCGGGGCCATCCGTGCAGACCACGAGGTCGGGCGTCCACTGGCGCATGAGAATGGCAAGCCGCATCGCTTTCTCCCCGTTGCCGAGGATGGCGATGGCGCCGCCGCGATGCTCCCAGCCGTCGCAATAGGGACAAACATGCACGCTGATGCCGTAGCACGCGGCCATGCCCTCCACGTCGGGGATGGCATCCTGCGTTCCCGTCGCGACCAGAACGGCGGCGCACCGGAAGTCTCCGTGCTGTCGCGTCGCGACGCTGAACTGCAGCGGGCCCAGACAATGGATGCGGGTCACCTCGATCGGCGCGATGCGCACGGTTTCATAGCGCAGGACCTGGGCCCGTGCCTCCTCGAGGAGATCGGCAGGGGCCATGCCGTCACGGCTCAGGAATCCATGCAGCGCCCGCGACCGGGCGTTACGATATTGGCCCGTATCGCAGACGAGTGTGTGCCGCATGGATCGGCCGAGCAGCAGTGCGCCGCTCAGACCGGCCGGCCCGCCGCCGACGATCATGACCTCTGGATCATGCCGGACCGCTTCAGGTCCCGTTGATGCGGACATGCGTCGCTTAACGGTTGCGTTGCGCGAGCCGCTCATCGGTGCCGCTGCTGCGTGCCAGCGGGATCAGCTGCCAAAGCGCCGAGAGGCCGACGAGCACATAGACGAGTTTCGCCAGTGCCGCCTGCTGGCCGCCGAAGATCGCGGCGACGAGATCGAAATTGAAGAGGCCGACCAGACCCCAATTGAGGCCTCCGATGATGATCAGCAATAGCGTAATCCAGTTGATAACGTTCACATCGTTCTCCTGTCAGGGGGATTGGACGATCGTCCTGTCCGATGCCAACGTCACCTGGCGACCCTCGTTCCGAACGATTTCAGCGTCTTCCGTGCGCTCTTGCGCGCACGCCCCACTTGTCGCCCTCGGGCTTGTCCCGAGGGCCCAGCCTACCGCCCGCGCAACGGTGCCGCTTCTTCACTCCGATCCAAGTATCGGTCTGGACGCTCGGGTCAAGGCTACGGCTCGTTAAGCGTCGCGACCAACCGCAAGCTTGCGTGGATGACCGCCTGCGCGGGCATGAGGGAGGAGATGAGGCACGCGCGGTGGCCCTTGCTCAACGTCCCCCCGCGAAGGCGGGGGTCCACGCCAGTTCGAGATCAAGCAGCGCGTGTCGAAATCAACGCGGCAGGGTCCCGGACAGCCGTGCTTGCGCACGGCTTCCGGGAACGCACTGGGTTTAAGGATGGTGCGCGCCAGCGCGCTCACATGCGCGAGGGGAGCCACAGGGCGAGGATGGGGAAGGCGATCAGGATGATGAGCCGCAGGATGTCTGTGACGATGAAGGGCAGCACGCCTTTGAAGATCGTCGAGAAGCTCAGGTCGTGGATCACGCTCTTGATGACGAACACGATCATGCCGACGGGCGGGTGGATGAGCCCCAGTTCCACCGTCATGACGATGATAACGCCGAACCAGATCGGATCGAAGCCCAGCGCCATCACCACGGGGAAGACGATCGGGATCGTCAGGATGATCATGGCCATGGCGTCCATCAGGCAGCCGAGCACCAGGTACATCAGCATGATCAGCGCGAGCACGCCGTAGGGACCAACCCCGAGGCCCGTGAGGAACGCCGTCACCTTCTGCGGCGTCTGCGTCACGGTGAGGAAGTAGCCGAACAGCAGCGCGCCGATCAGAATCGTGAACACGGCCGCCGCCGTGCGCGTCGCCTGCAGCAGCGAGCGCAGGATCTCGTCCTTGCCGAGCTTGCCGCGCACGAGGCCGATGATCAGTGCGCCCGTCGCGCCGACGCCACCAGCTTCCGTCGGCGTGAAGCGCGGCAGGAAGGGCAGGCCGTAGAGGCCGCCGATCACGAAGATGAAGAGCAGCACCGGCGCCCAGACCTCGGCGATGGCGCGCACCTGCTCCTCGCGCGAGGCCTTCACGCCTTTGGGCAGGAAGCCCGGCCGGGCAAGGCCGATGATCTTGATGGTGGCGATGTACATGGCCGCGGCAAGGATGCCCGGCACCACGCCCGCCATGAACAGCTTGCCTATGTCCTGCTCGGTGATGATGCCGTAAACGGCGAGCACGGTCGACGGGGGCAGCATGGCCCCCAGCGTTCCACCCGCCGCGATCACGCCCGCGGCAAACGACTGCGGATAATTGAAACGCCGCATCGCAGGATAGGCCACCGTCGAGAACGTGGCCGCGGTCGCGACCGAGGAGCCCGAGATCGCCGCGAAGCCGCCGCAGGCCACGATCGTGGCGATGCCGAGCCCGCCGCGCGTATGCCCGACGAGGCTGTTGGCCGCCTTGAACAGTTCGCGGCTCATGCCGGAGTTGGTGACGAATGCGCCCATCAGGAGGAACATCGGGATCACACCGAAGGTGTAGTCCGTCACGGTGCGCATGGAGGTGTGGCCGATCACCTTCAGCGCCGGTGAGAGCCCGACCAGATAGGCGAAGCCCGAGACGCCCACGAGGCCCATGGCCATGCCGACGGGCACGCGCAGCAGCATGAGAATGAACAGCACCACGAAGCCGATGACGGCGACGGCATCCGGACCCATGGGCTACTCGAGGCTCTTGGCTTCGGCGACAGTCTCGTCGTGAAGCGTCTGCGGCTGGAAGATGAGGCGATAGGTGCGGATGGCGATGAGCAGCACCGCCGACACGTCGCCCGCCCAGGCAACCGCGAAGAACGGCCATGTCGGCAGCCTCAGGTCGAAGGTGAGGACGTTGTCGTTGTAGGTGCCGACGACCTTGTCGAAGAGCGTGTAGGTCTGCACCGTGACGACGAACAGCAAGACGAGCGTCGCGAACACGTCGATCACGCGCTGCCAGCGCGGGGAGACGTTGGCCCACAACAGGTCGACGGTGATGTGTCCGCCGCGGTAGCTCGTCGCGGCGATGCCCCAGAAGATCAGGATGCCGAGCAGCAGGCGGCCGAAGTCATAGGAATCCGGGATCGTGAAGCCGAAGATGTTGCGCAGCATGACGGCGAGAAACACGTTCGCCGCCACGATGCCGACGAAGAACGCCGCCACCCACTCGATGGTGTCGATGAACCGGTCCATCCGGCGCTGGAGCGGGGGAGCCGTCCGCTCCGCCCGCTCGTGTCCCCCCGTCGCCATCGCGCAACAGCCCCAGCTCAGTACGCCGCCTTGTACTTGGCGAGCGACGCCTTCAGTTCCTTCATGATGGCGTCGGGGTCGCCGCCGACCTTGCGCACGTTGTCGCCCCACGACTTGGTGAGCGGCTCGGCCGCCTTGCGCCATTCCGCCACCTGCGCGTCCGTGATCTTGTAGACCTCCTGGCCCGCTTCCGCGCGGATCTTGTCGATGCCGGCGTGCTCGAAATCGGCCCAGGGCGAGGCGACGCGCAGCGCCCAGTCGTTGGTGCAGTGGTCGTCGATCGCCTTCTTCTGCGAGGCCGACATCTGGCCGTAGACGGACTTGTTGAACACGAAGGCGAAGGTGGTCGCGTAGAGCGGCACCTCCATGTGGAACTTCGTGACCTTGTCGATGCCGAACAGCGGCACCGAGCCCCAAGGGAAGGTCACGCCCTCGGCCACGCCCTTCTCCAGGATGTCGCGCACTTCGGGCGCGCTCGACTGCACGTTGGTGCCGCCCAGCAGCGTGATGAACGAGGCCATCGTCGCGTGCGCGGGCCGGATCTTCAGGCCCTTCACGTCCGCCGGCTCGACGATCTTCTTGGTCTTGGTGTGGAAGGAGCCCGGATCATGCACGAACGCGAGGCAGAACTTCACGTCACGCATCTCGCGCTCGGCGTACCTGCGATACCACTCGTCGATCGCCTGCGAGCCGCCCTTGGCATCGGAGAACACGAACGGGAGTTCGCCCGCACCGATGATGGGGAAGCGGCCCGGCTGGTAGCCCGGGTTGATGTAGGTGAGATCGGCGATGCCGTCGCGCGCCATGTCGTAATGGTCGAAGGCCTTGCCGAGCTGCTGGGCCGGATACACCTTATATTTGACGGTGCCGCCCGTGGCCTTCTCGACCGAGGCGCCCCAATCCTCGAGCGCCTTCTGCAGGGGATGCGACGGCGGCACCCAGTGCGAAAGCTTGAGCTCGAACGTCTTATCCTGGGCTGCTGCCGGGGCGGCCGCGAAGAGCAAGGCCAATGCCGCAGCCGACGCGTGCAAGAGATGCTTGCGCATCACTTCCTCCTTTGTGGTTCCTCGATGCCGCGCGCCATTCTTGTTGCGATGGACGCTTCGGCAAGCTGATTGAGCCTCAGCCCGCGATTGTTGTAAAGCGAAATGGTAGGATATAAAACGATCTCGACAGCCCCATGACGCGCCACGCGCACAGAGAAGGGCCATGCACAGGGCAGGGAGCGCCAATCCTCGGAACGTCCGGACCGCCGGCAGCCCGCGCATGCGCGCGAAGCCGGCCCCGCGCGCAGCGCGCCGCAAGGTCCGCCTGCCGCCCCTGCCGGCGTCCGACATCGATCTGGGCCCTCTCGCCGGCTGGCTCGGCTTCCACCTGCGCCTCGCGCAATCCTCGTCCTTCCAGTCCTTTGCGCGCCTCACGCAGGAGTTCGACGTTCGACCCGGACGCTTTGCCCTTCTCATGCTGATCGGCCGCAACCCGGGCATCAGCCAGACGGCACTCAGCAAGGCCAACGGGCGCGACAAGTCCACGCTGACGCCCGCGCTCGCCGATCTCACCCGACGCCGCCTCGTCACCCGCCGGCGCATTTCCGAGGACCGGCGCAGCTACCAGCTTTTTCTCACGCCCGCGGGAAAAGCGATGCTCGACGAACTCACGGAGCGGGCGAAACGGCACGAGGAAATTCTGGAGCGCATCGTCGGCAAGGCCGACCGGGCGCGCTTCATGGAGATCCTGAAACGCATCATCGCCGGCGTCGCCTAGGAGGCACCCATGGCCGAAGTCTCGTTTCGCAAGGAGATCGAGCACCTGAAGCTCGGCGACGGCGACACCTTCTACGGCGAAGGCATCCTCGCCGTGACGAAGGCGCTCCTGCAATCGGGCGTCGCCTATGTCGGCGGCTACCAGGGGGCGCCCGTCAGCCATCTCCTCGACGTGCTGGTCGAGGCCGAGGACGTGCTGTCCGATCTCGGCATCCATCTCGAGACCTGCACCAACGAGGCGGCCGCCGGGGCCATGCTCGGCGCTTCCATCAATTATCCCTTGCGTGGTGCCGTGACGTGGAAGTCGATCGTCGGGACCAACGTCGCGGCCGACGCCCTGTCGAACCTCGCCTCCCCCGGCGTCATCGGCGGCGCGCTGATCGTCGTCGGCGAAGACTACGGCGAGGGCGCGAGCGTGATCCAGGAGCGCACGCACGCCTTCGCCGTCAAATCGCAGCTCTGGCTGATCGATCCGCGGCCCAACCTGCCGAGCCTCGTGCGCGCCGTCGAAAAGGGCTTCGAGCTCTCGGAAGCTTCCAACACGCCCGTCATCCTCGAACTGCGCATCCGCGCGTGCCACATGTTCGGCAGCTTTCCCGCCAAAGCCAACGTGCGCTCGGCGCACTCGGCCCGGGATCGCCTTGCGGCTGCGCCTTTCAATTACGACCGGCTGAGCCATCCGCCGGCGACCTTCAAGCAGGAAACCGATAAGATCGCGCGGCGCACGCCGGCCGCGCAGAAATTCATCGTCGAGCACCGCCTCAACGAGCACCTGGGCCCCGCCGACGGCGATGTCGGCATCATCGTGCAGGGCGGCCTCTTCAACGTGCTCAACGGGCGGCTCGCGGTCGCGGGGCTCAGCGACGCCGACGGCAACACGCGATTGCCGACCCTGTGCCTCAACGTGGTGCATCCGCTGGCACCCGAGGAGATCACCCGCTTCTGCGCGGGCAAGCGGGCCGTGCTCGTCGTGGAGGAAGGCGCCCCCGATTTCCTCGAGCAGGCGATCGGCCAGATCCTGCGCAAGGCAGATCTCAACGTCGCGCTGCACGGCAAGGACATGCTGCCGATGGCCGGCGAATACACGCCCATGGTCGTCGGCAAGGGGCTCGCCGCCTTCTGCCGCCGCTATGGCATCGGCGTCGAGGACCTCGACGCCTGGATCGGGCGCGTGGAAGCTCAGAAAGCTGAAGTCGACAAGGCGCTCGGCGCGCCGCTGCCCGCGCGGCCGCCGACGTTCTGCGTCGGCTGTCCCGAGCGGCCCGTGTTCTCGGCCATGAAGATCCTGCGCAAGGAGATCGGCCCGGTGCACGTCGCCGCCGACATCGGATGCCACGCGTTCGCGACCTTCCAGCCCTTCAGCCAGGGCAATTCCATCCTCGGCTACGGCATGTCGCTCGCCTCCGCCGCCGCCGTCTCGGGCACGCAGACGAACCGCCCCGTGAGCGTGATGGGCGACGGCGGCTTCTGGCACAACGGCCTCATCACCGGCGCGGCAGGCGCGGTCTTCAACAAGACCGACAACGTGCTGGTCGTGATGAACAACGGCTATTCGAGCGCCACGGGCCAGCAGGACATCCTGTCCTCGTCCGAAGCCAAGGACGGGCGCGGCGTCGGGCTCGACATCGAGGGCGCCTTGAAGAGCATCGGCGTGCCGTGGATCCGCCGCGTGCGGACCTACGGCATCGCGGGCGTGGTGAAGACGCTGCGCCAAGCCATCACGAAGCCCGGCAAGGGCCTGCGCGTGATCATCGCGGACGGCGAATGCCAGCTTGCCCGCCAGCGCCGCATCCGCCCCGAGATCGAGCGACGCACGCGCGCGGGGCAGCGCGTCGTGCGCCAGCGCTTCTGGGTCGATCCCGAAGTGTGCACCGGCGACCATTCCTGCATCCGCCTCTCGGGCTGCCCGTCGCTCACGGTGAAGCCAAACGAGGATCCCTTGCGCAGCGACCCCATCGCGCACGTCAACAACGACTGCGTTGGCTGCGGCGTGTGCGGGGAGGTCGCGCATGCCGCCCAGCTCTGCCCGTCCTTCGCGCGCATCGACATCATCAAGAACCCGACGGGCCTCGATCGCGCGTGGCGCCGGTTCAGCGACTGGATGATCGGTCTCCTCGGCGGCAAGTCTCAGGCCGCGCCGCGCGATCGCCTGCAGGCGGCGGAGTAGAGCATGACCGACGCATCGGACAGCCTCAGGCCCATCAAGATCCTGATCGCAGCGCTTGGCGGCGAGGGCGGCGGCGTGCTCGCCTCGTGGCTGCATACGGCGGCGATCGCGGAGGGACATCTCGCGCACGGCACCTCCATTCCTGGCGTGGCGCAGCGCACGGGGGCGACGACCTACTACATCGAGATCGTGCCCGGCGCTGGCGGGCGGCACACGAGCACGCGGCCGCCGGTGCTCGCGCTCAACGCTGCCCCAGGCGAGGTGGATCTCGTCGTCGCCAGCGAGCTCTTGGAGGGAACGCGCGCGTTGCAGGCGGGCTTCGTGACGCCGGACCGCACGACCTTCATCCTGTCCACCGCCCGTGTCTATACCGTCGACGAGAAGTCGGCGATGGGCGACGGCCGGCTGGAGAGCCAACGCATGACTGCGTTCGCTGAGAAATTCGCGCGCCGCGCATTCATCGCCGACCTCGGCGCGATTGCCCGCGACGTGGCGAGCCCCATCAGCTCCGTTCTGCTCGGCGCGATCGCGGCAAGCGGCGCCCTTCCGTTCTCGGAAGCGACCTTCCGCAGGGCGATCACCGCGGAGGGCAAGGCAGTCGAAGCGAACCTGCGCGGCTTCGAAGGCGGGCTCGGCGCGTTTCGCCCGCGCCCCACCTCCGCCGCGTCGGCCCCGCAGGCGGCTCCCGCCCCCAGTGCCGATCCGCGTTTTGCGGATCTGCCCGCGGCCGCGCACGCCGTGCTGGCCGAAGGCGTGGCCCGGCTCACCGACTACCAGGACGCCGCCTACGCGGAAGACTTTCTCGCGACTGTCCGCCGGTTCGCCGGCATGCCCGGCGCCGATGCCGTGTTCGTGCGCGAACTCGCCCGTCATCTCGCCCTGCGCATGAGCGTCGAGGACGTGATCCGCGTCGCGCAACTGAAGCTGCGCGAATCCCGCCTCGACCGCGTGCGCGGCGAAGCGAAGGCCGCCGCATCCGACATCGTCGACGTCACGGAATACCTGAAGCCCGGCCCGGACGAGATCCTCGGCCTGCTCCCGCCGCGGCTCGGTCGCGCGCTGCTCGCCCGCGTTCCACATACGTGGTCGTGGGCCATGACGGTGCGCACGACGCGGCTGTCGGGCTTCATCCGCCTCAAGGGTCTCGCGAGCTTGCGGCGGGTGCGGCGCCGGACGCTGCGTTTTGCCGAGGAAGCCGCTTGGCGCAGGCGCTGGCTCGGGCTCGTCGAAGAGGTGCTGCTTGTCGATCCGGCGGCAGCGCTGGAAGTCGTGCAGCTCGCGGCGCTGGTGAGGGGATACGGCGACACCTATCGCCGGGGTCTCACGAATTTCGACCTGATCGTCGCGCGTCTCATCGCGCCCATGCTGGCGGGACGACTACCTCGCTCGATGTTTGCCGTCGCCCTCCTCCAGGCCCGCATCGCCGCGACGCGCGATCCCGAAGGCGCGAGCCTCGCCGCAACCCTCGACGCGATCGAGGCCGCAGCGGCGCCTGCACGCGCCGCTGCGGAATAGGTAAAGAGACCGTTCAGGTCGGGAAGCCGAGCTTGCCCAGCGCGCGGCGCGCAAGCGGCCGCGTCGACGCGTTCCGCTCGAGCGCGTTGAGGCAGCGCACGAGGGTCGACAGGAACCGCCGCTTCATGCCGACGCGTACCAACCGTACTGCTTTCTCACGCGGCAATGCGGCGATCCGCTCGGCCTGCTGACGCACACGCTCGCGCATGTCGCTCACCAGTGATGGTGGCGCCAGCCCCAGCGGCGCCAGGGGCGCTCGTAGTAGCGCGGGCCGGCGTCGACGTAGCCATAGGGCCGGTCGTAGTAGCCGTAATACCGCGGCTCGACGTAGCGCCGCTCGACGTACACACGCCGCTCGGGCACCACATAGCGCTCGACGACGCGCTCACGCGCAATGATGCGCGCGCGCGGGGCTTCATAGCCGGGGCCGAGATCCGCGGCCTGCGCAGCAGCGCCCAGGCCCAGGAACGACGGCAACGTGAAGAGAACGAGACGCTTCATGGCAACCCTCCGTTCGATAAGTCAGCCGGAGAAACGCACGGGGGTACAACTGGTTGCCTCGTCCCGGACCTGACGGAGCACGGGAGAGCGTCTCCGCTCGCGCTCCATCCGGCTCCGTTCTACTTGCCCTCGGCGTCGGCGGCGGTGCCCAGCACCTTCTTCTCGTCCTCTGTGAGAAGCTTGCCGGCGGCGGCATTCATGCGCCCCTCGCCCACCACCTGGAACGGGCTGTTCGTATTGTAGGAACGCCTGTCCCTGCGCTGCTTGGTGTTCTCCGCCGGTCCGTCGCCGCCGCCGTAGCCGATCACCTCGACGATCAGCACCGACGGCTGATCGTTCGCCGCGGCCTTGGGCGCCACCGTCGGCTGGTTGGCGGCGCCGGCATTGGTCGCCTGCGTCAGCCCGGAGATGTTGGGCGCCTGGATTA
>RXJK01000126.1:0-18395 GCA_003963125.1 Hyphomicrobiales bacterium
TGACGCCGCGCACGATCATCATGTCGTCGGAGCGCCCGGTGACCTTCTCCATGCGCCGCATGCTGCGGGCCGTGCCGGGGAGGAGCCGCGTCAGATCCCGCGTGCGGTAGCGGATGACGGGCATCGCCTCCTTCGTCAGCGACGTGAACACGAGTTCGCCCTGCGCGCCGTCCGGCAGCACCTCGCCCGTGAACGGGTCGATGATCTCGGGGTAGAAATGATCTTCCCAGATGTGCAGCCCGTCCTTGGTCTCGACGCACTCGTTGGCGACGCCCGGTCCCATCACCTCGGACAGGCCGTAGATGTCGACGGCATGCATGTCGAACGCCGCCTCGATCTCCGCACGCATCGCGTTCGTCCACGGCTCGGCGCCAAAGATGCCGACCTTCAGCGAAGAGGATCGCGGATCGATGCCCTGCTTCTTGAACTCGTCGAGGATGGCCAGCATGTAGCTCGGCGTCACCATGATGATGTCGGGTGCAAAATCGGTGATGAGCTGCACCTGCCGCTCCGTCATGCCGCCGGAAATCGGGACCACCGTGCAGCCAAGCCGCTCGACCCCGTAGTGCGCGCCGAGCCCGCCGGTGAAGAGCCCGTAGCCGTAGGCGACGTGCACCATCATGCCCGGCCTCCCGCCTGACGCGCGGATCGACCGCGCCATGAGGTTCGCCCAGGTATCGATGTCGGTCTTCGTGTAGCCGACCACCGTCGGTTTGCCCGTCGTGCCCGAGGAGGCGTGCACGCGCATCACCTGCTCGCGCGGCACCGCGAACATCCCGAAGGGATAGTTGGCCCTCAGGTCCGCCTTGGTCGTGAAGGGAAACTTGGCGAGATCGGCAAGCGACTTGAGATCATCGGGGTGTACGCCCGCCTTGTCGAACGCCTTCCAGTAGTGCGGGACGTTGTCGTAGACGTGCCGCAGCGTCCACTTCAGCCGCTTGAGCTGCAGGGCGGCAATCTCGTCGCGCGAAGCGACCTCGATCGGCTCGAGGTCGGCTTTGCTGGGGGCAAGATCGAGCATGGATCGAAAAGGCTCCTTGGCCGGCACGCGGCCGGGCATTGCGTTTCCTGGCGCCCCCTTATCGACCCGGAACGGAAGCGATCGAACGTTCGCATCCGGCACGATTGGCGTGGTCCTTCGGCGCGTCACTTGCGCCGTCTTGTTGAGGCCGGAATAGACCATCGACCGTCCGGGCGGTCAATCTAGACAGGGTCCGTTGCCGGTCGGTCAGGAGCCCGCCGGCACCTCGATCGCCTTGGCCTCCTGCAGCGCCTCGATCGCCGCCTCTCCGACGCCGGCCTCCCGCAGCACCTCAACCGAGTGCGCGCCCAGCGCCGGCGCGCGTTGGGCCTTCGGCAGTGGCGCGTCGGCCAGCGAGAACGGCGGCGCGAGCGTCTTCGGCATCTCCGGGATGTCGGTCTCGACGACAGCGCCGGCATGCACGGCCTGCGCATCCCCCGCGACATCCATCGCCGTCTGGATCTCCGAGAACGGCACCGCCGCCCGCTTCAACTTGGCCCGGACGGTCTCGAAGTCGTGCTCACTGAGCGCGTCCCGCAGGATGGCAGCGAGCGCCGTGCTGTTCTTGCGCCGCAAGGTGGTGTCGGTGAAACGGCTGTCGCGCGCGAGTTGCGGCAGGTCGAGTTCCCGCACGAGATCCGGGAAGTTCTGGTCCTCCTTCACCACCGTCATCTGGATCCAACGGTGATCTTTCGTCTCGTAAACGTTGGCGAGCGCGCTGCGCGGCCGGTCCGGCGGCGGGCGCAGCGGCAAGGTCGCGCCGAGCAGCGCGCCCTGCACGAAGTTGCCGTTGGCCCAGATGCCGTTGGCCAGCAGCGAACTCGAAACCTTGGTCCCCTTCCCCGTCCGTTCCCGGTTCCACAGCGCCATCATGATGCCCATGGCAAGCGCGAGGCCCGAACCGCGATCGCCCTGCGCCGGCATCGGCAAACCGGGAAATACGCCTTCGTAGCGGCAACCGTCGGCAAGGCCCGAGCGCGCGAAATACGCGTTGGCATCGAAGCCCACCTGGTCCGCATCGGGACCGGTTTCGCCGTAGCCCGTGAAGGACGCATAGATGAGGCGCGGATTGACTGGCGCCACGTCCTCGTAGCGCATCAGGAGCTTCTCGCGCACCTTCGGCGGATAGTTGACGATGAGGATGTCCGCCGATGCGATCAGCTTGTCGAAGGCCGCCCGCGCTGCAGCGTTCTTGAGATCGATCGCCAGCGAACGCTTGCCCCGGGAATCGAGCAGCCAGGGATAGTTCACCGTCGATTTCGGATAGCTCGCCGACAGGTGCATGATGTGCCGGTTGGGATCGCCGTCCCCCGGCGGTTCGACTTTCACGACGTCGGCACCGTAGTCGGCGAGCACCGTCGCGGCGATGGGCGCCGCAATGAAGGAAGCCACGTCGAGTACCTTGATGCCGTCCAATGGCAAGGCCGCGCCGTTGGCATCTGTCCGCGTCATGCACCCTCCCGGTAATTTTGTTTTGCCGGCACGACAGCACGCCCTAGGAGCGCGCGCGCACGGTCACGGCCATGCGGTGCACCGCATTGTTGCCGAACCCGGCATAGTCCCACGCCTGTTCCAGCGGCTGCGTATTGCCGTCCTGATCCGTCGCGCGGCACATCAGTTCGTGCTCGCCCGGCGTCGCGTTCCACGTCGTGCGCCATCCCGTCCAGGCGTAGGGGCCTGCGCGCTCGTCGAGCGTCGCCGCCTGCCATTGCCCGTCGATGCCGACCTCGACCTTGCTGATGCCGACGCCGCCGCCGGACCACGCCCGCCCCGTCAGAGTCACGGGCCCAGCATCCACGACCCGCGCCCGGCCGAACCAGTGCGGGATCCCCGGCGGCACCATCAGCGATTTCACGCGCATGCGCGTGACGGGGATGCCCGGGTCGTCCGCGTCCTTGCGGAAGATGTAGGTGCGCACCTGCTGGTAGCCATCGAACTTGCAGTCGAGCACCTCGATCCGGTTCAGCCACTTCACGCTCGCCATGCCGTACCAGCCTGGCACCACGAGCCGCAGCGGAAAGCCGTGTTGCGGCGCCAGCGGCATGCCGTTCATCGCCCACACCAGCAGCACGTCCTCGTGCATGGCCTGCGCCGGCACGAGGCTGCGGCCATAGTCGTGCTCCACGTTGGAATCGAAGCCCCGGTCCGCGCCCAGGAAGGCGATCTCGACTGCCTTCGAACTCACGCCCGCTTTTTCGAGCACGTAGCGCAGCGGCGTGCCGGTCCACTCCGCCGTGCCGACCGCGCCGTGCTCCCACGGCATGCTCTGCCACCGCGGCGTGCTCACGGCCCGGCCGTTGCCGGCGCATTCGAGCGTCACACGAAGCGTGCGCTGCGGCAGCGCCTTCAGGTCGGCGATGGTGAGGTTCAGCGGGCGCTCGACGAGACCCGACACGTCGAGGCGCCAGGCCTCCGCGCTCTCGACGTAGGGGATGTCGAAATGGATGAGGAGGTAGTGCAGCCCGACGGGCGTCAGCGCATGCCGCAGCATCTCCAGCGGTTGCCCCGAGTTCCGGTTCGCAAGCTGCGTTTCGCTAAGCGCGAAATCGCCGGTCGTGTGCCCCCGCTTACCCGGAACCTCATCAGGTGCCATGCTCTCGCCTCCTCGCGCTTCGTTCAGCATAGCACTGGGCGTGCACGGTGCGACGGGGAAGGCAGCATCAAGATTGGTTTTCGCAGGACGACGAACTTCGGCCTGCTGAATTAGCCACGCCCGCGATAGGGCGCCACGCCTTGGTCGGGCAGCCAGACGCCCTGAGGCAGCGTCCCCGACTGCCAGAACACGTCGATCGGAATCCCGCCGCGCGGATACCAATAGCCGCCGATGCGCAGATAGTGCGGTTCCAGGAATTCGCTGAGCCGCTTGCCGATGGCGACCGTCGTACCCTCGTGGAAGCCGCCGTAATTGCGAAACGCCGTCAGATACAGCTTCAGCGACTTGCTCTCCACCAGCCAAGCCTTTGGCACATAATCGATCACGAGATGCGCGAAATCCGGCTGTCCCGTCACCGGGCACAGCGTCGTGAATTCGGGCGCCGTGAACCGGGCGACGTACATCGTATCGGGGTGCGGATTGGCGACCCGGTCGAGCACCGCCGCCTCCGGGCTGTCCGGGATGGCCGTCGGCTGGCCCAGCACCAGGGTCTTGATCGTGTCAGCCATGTCGTTGGCCCTGCGGGAGATTTTTCTCGTGGCCCCGTCTACACCCCGCCGCCCGTTGCTGCAACCCGAGAGCTTCCCCTCTCCCGATAAGGCCAGCCCCGCATTGCCTTTCGCAGCCCACAGATCTATTCCTCGACACGCCTCTCGCTTCTGAACGGACCGCGACCGTCATGACGTTCCTCCTCGCCGGCCTGGTGCTGTTCCTCGGCATCCATTCGGTCCCCATGGTACCGGCCCTGCGCACGCGGCTGCAGGGCAGCCTGTCGGGCACCGGATACCAGGCACTGTTCACCGCCACGTCCATCGTCGGCTTCGTGCTGATCGTGCTCGGCTACGGCGAGATGCAGGGCTTGGGCCGCGGCAATCCCGAGATCTACACGCCACCCGTTTGGATGCGCCACATCACGCTGCTCTTGATGTGGCCAGCACTGGTGCTGCTCGTGGCGGCCTACGTCCCTTCGCGCATCCGCACGGCGGCGAAGCACCCGATGCTCGCGGGCGTGAAGCTGTGGGCTTTCGCGCACCTGCTCGCGAACGGCGATCTCGCGTCCCTCATCCTGTTCGGCAGCTTCCTCGCCTGGGCGATCATCGATCGCATCTCGGTGAAGAAGCGTCACGCCATGGGCCCGCTCGGCGAGCGCAAGGGTGGCCTCAAGGGCGATCTGATCGCCGTCGGCGCGGGTACGGCGGTCTACATCTGGCTGCTGCTGTGGGGCCACCGCTGGCTGATCGGCGTTGCGCCCATCCCGAGCCTCGGCTGATCCCTTATTCCTTGTACCAGACCGTCTGGATGCCCGTGGCAATCAGGCGCCCGTCGCGGCCCCACAGGTCCATCACCTGGTCGTGGAAATTGCCGGCGAACCGCTTGCTGTCGGCGACGCCGAGCAAATGCGCCGTGCCCTGCGCGGCGAGCTCCGCGTCCGTCGCGTGGAAATAGGTCGTCATCGACACCGTGCTCATCGGCACGAGCTTGCCGCGCATCTGCAGGAGCCGCAGGATGAAGCAGTCGGCGAGCGAGGCGAGCGCCAGGTGATCGAGCGGCCGCTCCGGCGCGTCGCGCATCCACAGCACCGTGCGTGACGGCCCAAGCCCCTCGCCCTGGCGTGGCTGTCCATCCAGAACGGGCCCGCCCTCCACGAACCGGAAATCATAGGCACCGATCCAGGCAAACCGCTCCGCCGCAACGAACCGCGTCAGGCTCTCGGGCGCCGGCACTGCAGGGCGTTCCGTCACCGCTTGCGCGAACGTCTCGCGCCGGTTTGCGCACACGATGCTCGCCGTCGTCACCACCGCATCGCCCTGCGTCAGCCGCACCGTCCAGTGTTGCGTGGCCTTGCCGCCGCGCTCCAGCGTCGTCGCGATCCGAAATGCCCCTTTCGCAAGCGCGCCGCAATAGTTCACCGTCTGCGCCACCGGCGGCCCGAGCCGCCGTTCGTCCTTGAGCACCGCATTCAGCGTCAAGGCCGCGAGATATCCCCCGAACGGTCCGGCGAAATTCCAGTACCGGTCCGACGTGGCGCCGTCCCAGAGCCCGTCCGCTGCGCGCGTCAACGCCGTCGCCTGATCGAGTGGATGCACGTCCAGCCTCTCTGCCATGATTGCACCGCTTTATCGGGCGAGATGCAGCGTGTCTTCAAGCCCTATCGGTCTGCCGCCGATCCCTGAAACGGAGCTTCAAATGGCTGTCTCTTATCGCGCAGCATACGGCGCAATCGCCGCTCTCGCGCTCGCTCTCGCCGCCGCACCGGCTTTCGCGCAGGGGCTGACGGGTGAAGCCCTCACAAAGGCGCAAGCCAACTTCAAGGCTGCCGACAAGGCCGGCACCGGCAAGCTCGACGCCGCCGCCTTCAAGGCCTTCATCGATCTCAACGCCGCCGCCAAGATCGGCCGCGCCCCTCAGATCGCGAGCAACAAGGCCTACGACCGCGCCTTCTCCACCGTCGACGCCAACAAGGACGGCGTCGTAACCTGGGACGAGTACCTCAAGGCCCAGGCCCGCTGAGCCCGCGAACGCGGGTGAACTTGGCTTTCAATGGAGTTTCGCATGGTGGGGGGTGAGGGGATCGAACCCCCGACCCTGCCGGTGTAAACGGCATGCTCTACCGCTGAGCTAACCCCCCGATGCGGCGGACAGTGCTAACCCGGGTCGCAAACCCGCTCCGGGAAGCCAAGCGCGGAAAACGGTCAGCACGCTTAGGCGAACTTCGCGCGACGCGCAAGAAAGCTTCGAAGCGAGCGCACGCCGGACGCGAAAAGAGGGGCCACGAGCCCCTCTATCCACGCCAGCACGGCCACCCGCGCATTACGCGTTGAGCGCATCCTTCAGCGCCTTCGCGGCGGAGAACTTCGGCACGCGCGCGGCCTTCAGCGTCATCTCGGCACCCGTCTGCGGATTGCGCGCCTTGCGCTCCGCCCGCTTGGAAACCTTGAACGTGCCGAAGCCGGGAATGCGGACCTCGTCGCCGTTCTTCATGACCTGCTCGATGTGCGCCACGACCGCGTCGACGGCTGCGCCCGCCTTGTCCTTGCTGAGCTCCGTCGCCGTGGCAACGGCGTCGATAAGGTCCTTCTTGCTCATCTCAAGCGTCCTTTTTTGAAGGGGGATCTAGGTGCGGCCCGCGAGCTGGGCGCATGAGGCGCCGCCGAGCCGGATGCCACGTCTTCTTGAGCCGTGGCGTGGCGCGAAACAACGCCCAAAGGCCGCCCCCGTCAAGCGCAAAAGCCGCGTCAGGAGGCGATTTTACTGGGTTTTCGCAGGGTCAACGGCCAACTGAACAGCCGATATTTCGAACCCACAAAAAAACACGGCGGGTGATGCGCGCACCACCCGCCGTCAGCACGTCTCGGTTGCGTGTCCGTCAGTGCGCCGTGATGCGCGGATCGGTCGGCGTCTCCGTCGGCACAGCGGCTGCCGGCTCTTCCTCCGCCGTGATCGGCGTCGGCATGCGCAGCAGCGCGACCTTCAGCACGTCGTCCATGCGCGATGCAGGCACGATCTCGAGCTGCGACTTCACCTCGTCGTCGATCTCAGAGAGGTCCTTCACGTTCTCCTCCGGGATCAGCACCGTCTTGATGCCGGCCCTCAGTGCCGCGAGCAGCTTCTCCTTGAGACCGCCGATCGGCAGCACGCGGCCGCGCAGCGTGATCTCGCCCGTCATCGCCACATCCTTGCGGACGGGAATGCCGGTCATGATCGAGATGATCGCCGTCACCATGGCGACGCCCGCGGAGGGACCATCCTTCGGCGTCGCGCCTTCCGGCACGTGCACGTGGATGTCCTTCTTCTCGAACAGCGCCGTGGGGATGCCCATCGCCGCCGAGCGCGAGCGCACGTAGGCGTTGGCCGCCGAGATGCTCTCCTTCATCACGTCGCGCAGGTTGCCCGTGACCGTCATCTTGCCCTTGCCGGGCATCATGACGCCTTCGATCGTCAGGATCTCGCCGCCGACTTCCGTCCAGGCAAGACCCGTCACGACGCCGACCTGGTCCTCGAGTTCAGCCTCGCCGAAGCGATACTTCGGCACGCCGAGATAGTGCTCGAGGTTCTCGGCCGTCACTACGACGGCCTTGGTCGTTCCGAGCAGGATCTCCTTCACCGCCTTGCGGGCGAGCTTGGAGATCTCGCGTTCGAGGCTGCGCACGCCGGCTTCGCGGGTGTAGCGGCGGATGAGGAGCTTGAGCCCCTCGTCGTTCACTTCCCATTCGCCGGCTTCGAGGCCGTGCGCCTGCCGCGTCTGCGGGATCAGGTGCTGCTTGGCGATCTGGACCTTCTCGTTCTCCGTGTAGCCCGACAGCCGGATGATCTCCATGCGATCGAGCAGCGCCGGCGGGATGTTCATCGTGTTCGCCGTGGTGACGAACATGACGTTCGAGAGATCGTAGTCGACCTCGAGGTAGTGGTCCGCGAACGTGTGGTTCTGTTCGGGATCGAGCACCTCGAGCAGCGCCGCCGCCGGGTCGCCACGGAAATCCGAGCCCATCTTGTCGATCTCGTCGAGCAGGAAGAGCGGATTGACGCGCTTGGCCTTCTTCATCGACTGGATGACCTTGCCGGGCATCGAGCCGATGTAGGTGCGGCGGTGACCACGAATCTCGGCTTCGTCCCGCACGCCGCCGAGCGACATGCGCACGAACTCGCGACCCGTCGCGTTCGCGATCGAGCGGCCGAGAGACGTCTTGCCAACGCCCGGAGGACCGACGAGGCACAGGATGGGCCCCTTGAGCTTGTTGGTGCGCGACTGCACCGCGAGATACTCGAGGATGCGCTCCTTCACCTTCTCGAGGCCATAGTGCTCCTTGTCGAGCACGTCCTGCGCCTCGGCGAGGTCCTTCTTCACCTTGCCGCGGATGCCCCACGGAATGGACAGCAGCCAATCGAGATAGTTGCGCACGACGGTCGCTTCCGCCGACATGGGGCTCATCTGCTTGAGCTTCTTCAGCTCGGCGAGCGCCTTGTCGCGGGCTTCCTTCGACAGCTTCGTGTTCTCGATCTTCTCCTCGAACTCGGCGATGTCGTCGCGCTCTTCGCCGTCGCCGAGTTCCTTCTGAATGGCCTTCATTTGCTCATTCAGATAGTACTCGCGCTGCGTCTTCTCCATCTGCCGCTTCACGCGGCTGCGGATCTTCTTCTCCACCTGCAGCACGGAGATCTCGCTCTCCATGAGCGTGTAGACGCGCTCCAGGCGCTCCGACACGGTCGTGAGTTCGAGGATGTCCTGCTTGTCGGAGATCTTGATCGCGAGGTGCGAGGCGATCGTGTCGGCGAGCTTCGAATAGTCCTCGATCTGCGTGATCGTGCCCAAGACCTCCGGCGAGATCTTCTTGTTGAGCTTCACGTAGCTCTCGAACTGCGACACGGCGGAACGCGCCAGCGCCTCGATTTCGTCGCGCGCGCCCGTGGTGTCGGCGACGCGCTCGACGTCGGCCTCGAAGTAGTCCGCGTTGTCCGTGTAGCGCAGGATCTTGGCGCGTGCCGTGCCCTCGACCAGCACCTTCACGGTGCCGTCGGGCAACTTCAGGAGCTGCAGCACGGAGGCCAACGTGCCCATCTGGTAGATCGCGTCCGACGCCGGATCATCGTCGCCGGCGTTCTTCTGCGCGGCGAGCAGGATCTGCTTGTCCGAACGCATCACCTCTTCGAGCGCGTTGATCGACTTCTCGCGGCCGACGAAGAGCGGCACGATCATGTACGGGAACACGACGATGTCCCGCAGCGGCAGGACCGGGAAAGTTTCCCGCCCGGTCTTCTCTTTGCCCGACTTGGCTTCGCTCATGGTCTCATCTCTTTCTCGCGCTGACCGTGAAAGGCTCGTCAGGCGCGCGTCTTGGCCATTATGGCGCTCAGGGAGTTCCGGCGTACAGTCGCCGCATGGCAACAGCAGGCCGGAATTGAGACAAATCCGCAGATGCAGCCGAGGGTGTGGAAACTCCTGAGGCCCTCGGACGTTGGTTCTGTCGGCTTGTCTCCGATAGTCAACACATGGTCACAGAAGTGCCCGGCATCAAGATCCGCGCCGCGCACGACAATGGGAGCGCGGATACCGAAGCTCGAGCACGCTTAATCGGACAGAACTGGAAACAAGGGTAGGGCGGAGGGTCGAGGCACCGCCCAACCCTCGACGGTCAAGCCGTCGATCCCTTTTCCCCTGCCCGTTCGGAATAGATGCGGAGCGGACGTGCTCCGCCGCCTTCCACGACCTCGGGGCCAACGACGACTTCTTCGACGCCCTTGAGCCCCGGCAGCTCGAACATGCTGTCGAGCAGGATCGATTCCATGATCGACCTCAGACCACGGGCGCCCGTCTTGCGCTCGATCGCCTTACGCGCGATCGCCTTGAGGGCGTCCTGCGTCAGCGTGAGGCGCACGTCCTCCATCTCGAACAGGCGCTGGTACTGCTTCACCAGCGCGTTCTTGGGCGCGGTCAGGATCTGCATCAGCGCGGCTTCGTCCAGATCCTCGAGCGTCGCGATCACCGGCAGGCGGCCGATGAACTCGGGGATGAGGCCGAACTTCAGGAGATCCTCGGGCTCGACGCCCTTGAGGATATCGCCCGTCCGCCGCTCGTCAGGTCCCGACACCTTGGCCGCGAAGCCGATGGACGAGCCCCGCCCGCGCCGCGAGATGATCTTCTCGAGGCCGGCGAACGCGCCGCCGCAGATGAAGAGGATGTTCGAGGTATCAACCTGCAGGAATTCCTGCTGCGGGTGCTTGCGGCCGCCCTGCGGGGGAACGGACGCAACCGTACCTTCCATGATCTTCAGCAGCGCCTGCTGCACGCCTTCGCCCGACACGTCGCGCGTGATCGAGGGGTTGTCCGACTTGCGCGAGATCTTGTCGATCTCGTCGATGTAGACGATGCCGCGCTGCGCCCGCTCGACGTTGTAGTCGGCGTTCTGCAGGAGCTTCAGGATGATGTTCTCAACGTCCTCGCCGACGTAGCCGGCTTCCGTAAGGGTCGTCGCGTCCGCCATCGTAAACGGCACGTCGAGGATGCGCGCCAGCGTCTGGGCGAGCAGCGTCTTGCCGCAGCCGGTGGGGCCGACCAGGAGGATGTTCGATTTGGCGAGCTCGACGTCGTTGTTCTTCGATGCGTGGTTGAGACGCTTGTAATGATTGTGCACCGCAACCGAGAGGACGCGCTTGGCGTGATCCTGACCGATCACGTAGCTGTCGAGCACGGAGCAGATTTCAGCCGGGGAAGGAACGCCGTCGCGCGATTTGACGAGAGTGTTCTTGTTCTCCTCGCGGATGATGTCCATGCACAGCTCGACGCATTCATCGCAGATGAACACCGTCGGGCCCGCGATCAACTTGCGGACTTCGTGCTGGCTCTTGCCGCAGAAGGAGCAATACAGCGTATTCTTTTCCTGGGCCATCAGGTTCTCTCAAGCCGGGTGATCGTCACCCGTTCCATCCCATTCCGCGCAACCGCTTCGGGCGCCCGCTTGGTGAGTTGTGTAACCCACTTTCGAGGAATCCCGGGAGTCAATCTGAGCATGCTAGGTGCGGCGAGATCAAGATTGGATTAATGCCGCTCCCCGCATCCCGTAAGGCTCACGCCTGCCTCCAGGCAGCGTTAGCGCAGGCTTTTGGCGCACGAGACATTTGCAACGGTCCCGGCGTGCTCGGGATCCATCGGTTGTAGAGGGCGCGGTTCGGGCGTGCTCTGTCCGCCCGAAATCACCAGCAGTGTCAGAGGCTTGGCAGTTCAGCCCTGAACCGGCTTGGCAGGCGTCAGCAAAGCTTCCGCATCATCGCGGCTGGTAATCACCTTGTCGATGATGCCGAACTCGCAAGCCTGGTCTGCCGTCATGAAGTAGTCACGATCGAGCGTCTTTTCAATGAGCTCGTACGGTTTGCCCGTGTGCTTGACGTATACTTCGTTCAGGCGCCGTTTCATCTTGATGATGTCCTCGGCGTGGCGCTCGATGTCGCTCGCCTGGCCCGAGAAACCACCAGACGGCTGATGCACCATGATGCGGGCGTTGGGCAGCGCGTAGCGCATACCAGGCTCGCCGGCCGCCAGCAGCAGCGATCCCATGGAGGCCGCCTGTCCGATGCACAGGGTCGCCACCGGCGACTTGATGAACTGCATGGTGTCGTAGATCGCCATGCCCGCCGTCACCACCCCGCCCGGCGAGTTGATGTACATGGAGATTTCTTTCTTCGGGTTGTCGCTCTCGCAGTACAGCAGCTGCATGCAGATCGACGCTGCCATGTGGTCTTCCACCGGCCCCGTCACGAAGATGATGCGCTCCTTGAGCAGGCGCGACGGGAGGTCGTAGCCCTGGCTGCCCCGATGGCTCTGCTCGACGACCATCGGCCAGAAGGTGCTGGTGATCTGCGAGACGTGATCGGACATGCTGGTCCCCTTGCGGTCGGCGGACCCTGCGGCCCGGAAAAGCGATTGATTCACCCACGCCAAAGAGTGGGGTTTAACGCGACCAACTTCAAGCGTGCCGGTCGGCGCGCCTCTCAGCGCTTGTGATCGTGGTCGTGCCCATGGCCGTGGTCGTGCCCGTGATCGTGGCTGTGATCATGGTCGTGATGATGGTGGTCGTGATCATGCCCATGATGGTGGTGGCCATGATCATGGTGATGATGCCCGTGATCGTGGTCATGATCGTGATCGTGGTGGTGGCCGCCGTGCAGCACGTGCGCCACGTCATCGCCCTCGACGGGCTTCATCAGCTCTTCCACGCTCACCTTCTTCTCGGTGGGCTTGGCGTGCGAGAGGATGTGGTCGATCACCTTGTCCTCGAAGATCGGCGCCCTGAGCTCCATGATCGCCTGCGGGTTCTTCTGGTAGTACTCGTAGACGAACTTTTCCTGCCCCGGATAGCGGCGCGCCTGCTCCATCAGCGCCTGGCGCAGCTCGTCCTGGCTCACGTCGATGCTGTTCTTCTGGCCGATCTCGCCGACGAGCAGGCCGAGCCGCACGCGACGCTCCGCAATCTTGCGGTACTCGTCACGCACCTCTTCCTCCTTGCGGCCTTCGTCCGCGAAGGTCTTGCCCTGCTGCTCGAGCCCCTTCGTCACCTGGTTCCACAGACCCTGGAACTCCCCATCGACGAGGGACGACGGCAACGCGAAATCGTGCGCCTTGTCGAGCGCGTCGAGCACGTGCCGCTTGATCTTGTTGCGCGAGACCGTCGCGTATTCGCTCGCGATGCGCCCCTTGATCAGCTCTTTCAGCTTCTCGATGCCTTCGACGCCGAGCGTCTTGGCGAAGTCGTCGTTGGCTTCGGGCCGCTTCGGCGCGGCCACTTCCTTCACCGTCACCGCGAACACAGCGTCTTTGCCGGCGAGTGATTGCTCGGGGTAATCCTCGGGGAACTTGGCGGTGACGTTGCGCGCCTCACCGGCCTTCGCGCCCACGAGCCCTTCCGCAAAGCCCGGGATGAAGCGCGACTTGCCGAGCACCAGCTCGACGCCCTCGCCCTTGCCGCCCTCGAACTCGACACCGTTGATGCTGCCGACGAAATCGATCGTCAGACGATCGCCATCGGCGCCGGCCTTGTCGTTCTGCACGTCATATGTGGTGCCGTTGTCGAGCAACTCGCCGAGCGCCTTCTCGACGGCCTCAGGCGCCACGTCCGCCACTTCCTGTTCGAGCTTCAGCGCCGAAAGGTCGGTGATGACGATCTCCGGCAGCGCCTCGTACTTCATCGTGAAGGCGAGATCCTGCTGCCCCGTCAGGATGCGCTCGATCTCGTCCTTGTCTTCCGAGAGCTGAATATCGGGACGGGTCGCCGGGCGCTCCTTGCGCTCGGTCACGGCCTTCTGGCTGGTCTCGTTGAGCGTCTGCTCCAGCACCTCGGCCATCAGCGAGCGGCCGTAGAGCTTCTTGAGGTGCGCGAGCGGCACCTTGCCCTTGCGGAAGCCCTTGAGCTGGACCTGGTCCTTCACCTCGTCGAGACGGGAATCGAAGCGCTTTCCGAGTTCGCCCTGCGGAATGATGACCTTGAGCTCGCGCTTCAAGCCTTCAACGAGAGTTTCCGTGACCTGCATTTCGACGCCTCTGCATCCCGCTCGCGAACATCTCGTTTGCGGAGTTGAAATTGAACATGTCCTTCGCCGATTGGTGCGGACGGAGGGACTCGAACCCCCATGGCTTGCGCCGCTGGAACCTAAATCCAGTGCGTCTACCAATTCCGCCACGCCCGCCCAGCCGGCCGTCGTCTTCGGTCCCGCCCGCAACCGTACCCGGAAGCCGTTGAGCCTCCCTGGATTTCGGCCCGCCGGCAACCTGCGACGGACCTTGCACCGGTCCTGCGCCAGAAAGGCGCGTGGGCGCGTGGCAACGGGCGGTTTGGCGAAGAGTTGGGCGCACATATATCGGCGGCGCCGGGCTGAAATCAATCCAGAAATGCCGCAGGCCGCGTTGCACCCGTGCGGCGCAACCTGCGGCCCTGCCGCCCGTCTTGCCGCCCCAAGGGTCCACGCGTAGGTTGCGACACGTCCAAGGGACCACAACGGGCGCTACCAGCGCCGGGAAAGCCATCCCCCATGCAATTCGCCAAAGGCGTGCCGTTCGCCGTCGGGAATACGCCCCTGATAAAGCTCGAAAAGGCGTCCGAAGCGACCGGCTGCACCATCCTCGGCAAGGCCGAGTTCATGAACCCCGGCCAGTCGGTAAAGGACCGGGCGGCGCTGGCCATCATCGAGGATGCGGTCAGGCGCGGCACATTGCGCCCCGGTGGAGTCATCGTCGAAGGCACGGCCGGCAACACCGGCATCGGCCTCGCCGTGATCGGCAATGCCATGGGCTTCCGCACCGTCATCGTCATGCCGGAGACCCAGAGCCAGGAGAAGAAGGACGCCCTCCGCCTCCTCGGCGCCGACCTCGTGCTCGTGCCGGCCGTCCCCTACAAGAACCCCAACCAGTACGTGCATTATTCCGAGCGCCTCGCGGCCGAGATCGCCCGGACCGCGCCCAACGGCGCCATCTGGGCCAACCAGTTCGACAACGTCGCTAACCGCGAGGGCCACATCCGGGGCACGGCGGAAGAGATCTGGGCCCAGACCGACGGCAAGGTCGATGGTTTCGTCTGCGCGGTCGGCTCCGGCGGCACCCTCGGCGGCATCTCGATGGGCCTGAAGGCCAAGCGCAAGGATATCCAGATCGCGCTGGCCGACGTGCCCGGCGCCGCGCTCTACAGCTACTACACGGCGGGCACGCTCAAATCCGAAGGCAGCTCCATCACGGAGGGTATCGGCCAGGGCCGCATCACCAAGAACCTTGAGGGTGTCGTGGTCGATCGCGCCTACCTGATCCCCGACAGCGAATCCGTGCCGATCTGCTTCGACCTCCTGAAGGACGAGGGCCTGTGCCTTGGTGGCTCGTCGGGCGTCAATGTCGCCGGTGCCATCCGGCTCGCCAAGGATCTGGGCCCCGGCCACACCATCGTGACGATCCTCTGCGACTACGGCACCCGTTACCAGTCGAAGCTCTACGATCCGGCGTTCCTACGCTCGAAGAACCTGCCCGTCCCGGATTGGCTGGACCATCCCGCGGCGCCCCTGCCGAGCGTGTTCGTCAATCCGGACAAGGCCTGATCCCGTGACCGATCTCGTCTTCCGCCAGGATGCCTATGCGCGCGAGTGCCCTGCCCAAGTCGTGTCGTTGACACCCGACGGCGGCATCGTGCTCGACCGCACGGTGTTCTATGCGGCTGCCGGCGGCCAGCCCGGTGACAAGGGCAAGCTGGTCCTCGCCGACGGCACCACGTGCGAGATCGCGACCACTGTCTATGGTCCTGACAAGTCCATCGTGCACGTGCCGGCGGCGGAAGCGAACCGGCCCGCCCCTGGCGACACAGTCACCGCGGTCCTCGACTGGGACGCGCGCCACAAGCTCATGCGCATGCACACCGGCCTGCACCTCCTGTGCGCGCTGGTGAAATTCCCCGTCACCGGCGGCCAGGTCGGCGAGACCGAGGGCCGGCTCGATTTCGACATCGAGGATGCTTCCAGCGTCGACAAGGACGCGCTGACGCAAGCCCTCAACGGCCTCATTGCTGCGGATCATCCCGTCAGCGAACGCACCATCACCGATGCTGAGCTTGAAGCCAATCCGGGCCTCGTGCGCACCATGGCGGTGAAACCGCCGATGGGCTCGGGCCATGTGCGGCTCGTCGCGATCGGTAAGAATGCCGAGGTCGATCTCCAGCCCTGCGGCGGCACGCACGTGCGCAGCACGGGAGAGATCGGCAAGGTCGCCGTCACCAAGATCGAGAAGAAAGGCAAGCTCAACCGGCGCATCCGCGTCGCGTTCGTCTGAGCGAAGGGAGGATGAAGATGGAGAGCAAGTGGCTGGTCGAGACCGAGTGGCTCGCCGCGCGATTGGACGCCCCGGGCCTCGTCGTTCTCGACGGCTCCATGCATCTTCCGACCGCCAAGCGGGATGCGAAGGCCGAATACCTCGAAGCCCACATCCCCGGCGCGCTCTACTTCGACATCAACGACATCGCCGACGAGACGTCCTCGCTCCCCCACATGCTGCCGAGTGCGGCAAAGTTCGCGAGCCGCATGAAGGCTATGGGCATCGGCGACGGCATGCGCGTCGTCGTCTATGACAGCGAAGGCCTCTATTCCGCAGCCCGCGTCTGGTGGATGTTCCGCATCATGGGGCACGACGACGTCGCCGTGCTCAATGGCGGCCTCAAGAAATGGAAGGCCGAAAGCCGCCCGCTCGAAGACGGCACGCCACCGCCGCGCAGCTCTCGCCACTTCACGGCCCGCTTCCACGCCGATCTCGTGCGCAACGCGGACGAAGTGAAGGCGCTCATCGGCAGCCCGACCACGCAGATCATCGACGCCCGCGCCGCTGCGCGCTTCGAGGGCAGTGTTCCCGAGCCCCGCGCGGGCCTGCGCTCCGGCCACATTCCGACTTCCCGCAACGTGCCTTTCACCACGCTGCTCAACCCCGATGGCACGCTGAAATCGCTGGATGGCCTCAAGAAGGTGTTCGCCGATGCCGGCGTCGACATCGACAAGCCGGTCGTGGCCTCCTGCGGTTCGGGCGTGACGGCGGGCGTCGTCGCCTTCGCGCTCGCGCTCCTGGGCCGCCCGGATGCAGCGGTCTATGATGGCTCGTGGACCGAGTGGGGCGCCGACACCTCGCTCCCGATCGAGACAGGCCCCGCGCGCTAATTCGTTTCTCTTCACCTTAGGACACGGCAATGGCGAAACTCTTCGAGCCTCTGCGGCTGGGCTCACTTGAACTCAAGAACCGCATCGTCATCGGGCCGATGTGCCAGTATTCGGCGGAAGAAGGTCGCGCGACCGACTGGCATATGATCCATCTGGGCAGCTTGGCGCTCTCGGGCGCGGGCCTTCTCATCATCGAGGCGACGGCGGTGACGCCCGAGGGGCGCATCACGCCGAGCGATCTCGGGCTCTACGACGATGCCACGGAAGCAGCGCTCCGCCCGGTCGTGAACGCCATCCGCAGATATTCTCCGATCCCGCTCGTCATCCAGCTGGCCCACGCCGGCCGCAAGGCCTCGAGCGCGGAACCCTGGAACGGCGGCCAGCAGCTGAAGACGTCGGATCCGCGCTCCTACCAGGCCGTCGCGCCCTCGCCCCTGCCGCATGGCGAGCACGAAGATGCGCCGCATGCGCTCGACGCTGCCGGGCTCGAACGCGTGAAGCAGGGGTTCGTCGACGCGGCCTTGCGCTCCGAGCGCCTCGGCCTCGACGGCATCGAGCTGCATGCGGCCCACGGCTATCTCCTGCACCAGTTCCTCTCGCCCATCTCGAATGCGCGGACGGATCACTACGGTGGTAGCCTCGAAAACCGCATGCGCTTCCCGCTGGAAGTGTTCCGCGCGGTGCGGACCGCCTATCCCAAGAACCGTCCGGTGTGGATCCGCGTGTCCGCGACGGACTGGGTGGATGGTGGCTGGGATGTGCCGAGCACCATCGCGTTCGCCAAGGCGCTGGAGGCCGAAGGGTGCGCGGCCATCCACGTCTCGAGCGGTGGCGTGTCGACCAAGCAGGCGATCAAGCTCGGGCCCAATTATCAGGTCGGCTTCGCGCACGAGATCAAACAGGCCGTGCGCGTCCCCGTCATCGCGGTCGGCCTGATCACGGAGCCGGAGCAGGCCGAAGCCATCATCGCCAACGGCGAGGCCGACGCCGTGTGCCTCGCCCGCGGCATGCTTTACGATCCGCGCTGGCCCTGGCACGCCGCGGCCAAGCTCGGCGCAACCCTCGAAGCCCCCGTCCAGTACTGGCGATCGAACCCGCGCGAAGTGCCGAACCTCTTCAAAGGCGCCAAGATTGGCATGCGCTGACCCGCATTGTCATCCCGGCCGAAGCGAAGCGGAGCGCCGGGATCCAGGGGCCAAAGATGTCGCCCTGGGTCCCGGATATGCACTCGCGCGCATTCCGGGATGACACTTGAACTCACCGCCCCCTGAACTGCGGCTTGCGCTTTTCCATGAAGGCACGACGGCCTTCTTCGTAGTCCTCGCTCCGGAAGCACAGTTCGATCTTGGCCGCGCAACTTGCGAGATCGCGCTCGCTCTCCGGCTTCAGGGCTTGGTTCGTGATGTGCTTGACGGCCGCGACTGTCAGCGGTGCGTTGGCCGCAATCATGTCCGCGTAGGATTTGACGTACGCGTCGAGTTCGCCGTCCGGCACCACCTTCGACACCAGCCCGAACTCCTTCGCCTCGGCCGCATCCAGCTGCCGCGCCGTGTAGAA
>RXJK01000126.1:18502-20480 GCA_003963125.1 Hyphomicrobiales bacterium
GCGTGCACACCCGATAGTCGCAGTTGATGGCGAGCCCCAGCCCGCCGCCGATGCAGTAGCCGCGGATCTTCGCGATCGTCGGCTTGGGGAAGTTGTAGATCAGCGCGGAGATCGCTTCGACCGTCTCGCCATAGCGCGCCACGGCCTCCGCGTTGCCCCGTTCCGTCTCGAACTTGGAAATGTCGGCGCCCGACACGAACGCCTTGCCCCCGGCTCCCGTGAGGACCACCACCCGGATCGACGCATCCGCTGCGAGCTCTTGCAGAAGACGATGTCCCGCGTCCCACATGTCGAACGACACCGCGTTGTGGCGCTCGGGATTGTTGAAGACGAGCGTGCCGACGTGCCCATCGCGCTCGACGTACATCTTCTGGTTCGCGCTCATGGCGTCTCCTTCTGCTTCCTGCTGCACCTTTACATAGCCTACGCCGCTCCGCATGGAGAAGCGGCTGGGTTCGGGAAAGGCGCTGCACGGACGATGACGGCGCGCGGAATCTCAGAATTTCGCAAGTTTCCCTCGACCCTCGTCTCGACTAGTGATGGCTTCACCGGGAACCCGATGGAGACAAGCGCAGTATGCGGCTCACAGCTGAAGAACAGGCAATGCGCGACGGCGCGTTCGGCCCGGCACGCAAGTGGGCGATCGAACACCAGATCGCCGTCGGTCAGTTCTTCGACGCGGAAGATTTCGTGCCCGTCGGCCAAGCCCACATCATGGCCGATACCGAGAGCCTGGGCGAAAGCGGCGTCGCGTGGCTCGAGAGCCTTGCCGCGCTCCCGAAGGACGAGCGCCGCGTCCGCATCCCGACCATCACCGATCCGCGCGGCCTTGATATCGAGAGCTACAAGCGCCTGCGCCAGGCCGACTGGATGGCGGACCTGGAAACACGCGCCATTGCGGCGTTCGAAGCGCTCGGCGTGCTGATGACCAACACCTGCATCAACTACCAGACGGTTCTGCCGCCCGTCCGGGGCGAGCATCTCGCCATGGGCGACACCGGCGTCGTCATCTACACCAACGGGGTGCAGGGCGCCCGCAGCAACTTCGAAGGTGGGCCTTCGGCACTCGCCGCTGGCTTGACGGGCCGCACCCCGCGCTACGGTTTCCACCTCGACAAGCATCGCGTCGGCACACGGCATTTCACGCTGACGTCGCAACCCAAGGACCTCGCCGAATGGGGCGCGCTCGGTGGCATCGTCGGCCGCGCCACCAACAGCTATTGGGGCGTCCCCGTCATCTCCGGCGTGACGGAGGCGCCGAACTCCGACGCCCTCAAGCATTTCGGCGCCGCGCTCGCAAGCTTCGGCTCCGTGGCTATGTTCCACATGCCGGGCGTCACGCCCGAAGCCCCGACGCTCGAAGCCGCGTTCGGTGGCGCACCCGTTCCGGCAGCCGAGACGATCGGAGCCGCCGACTACGCGCGCTTCTTCGAGGGCTTCGCAGCCAAGGGCGACAAGGTCGACGTCGTCGTCTTCGCGGCCCCGCAGCTCTCCCTGATCGAACTCGAGCAATTGGCGGGCCTTCTCGACGGCCGCACGATCGCCAAGACCACCAGCCTCATCGTCACGACCTCGCCCGAGAACAAGTTCGCCGCCGACCGCATGGGGCTGACGCGCCGCATCGAGGATGCAGGCGGCGTCGTCGCAGCCGGCGTCTGCTTCTATCAGAGCTACGCGCGCGAAATGGCCGAGGCCAACGGCTGGAAGCGCCTCCTCACCAACTCGGCCAAGCTCGTTAACATCATCGCCGGCTACGGCTACAGCCCGTCGCTCGCCAGCATGGAAAACTGCGTCGCCAGCGCCTGCGCAGGAAGGATCGTCTGATGCCGCTCGTTCTCAAGTGCCACAAGGGCATCGGCCCGGACGTGAAGGGCAAGGCGCTCGTCGCCGACGACAACTTCTCCGCCCGCTACGATCTCGACCGTATCAAGGGTGTCTTCTCACGGCCTCAGCACAAGCTCGCCGGCCAGAGTTACGT
>RXJK01000015.1:0-3581 GCA_003963125.1 Hyphomicrobiales bacterium
CTTGTCACCGGGGACCTTGCGGGCTCCTGCCCGCCTTCATCATCCCACAACTTCGACTGACAGGGACCTTGCAGCGTTGAATGTGACTTCCACGGGGAAAGATCCCGACTCTCGCTTCGCTCGGCCGGGAACGCAAAAAAGGGCTTGGCCCTAACAAATTCTGAATAGCCTCAAGTCTTCGGGATGACGGCGGTGGCTTCGATCTCGACGAGAGCGGCGTCCTCGACGAGGCCGGCGACGACGACCATGGCCATGGCGGGGAAGTGGCGCCCAAGCACGCGGCGGTAGGCTTCACCGACCTCGCGCTGGCGGGCGACGTATTCGCGCTTGTCGATCACGTACCAGGTGAGGCGAACGATGTGCTCCGCCTTGCCGCCGGCGGCCTCGACGATCGCCACGATGTTCTTCAGGGCCTGCTCCATCTGCGCCACGAAATCGTTCGAGACGAAGACGTGCTCGGGCGTCCAGCCGACCTGGCCGCCGACGAACAGATGGCCATCCTCGGTGAGAATGCCGTCCGCGTATCCTTTGCCTTGCGGCCAGCCGTCGGGCCTGACGATACGGTGCATGTTCGGTTCCTTGTTCCTCAGCCTTGCGGCGCGGCCGCTGCAGCGGCCTGTTGTGACTGGCGCAATTGAAAGCGCTGGATCTTGCCGGTCGCCGTTTTTGGCAGCGCATCCGTGAAGACGATGCGGCGGGGATATTTGTAGGGGGCGATCGCTGCCTTCACGTGGCTCTGCAGCGTCTCGACCACGGCCTCGTTGCCTTCGACGCCCGGCACGAGGACGACGTGGGCCTCGACAATCTGCCCGCGCCCCTCGTCGGCCGCGCCGATGACGGCACATTCGGCGACGAGGTCGTGCGCCAAAAGGGCGGCCTCGACCTCGGGCCCCGCGATGTTGTAGCCGGCAGAGATGATCATGTCGTCGTTGCGGGCGGCGAAGTGGAAATAGCCCTCCTCATCCTGCCAGAAGCTGTCGCCGGTGAGGTTCCAGCCGTTCTCGACGTATTTCGCCTGTCGCGCATCGGCCAGATAGCGGCAGCCGGTGGGGCCGCGCACGGCGAGGCGGCCGATCTCGCCGCGCGGAAGCTCGCGCATGTCCTCACCCACGATCTTCGCCTCGTAGCCCGCGACGGGCCGGCCGGTGCAGCCGGGCCGGGCGTCGGAAAAGCGGTTGGTGATGAAGATGTGCAGCATCTCCGTCGCGCCGATGCCGTCGAGCATGGGCTTGCCCGTCTTCTGCATCCAGGCCTCGTAGATCGGCGCCGGCAGCGTCTCGCCGGCGGAGACAGCGGCGCGCAGGCTCGACAGATCGGCGCCCTCCTCCATGGCATTCAGCATGACGCGATAGGCTGTCGGCGCCGTGAAGCAGATCGTCGCCTTGTGCTGCTGGATGATCTTGATCATCTCCGGCGGCGACGCGTTCTCGAGCAGCGTCGCGGCCGCGCCGAAGCGAAGCGGGAATACGGCGAGGCCGCCGAGGCCGAAGGTGAATGCGAGCGGCGGCGAGCCGACGAAGACGTCGTCGGGCGTGACGCCCAGCACTTCCTTGGCGTAGCCATCGGCGATGATGAGGATGTCGCGGTGGAAATGCATGGTCGCCTTCGGCTCGCCCGTCGTGCCGGAGGTGAAGCCCAGGAGCGCCACATCATCGCGGCCGGTCTCGACGGCGTCGAAGCGGACGGGCTTCGACAGCGCCATGCGGTCGAGTTCGGCGTCGTGGTTGGCCGTGCCGTCGAAACCCACGACCTTGGTGAGGTATTTGCTCGTCTTGGAGCAGGCGACGAGTTCGTCCATCAGGCGCGTATCGCACAGCGCCAGGGTCACTTGCGCCTTGTCGACGATCTTCGTGAGTTCGCCTGCCCGCAGCATCGGCATGGTGTTGACGACCACGGCACCGGCCTTGGTGGCACCGAGCCAGCAGGCGACCATCGCCGGATTGTTCGCCGAGCGGATCAGCACGCGGTTGCCGGGCATGACGCCGTAGTCCGTCACGAGCGCGTGGGCGATGCGGCTCGACCAGTCGGCGAGTTCCTTGTAGGTGCGGCGACGGCCGTTGCCGATAAGGGCAGTGCGGTCGCCGAAGCCCTTCTCCACCATGCGGTCGGTGAGTTCGACGGCGGCGTTGATGCGCTCGGGATACTGGAACTCGGGACGGTCGAGAAAGATGTCGGGCCAGGCTTCGAAGAGCGGGAGGTTGTCGCGCGTGAACGTATCTACGTGCGCCGTGGGCCCCAGCGCGCGCGAGGCCTTGCGCGGCAGCTGCGTCACGCTCGCCTTAGCCTGCGGCGCCGTGTTCGCCGAAGGCTTGGCGCGCGATAACCACCTTTTGAACATCTGAGGCTCCTTCGTAAATCCTGAGCGCCCTGATCTCGCGATAGAGCCGCTCGACGATGTGGCCTTTGCGAACGCCGTCGCCGCCGTGGATCTGCACGGCCGCGTCGATCACCTTCTGCGCCTCTTCCGTGGCGAACAGTTTCGCCATGGCGGCCTCGCGGCTGACCCGCGGCGCACCGCTGTCCTTGGTCCAGGCGGCGCGGTAGACGAGGAGCGCCGCGGCATCGACGGCGAGCGCCATGTCGGCGAGGTGGCCTTGCACCATCTGCAGGTCGAAGAGCGGGGCACCGAAGAGATGCCGCTTGCCGACGCGGTCGAGGCTCTCGTCGAGTGCGCGCCGCGCGAGACCGAGGGCAGCTGCCGCGACGGTCGAACGGAAGACGTCGAGCACGCTCATGGCGATGCGGAAACCGGCGCCCGGCGTGCCGATCATGGCGGAGGCCGGGATGCGCGCATCGGCAAAGCGCAGGCGCGCGAGCGGATGCGGCGCACCGGTCTCCAGACGCTCGGCGATCTCGAAGCCTTTGATGCCGGCAGGTACGATGAAGGCGGAGAGGCCCTTGGCGCCAGGCGCCTCGCCGGTGCGTGCAAAGACGCAATAGACGTCGGCGATGCCGCCGTTGGAGATCCAGGTCTTCTCGCCGTTGAGGATGAATTCGTTGCCATCGCGCGTAGCAGCGAGCGTGATGTTGGCGACATCGGAGCCCGACTGCGGCTCGGTGAGAGCGAAAGCAGAGATGGCCCGGCCGGCCCGCACGAGCGGGAGCCACTCGCGCCGCTGGGCCGGCGTGCCGAAGAGCGAAATGGCGCCGGTGCCGAGGCCCTGCATGGCGAAGGCGAAATCGGCGAGCGCGTCGTGGCGCGCGAGCGTCTCCCGGATCAGGCAGAGACTGCGCACGTCGAGCGGTGCTGCGGGGTTCTCGGGGTCGATCGTCGCATGTCGCAGGAAGCCCGCCTCGCCGAGCTTGGCGACAAGCATGCGGCAGGCGGCATCGGTATCGGCATGATCGAGGTGGGCGAGCGCCGAGACCGCCCAGGTCTCGAGGCTTTCGGACAGCGCGCGGTGGCGCGGTTCGAAGAAGGGCCAGGAGAGATAGCTGCGGTCGGCCATCAGTTGCCCTCGAACACGGGTTTCTGCTTGGCGACGAAAGCCTCGTAGGCGCGGGTGAAATCCTGCGTCTGCATGCAGATGGCCTGGGCCTGCGCCTCGGCCTCGATGGCCTGCTCGAGCCCCATGCTCCAT
>RXJK01000015.1:3631-3750 GCA_003963125.1 Hyphomicrobiales bacterium
TCATCATGTGCGCGAAGGGAGGCCCGGCGGTGAGGCGGCGGGCATAATCGAGCGCTTCGGTTTGTAGCTTGTCCGCCGGGACGATGCGATTGAAGAAGCCCCAGGCGATACCTTCCTCG
>RXJK01000044.1:0-15472 GCA_003963125.1 Hyphomicrobiales bacterium
AAGATCGGTCTGCCGCGCGATCTCCTGCACGATCGAGATCTTCTCGGCGATCGTGCGCATGGCGTTGACGGCGCGGGTGACGGCTTCGCCGCTCGACTCGGCGTCCTTCGACGACTGACGCGCGATCTTCTCGGTCTGGGCCGCGTTGTCGGCGTTCTGCTTGATGTTGGCCGCCATCTCCTCCATGGAGGCGGAGGCCTCCTCGGCGGACGCGGCCTGCTCCGTGGCGCCCTGCGAGACCTGCTCGGAGGCCGAGGAGAGCTGCTGGCTGCCGGAGGACACGTTGTCGGCAGCGGCGAGCGCATCGCCCACTACGCCGCGCAGGCGGTCGACCATGCTCTGCAACGCGATGCCGAGGGTATCCTGCTCCGACAGGGGCTTGGGCTGCACGGTCAGGTCACCTTCGGCCACCTTCTCGGCGATGCCGGCGGTGGTGCGGAGGTTGCCGGTCATCTGGTTGACGGTGGTGACCAGGTCCTTGATCTCGTCGTTGGACTTGACCTCGATGCGCTGATCGAGATCGCCGATGGCAACGGCTTGCACGGCCCGCGTAATGGCCCCGAGCCCGCGGCTGATGCCGAGCACGATCCAAAGCGCGACGCCAATGGCGGCCAAGAGCGCGACGGCCGCGATCGAGATGACCATGGTGCGCGTGTCGCCATATTGGCTGGTCGCCTTCTCGTCGGCGTCCCGCATGGCCTTCTGGTTGAAGGACGCGACGTCCCTGAAGCGCTGGGTCAGATCGCGCGCGACGGTGCGCAGCTCGCCCATGGACAATTCGGTCGCCTGATCCTTGGCGCCTGCCGCATGCAGCTTGGCCATCTTCGTGTCGCTTTCCACGAACTTCGTGGCAAGCACCTTGATATCGAGCCACACTTGGCGGCGTGCGCCGGAGGCGATCTGAAGAGCCTCCTCGATGGCTGCCATCAGCTGGCGGTTGGCGGCGTCACCGTCCGCCTTGAACTTCTCGGCCTCTTCGTGCGAATTCGAAAGAAGCAGGTTCTTCTGCGCCCGAATGGACTCGAGCATGGCAACATAGCTGTTGAGGCCCAGTTCCTGCCGCTTGGCCGGGCCCGAAATGATGTCCGAGACCGTCTCCTTCATGTGGCCGAGGCTGTTGAGGCCGAGGGCCGCGATCGCGAGCAGCAGAACGACCATCAGAGAGAAGGCCGCTGCGAGTTTTACTTTAATGGTGAGGCGCATCTTCATTCTCCCGGTATTTTCTTGCTCTCACGCAGCGGTTACGAGTTGCGGTTTGGCGCTCCGCTTCGGCGAAGCGAAGATGTTGTCGAGGTTCGGCAGGATGACGAACTGGCCGTTGCGCTTGACGAGGCAGCGGATGTAATCGGGCCGCCAGCGCATGCCGATCGACGGCGGCGGCTCGCTGTTGGCGAGATCGAGCGTCGTCACCTCGTTGACGCGGTCGGTCAGCAGGCCCACGAGCGTCGGCGTGCCGTCAATCGGCGTCTCGATGACGACGATGCGGCTCTCGATCGTGGCCGCTTCCGCCTTCATGCCGAACGAGATGCGCAGGTCGGCCAGCGGGATGACCTTGCCGCGGAAGTTGATGACGGCGGTGGCGTAGCGCGGGGCGCCCGGCACCATGGTCAGCGGCGACATGTCGAGGATCTCGCGCACGAGGGTTGCTTCGAGGGCGAAGATCTCGTCCTGCATCTCGAACGTGAGGACTTCGATCTCGCCGCTAGTCGGGGCGGATGTGGCTTGTGTCTGGGTGGGCGTCATGGTGCTCATCCTGCAGCGCGCAGCTGCGCCTCCTGGCTCTGTCCGACGGCTACGAGGTGGGGAACATCGAGAATGAGGGCGACCGACCCGTCACCGAGGATGGTCGCGCCCGAGAACATGGCGATGTCCTCGTGCAGCTTCGACATCGCCTTGATGACCGTCTGGTGGTCGCCGATGATCTGATCGACGACGAGGCCGACGCGCTCGGACCCGGTCGAGACGACCACGACCTTCTGGTAGCGATCGGGCTCGGTGCCGGTGGCGAAGACCTCGCGCAGGCGCAGGAAGGGCACCAGCGCGTCGCGGACCGACAGGAAGCTCCGGCCGCGGGACCGCAGATCCTCCTCGACGGAAAGCTCGAGACATTCCTCGACGGCCGACAGCGGGATCACGTAGCGGCCGTTGCCGACGCGGACGAGCAGGCCGTCGATGATGGCGAGCGTCAGCGGGATGCGCAGCGAGATGTCCGAGCCGTGGCCCATGTTGGTCTTGATGTCGATCGAGCCGCGCAGGGCCTCGACCGTGCGCTTCACCACGTCCATGCCGACGCCACGGCCGGAGAGGTTCGTGATCTGGGCGGCTGTCGAGAAACCGGGCTGGAAGATGAGCTGCAGGATCTCGGGCTCGCTCATCTGCGCGCCCGGCATGATCAGCCCCTGGCTCTCCGCCTTCTCGCGCACGCGGTTCTTGTCGATTCCGCGGCCGTCGTCGCTGATGGAGATGACGACCTCGCCGCCGGCCTGGCGGGCCGAGAGACGCACCTGGCCGGTCTCGGACTTGCCGGCGGCCTGGCGCTGCTCGGGCGTCTCGAGGCCGTGATCGACCGCGTTGCGGACGAGATGCACCAGCGGATCGGCAAGGCGCTCGACGACGGTCTTGTCGACCTCGGTGGCCTCGCCTTCCGTGGTGAGCGAGATCGACTTGCCGGTCTCGCGGGAGAGATCGTGCACGAGGCGGCGGAAGCGGCCGAACAGCGTGCCGACGGGCACCATGCGCAGGACCATCATGGTATTGCGCAGTTCGTTGGAAAGGCGCTCGATGTCCTCCGACACGGCGCGCAGGTTCAGATCCAGGCTCGAGGCCGCGATCTGGCTGAGGCGCGACTGGGCGATGACGAGTTCGCCGACGCGATCCATGAGCTCGTCGAGGCGCTCGGCCGGGACGCGGACGCTTTCACCGGCGGGCGCGGCGGTAGCGGCCGTCGGATTTGCCGGTGCGGGTTCGCCTGCGGGGCGCTGCTGGGGTGCTGCGTTCTCGGTCGCTGCGGCAGCGACGGGCGCCGCAGCGTCCGCCGCGGGCGCGGCTGTTTCACCGCCGACCTGCTCGATCGAGAGCTCCATGTCGTCGATGACGAAGATGAAGACGTCCTCGATGGCGCTGCGGGGCTTGTCCGTGACGATCTCGACCGTCCAGCCGAGGTGGCACTCCGTCGGCGCGATCGTGTCGAGCGGCGGGATGGCCGAGGTGTCCGCAACCACGGTGACGTCACCGAGTTCGCGCATCTCCGCGAGAAGGGCCAGCGGATTGCTGCCGTTGACGAGCGCGTTGTGGGGCAGGCGGAAGCGGACGCGCCAGGTGACGCGCGGGTCGGCGGCCTTCTCGGCCGGCGCCGCAGCGCCCGAGGCCTTCGCGACCTCGCGCTCGAGTTGCTTCAGCAGGTCCTGCCCGTGGGCCAAGTCCGCCGTGCCTTCAATCAGCGCGCGCATATGGTCTTTGGCCGAGAGTACGACCGAGATGAGATCCTCGGTGGCCGGGATCTCACCCTTGCGGATGCGGTCGAAGGCGTTCTCGCAATGGTGCGTGAAGGCTGCGAGCGCATCGAAGCCGAACATCGCGCCGGAGCCCTTCAGCGTATGCAGGCTGCGGAACGTGTCGTTGAGGATGGCCATGTCGTCCGGGCGCACGGACAGGTCGAGCAGGCTCTGCTCGATGCGCTCGAGGAGTTCGTTGGCCTCGGTGCGGAAGATTGCGACGGGATCGGCGGTCATGCTCATTTGCCAAGGACCTTCTTGACGATCTTGACGAGACTGTCGGGCTGGAACGGCTTCGTGACCCAGCCGGTGGCGCCGGCGGACTTGGCGCGCTGCTTCATGCCGGCATCGGATTCGGTGGTCAGGAAGATGATCGGCACGCCCGCGAGCTTGGGCACCTTGCGCATGCTCTCGATCATGGTGAGGCCGTCCATCACGGGCATGTTGAGGTCCGTGATGATCAGGTCGAAGCTGCCGCCGGTGGCCTTCTGCAGGCCTTCCGCACCATCGCCGGCCTCGTCCACCGCGTAGCCGGCGGTCGTGAGCGCGATCTTGATCGCGACACGCAGGCTGGCGGAATCGTCGACAGTCAGGATCGTCGCCGTCATTGAACCACCTCTTCATTGAGCCAGAAGGCGCGTTCGCCCGCGTCGCCGGCGAGGAACCCGGCCTTCTCGAGGACGTCGCGCAGATTGCCGTCGGCAGGCCGCGTCAGGCGGACGGCCTTGCCTTTCAATTCCGCGTAGCTTTTGGCCGAGATCATGAGCTGCGCGCCGGCGATATCGGCGCGGGCTTCAGGCTGGACATCGATGGACACCTGATCGCCCTGCTCGAAGGCCGCCAGGAGCGCGGCTCTCAGGTCGGCAATCGCTCCGATCGTCAACTCGGATACGGAAACAGTCTCGCTTTTCATGTCTTGCCCCCGGCGGCCCGGCAGTCGGAGAAATATCCATTCGGGCCTGAGCGTAACTTGTGACGGGCAAAACTTACGCAAATCTTGATAACCGGGACTTATTTCATATAGGACCCATGCGTCATTTTATGCTTGATTTTTTTTAATTTCTTTTATTTCAAATTGCTTCTGTATACGTTAGATAACTAGGGTTGCGGCAGATGCAGCAACATGTCGGCGCATGAAGCAAGGCGAATACGGTATTTTCGATAGCCACGTTATTTCGCAAGTTTCATGCCGCGCGCAAGGCCGCGCTCTGACGAAGTGCGGTTCATTCGAACTCGATCGGCGCATGGTGTGCACATGGTGAATTGAACAGGATGTAGCCGGAGATTCGCTGCCGAGGCCCGCCGCGCAGGCAAAAAGGCCCAAGTCCTTGCACGCGCAAGTGTTGCGGCAGTGGCATAGTTTGGCACACGCGGCCTGACCCGATGGCGCCGCGTAATCGGCAAATTGCCGGGTGATTCGGGTGCGCGACCTTGGAAACGGTGCGCTATACGACCATCGCCGCACGCTCGGGTTGCATTTGCCGATGCCTCGAGTTAGATTTGGCTCGTATTTGATTATCTCCTATTACGTTTTGTTAGATGCGTTTGTCTTTTGCTGGTTTCGACGTCCTGCGCCGGACTTTGCGGCTGCATCAATGGGTCAAGAACGGGCTCGTGTTCGTGCCTCTCGTGCTGGGCGGGAAGGCTGGCAGCTCCGAGGCCTGGGCGACGGCGGCGCTGGGTTTCCTGGCGCTAGGCCTCGTCGCCTCTGCGGGTTACATCATCAACGATCTGTGGGACCTGCCCGAGGACCGGAAGCACTGGTCGAAAAAGCTGCGGCCGCTGGCGAGCGGCGAGATCAGCATCCGCCGGGCGGGGCTCCTGTGCGCCGGCGCGCTGGCTGCCGGAGTAGCGCTCGGGTTGTATCTCGGGTCTGCCGCGCTTGCCGTTCTACTGCTTTATCTCGCGATCACGCTCTCCTATTCCTTTGCCCTGAAGCGCGTTCCACTTCTCGACGTGCTGGTGCTCGCGCTGCTGTTCACGATGCGGCTGGGGTTCGGCATCGCCATAACGGGTGTGCGCGTGTCGCCGTGGCTGCTCGTGTTCTCCATGTTCGTTTTTCTGTCGCTGTCGCTGGCTAAGAGGCATACGGAGGTGCTGCGCATGGCCGAACGCGGCCTGGCCACGCTCCAAGGACGCGGCTACCTCGGCACCGACGGCCCCATCACGCTCGTGCTGGGGCTCGCCTCGATGCAGGGGGCGATCCTGATTTTCGTGCTGTACCTCATCGAGGACGCGTTCCCGCGCGGGCTCTACGGGACGCCCGAGGTTCTGTGGGCGGCGCCCGCAATCCTGTTCCTTTTCCTGGGCCGCATCTGGCTCCTCGGCCAGCGAGACCTCCTCAAGGACGACCCCGTGGCCTTCGCACTGAAGGACCGAACGAGCCTCGTGCTCGGTCTGCTCATGGGCGCCGTCTTCATCGCCGCCATGGTGCGGCCGCCGCTATGATCTTCCAGCGCCGAGCCGACGTGGTGTCGTGGGGACGCGTCGTGCGCGTGCCGCAGACGGTCGCAATGCCGCGGTTTCGCGACGAGATTGCGGACGCCATGATGTCCGAAATGCCGGGCGGCCTGCTCGCCATCGGGCAGCGGCGCTCCTACGGCGACAGCATCTTCAATACGGGCGGCCATCTGATCGACATGCGCGCGCTCGATCGCTTCCTCGCGTTCGACAGGGACACCGGTATTCTGCGCGCCGAGGCCGGCGTGACATTGGGCCAGATCATGCGGCTCGCCGTGCCGGCGGGGTATTTCCCCGCGGTGACACCGGGGACGCGTCACGTCACCCTCGGCGGTGCCCTCGCCAACGACGTGCACGGGAAGAACCACCACGTCGCCGGTACCTTCGGACGGCACGTGACGCGTATCGGGTTGCTGCGATCAGACGGGTATCGCGAGCTTTCACCCGGCGACAACCTCTTCGCGGCGACGATCGGCGGTCTCGGACTGACGGGTGTCATCCTCTGGGCCGAGATCCAATTGCAGCGCATCGGCAGCAGCGATCTCGACGTCGAGATCACCCCCTACGACAGCCTCGAGGCCTTCTGGCAGCTTGCCGAGGCATCGACCGCGAGCCACGAGCACACCGTTGCCTGGATCGATTTCGCCGCGCGCGGCCGAAAGCTGGGACGGGGCATCTTCACGCGCGCGAACTGGCGTGCCACAGGTTCATTGCAAACACATAGCGAGGGGTTTCGGCGGTCCGTGCCGTTCGAGGTCCCGTTCTGTCTGTTGAGCGGTCCCTCGATGCGGGCATTCAATGCCCTTTACTATCGGGTGCAGAAAGGCAAGCGCGGCCCGCAGGTCCAGCCCTATGCGGATTTCTTCCACCCTCTCGATGCGGTCGCCGATTGGAACAGGCTCTATGGTCGGCGGGGCTTCTATCAATACCAATGCGTGGTTCCCGCGGGCAGCATGCGCGATGCCATCGCGGCGCTCGTCGGAGCTATCGTGCAGGCGGGACAGGGCTCGGCGCTCGCGGTGCTGAAGACGTGCGGTGCGATCCCCTCGCCGGGGCTGCTGTCGTTCCCCATGGAAGGGGCGACGCTCGCGCTCGATTTTCCCAACCGCGGGGCGGAGACGCTCGCGCTGATGTCGCGTCTCGACGGTATCGTGCGGGAGGCCGGCGGGCGGCTCTATGCGGCCAAGGACGGGCGCATACCGAAGGAGACGTGGGCAGCAGGATACCCGCAGACGGCCACCTTCGCCCGCTTCGTCGATCCAAGATTCGCATCCGACTTCTGGAGACGCGTTGCATGACCATGGCCGCCCGCAGCGACGCCCCGAAGCGCATCGTCATTCTCGGCGCGGGATCTGCGATCGCCGAGGAAGCGGCGCGGGCGTGGGCGCGGCGAGGCCCGGTCCGCTTTGCGCTCGTTGGCCGTCAGCCCGATCGCCTCGAAGCCGTTGCCGCCAACTTGCGCGTTCTCGGCGCGGAAGCGGCCTCCTACGCTGCCGATCTCGATACGGCGGACGCAGCGGCGCTGATCTCGCGGATGGCAGCGGAGATGGGCCGTCTCGACATCGTGCTCCTCGCCTACGGGACGCTCGGCGATCAGCAGGCGTGCGAACGCGACCCCAAGGCGGCCTCTCAACTGCTCCACACCAACTTCATCAGCGCGGCGGCGTGGTGCCTTGCGGCGGCCAGCGCGCTCGAGGCGCAGGGCCATGGCAGCCTCGTCGTCATCGGCTCGGTTGCCGGCGACCGCGGGCGGGCCTCGAACTTCATCTACGGCGCGGCGAAGGGTGGACTCGGCATTCTCCTGCAGGGCCTTGCGCACCGGCTCACGAAGGCCGGGGCGCGGGCGGTTCTGATCAAGCCGGGCTTCGTCGATACGCCGATGACCGCGCACATCTCCGGGCGAGGCGGGCCGCTCTGGTCGACGCCCGCGCGCGTTGCGGCGGTGATCGTCAAGGTGGCCGAACCTGCCTCCAAGGGCCGTGCCATCGTCTATGCGCCCAGGTTCTGGCGCTGGATCATGTTCGTGATACGCAACATCCCGGAGCGCATCTTCCACAAGACCCGCCTGTAAGCTCCCGCCGCTAGTGCTGGAACCTGCCAAGGGTGCCTGCCGTTGCCGGGCATGCCGTTCCGCACCGCGCATCCGATCGTCCGCTACCTTGCCTGGCAGGTGCTGTGGGCGATCGCGGTCCCGCTCGGGTTCTGCGCGCTCTTCATTGCGATGGACGTCGCGGGCCTGCGTACGCTTGTCGTTTCGAGCCCCTCGCCCTGGGTCAGCACGGGCGTCTTGCTGGCAGGAGCGGTGAGCACATTTGCGCCGCTGATCTTCGCGACGGGCGTGGCCTTGCTCGCCGAAGGCCCGCAGGACCCTGGCTATTAGCGCGGGGCCTTGCCGCGAGCCTTACGCACGGGGCCCGCATCATTCGACGGCAGCATGCGCGTGCTTTCGCGCAGCATCTCGCGGATGCCGACCGGGCGGTGATGCTTCTTCAGGAGATCGCGAAAGGCTTCATCCGCCAACTCCTGCAGGGTCGCAGAGCGATCGAGCGAGAGCTGGTGCAGGGCCTGATGAATTTCCGGCTCGAAGGCGATCAGCCGGCGCACGTCGGCGCCCGGGGCGCGCTTGCCGGCCATGGCTCAGCCCCTGGCCTTGCGGCGCGCCGCCGGCCGGGCGCGCGACTTCGTCTTCTCCCGCGCAGGCGCAGGCGGCGGCGATGAGCGCCCCGCACCCTCGACGCTGCGGCGCAGCGCGTCGAGCAGATTGACGACGTTGGTCGGCCGGCCCGCGGGCTTCTGCGCCTTCACGGGTGTGCCAGCCTCCTTCGACCTGATGAGCGCAACCATCGCCTCCTCATAGCGGTCGGTGAACTCTTCGGGCACGAATTTGCCTGTCATCTTGTCGACGATGTCCTCGGCGAGCCCCACCATCTGCGTCGGCAGCTTGAGGTCGGGGATCTCCTCGAAGGGGCCTTCCTCGCCGCGGATCTCGTAGGCGTAGTGCAGCGTCGTGCCCATGATGCCCTTGCCCAGCGGCTCCAGCATCATGATGCGCTCGCGACGGGCCATGACGACGCGCGCGATGCCGACGACCTTGCGGGTACGCATGGCATCGCGGATCACGGCGAAGGCTTCCTGGCCGACCTGGTCCTCGGGCGCGATGTAATAGGGCGTATCGCGGTAACGGTCGTCGATGGTCGCCTTGGGCACGAACTTCTCGATGTCGATGGTGCGCGAACTTTCGAGCGCGATGTTGGCCAGTTCCTCGTCCTCGACCGTGACGTAGGCGTCCTTGCCGACGGCGAAGCCCTTCACCTGCTCGTCGCTCTCCACGACATCGCCGGTGACGCTGTCGATCATCTGGCGCCTGAGCCGGTTGCCCGTCGCGCGGTTGAGGATGTGAAAGCGGACCTTCTCGGTGGAGGAGGTCGCGGGGTAGAGGGCAATTGCCGCCGAGACGAGGCTCAGCTTCAAATAGCCCTTCCAGTTGGAACGGGGCGCCATGGTGATCCGGCCTGATACGCAGCTACAGGTCAAGCATACAGGTCAGGCAACGCGCGATCGACCGTTAAGTTTCGGCGGCCTCAGCTGCAGGGCGCGTTAACGTAGATCTGCTGGTCCGGGACGAGGGCGCGGCAGGCTTTCGTCTCGAACATTGTGGCGTAGCGCGAGGGCGGCTGCTTGGGCTCCTCGGCCGGCGCCTTGGGAGCGGTGACCGGCGGGGGCGCCGGCTTGGCCGGCGGTTCGCCGCGGCCGGCTTCGGGGGCGGGCTTCGGAGGCGACCGATCGGCGATCAGACGCTCGCGCTGGTTGCCGAGGGCGACGTGCACGATGCCGGACTTGTCACGCATCAGATCGGCGCCCGTCTGCCAGTAGTCGGAGGCGACGGTGAGCGGCTTCATGCGCTCGGTCCAGTCCGGGGAGACGCCGGCGCCGGCATAATACTTCTCGACGAGCCGCTCGAAAGCGGGCCGGTCGAGCCGCGTGATCTTGTAGGTGTTCGGATCGTGGTGGGAGACCTCGTGGAACAGCCACAGGCTGCTCAGGGCCGCGACGCGGCGCTGGCCCTGCAGGTAGATGAAGACGCACATGGAGCCGCACATCTGGCCCTGCTCGACGACGGTTTCCAGCGCGTGCGTCTTGCGGATCTCACGCAGCACCTCGATCACCTGCTCGCCTTCAGCGACCGAGCCGCCGCCGGAATGGATCTTGAGCACCACGCGGTTTGCGCGGGTTCTCTGCGATTGGAACGCGTTGCGGATCTGGGCCGCCATCGGGCTCGCCACGCGTCCGGTCCAGCGAAGGGTGATGGCGCCGTCGTTCGCCTCCGGCGCCTCGACACTCAAGCGTCCCGGCGCCGGCGCGTCGGCGCGGGCCATGGGACTCAGCGCCAGTGCCACTGCCGCGACGGAGAGAACCGCGAGACCCCAATTGCGAATGCGATCGAGCACGGACAAGGCTCCTCAAGCCCGCGGCCTAGGCAGTGCGCGAGGCCGGTGAATTCAGACCGATCGAAGCACTCTAACCGCGGGCGCGGCCACGGGCTGTTCCCGTGGAAACAGTGGGCGTCAGGTCAGCATCTGGCCGCCGTCGACGACGACGGTCTGGCCCGTCACCCAGCGGGCGAGGTCGGAGGAGAGGAACACCGCGACGTTTGCTACTTCCTCGGGCGTGCCGAGCCGTGCCCAGGGGATCGATCGCAGGATCGCGTTGTAGAGGCTGAGGTTGCTGGTCTTGCGATCCTCCCACATGCCGCCCGGGAACTCGATGGAGCCCGGCGCGATCGCGTTCACCCGGATCTTCTTCGGCGCCAGCATGAGGGCCTGGCTCATCGTGTAATTGATCAGGGCCGCCTTCACGGCCGAATAGGGCGCCGAGCGCGTGCTGCCCGCGTAGCCGGAGATCGAGGAGATATTCAAGATCACGCCGCCGCCCGCCTTCTCCAGATGCGGGATCGCCGCGTGCGAGGCCCGCACCGTCGCCATGACGTCGATGTTGAGTCCGGCGGCCCAACCTGCCTCATCGTCCGTCGAGCCGAAGCCCGAGGCGTTGTTGACGAGGATGTCGATGCCACCGAGGGCCGTCGCCGCGGCTGCAATGTAGGCGTCGATGGCGCTCTTATCCGCAAGATCGCAGGAGGCGGCATGCGCGGTGGTACCCTTGGCCGCGATCTCCTGCCGGGTGGCCTCGAGTGCCGCAGCCCCGCGCGCGCAGATGGAGACCGAGGCGCCGGCGGCGGCGAAGCCCAGCGCGATGGAGCGCCCGATGCCCTTGCTGCCGCCCGCCACCACCACGCGCTTGCCCTGCATGCTGACCTGCATCTCGAAGTCTCCGCCAAGTTGTCGTTCGAAGCTGGCGCAGATTGGCACGACGCGGATGCAGGTGCACGTCCGAAACGCTGCGAGGTTCTCGTCGCGGTGGGAATTCCGCGTCGCCGCAAGCTATACAGAAACCGTCCAATACGTACTAAAAATGCATATTATTGCAACAATGCGCTATCATATTTCAGACACTGAACAACGTAGCGAATTGATAAGAGATGGCGCGCAATAAAGAGCGCGCAGGGCTGACCGTCCGCGTTCGGAGTTTTCAGCGTTTCCCGGAGACGGCGGAGCGGTCGAGACCGGCGTTGAGTTTTCAACTCCAAACAAGAAGAGCAGCGAGCCTCTCACGTGAGAAACTTCTTCGCTTCCCGCACCTCGGTCGTCGCACGGATCAACGGCCTCATCGCACTGGCCATCCTCAGCCAGATCTTCCTCTCGGTCTACACTCTCGTACATCACCGGACGTCCCTGTGGGACGATCGCCGGCACGAGTTGCAGAACCTGACGGCAACGGCGATGTCGATCGTGAAAGCCGAGTACGACTTGTATAAGTCCGGCCGGCAGACGGAAGCGGCCGCGCAGGAGAAGGCGAAGGAGCGGGTGGCGGCGCAACGCTACGGCGACAACGAATACTTCTTCATCAGCGATCTCGGCCCGCGGATGGTGATGCATCCGATCAAGCCGGATCTCAACGGCAAGGACATGGGGTCGTTCAAGGATCCCAACGGGAAACTCATGTTCGTCGCTTTCGCGGAAACGGTGAAGCTGCACGGCAGCGGCTTCGTCGATTACGCCTGGCCGCGTCCGGGCGCCGACAAGCCGGTGCCGAAGCTGTCGCTCGTCAGCGGCTTCGAGCCCTGGGGGTGGGTGGTCGGAACGGGCGTCTATGTCGACGATCTCGACCACGCCTTCTGGGCGGAAGTGCGCCGGCAGGGCGCGATCATCTTCGCGGTCATGCTCGCGTGCGGCGCCATCTCGCTGACGGTCGCCCGCTCGCTGTCGCGATCGATCCTCGGCATGGCGCGCAGCATGGAAGGGCTCGCCGAGGGTAAGCTCGACACGGCCGTCGAGGGCGAGGCACGGCAGGACGAGCTCGGCCAGATGGCCCGCGCGCTCGGCGTGTTCAAGTCGACGGCGCTGCGCAATGTGGAACTGCAGCAGGCGGCCGAGCGTCAGCGCGTTGCCGCGGAGGAGGCCCGCGCCGCCGCCGAGAAGGCGGCCATCGAGAGCGAGCGCAGCCTCGTCGTGCGCTCCTTCGGACGCGCGCTGCAGCAGCTCGCCGCCAAGGACCTGACCTACCGCATGCGCGACGACATCCCGGAGGCCTATCGCGAACTGCAACGGAATTTCAACGATGCGCTGGCCCAGCTCCACGCCGTCCTGCAGCAGGTCGGCCGCGACACGCAGACGGTGCATCTCGGCACGCGCGAGATCTCGACATCGGCCGACGATCTCGCCCGCCGCACCGAGCAGCAGGCCGCAAGCCTCGAGCAGACGGCTGCGACGCTCGACGAGATCACAGCGACCGTGAAGAAGTCCGCCGCCAACTCGGCGCACGCCCGCGCCGTCGTCTCGGCGGCCAAGGACGGCGCCCAGCAGGCCGGCAAGGTTGTGCGCGATACCGTCGAAGCCATGGGCGACATCGAGACGTCGTCGCAGCAGATCACGCGCATCATCGGCGTCATCGACGAGATCGCCTTCCAGACAAACCTGCTCGCGCTCAACGCGGGCGTGGAAGCCGCCCGCGCGGGCGAGGCTGGTCGCGGCTTCGCCGTCGTCGCGTCGGAAGTGCGCTCGCTCGCGCAGCGCTCGGCAGAAGCCGCGCGCGAGATCAAGACGATCATCGCCGGGTCGGCGGCGCAGGTCGAGACCGGGGTCTCGCTCGTCGCCGCCACCGGCCAGGCGCTCGAGCGCATCATCGAGCAGGTGACCGAGATCAACGGGCTCATCTCGGCGCTTGCCGCAGGCGCAGAAGAACAAAGCAGCGGCCTTGCCGAAGTCAACGCGGCGATCAACCAGATGGATCAGGTGACGCAGCAGAACGCGGCGATGGTGGAAGAGACGACCGCTGCGAGCCATGCGCTCGGCGAAAGCGCGCAGGCGCTCGCGCAGCTGATCGGCACGTTCGAACTCGGCGGTGCGTCGCAACCGGAGCCGATGCGACGAGCGGCGTAGAGGGGCGGCCTGCTCAGTCGAGAGGGCCGACCTTCACGACGCGGAACGTGCGCTGCGTGCCGTCCTGCTCCTTGAGCGAGACGTACTCGCCCGGCGCGAACTTGTGCGTGTCGAAGCGGAAGCCCGCCTCGTCGTGGTCGGCGTCGCCGTGGATATCGTAGTGGAAGGCCCAGGTGCCGCCGCGCTTGTGCAGGATGTGGCCGACCTCGACGGGATCATTGCCCCAGAAGCGGCGCACGCGGGCGCGGTCCTTGAGCTTCTTGTAGGCTTCGAGGTCGAGGCGGCCCTCGTCATCGAGAGGCGCTACGAACTCGTAGCCGTGCCGGCTCGACCCGTCCGGGAATTCATGGTCGCGCGCCAACTCCAGACGGACGTGGCGCAGCTTCTCCTCGGGCTTCGACATGGCGGCGTTTCCTCGGCTTTTCGCGATCGTCCTTGTGCCTCGACTAACTTGGCTCGGCGCCAAGGCGGCTTCAAGACGGTTCCTACCTCCTGCTTAGAAGGAAGACGCGTCCGGCAACTTGATCCCGATCAAGATCGGGGAAAGGGAAATTGCGGCAGGCGCTTGCCGGGCAGTAGATCGTAAGGGTGCTTCCAGCCCGGAAGATCGGCCATGCGCCCGAGCCACGCGTGGACGGCAGGATGCGCCGCCGATAGATCGTAGCCCGTCTCCTCGTTGGGAAATGACAGGTAGGCCATCAGCGAGATGTCCGCGATGGTTGGCCGGGCGCCGATGGCAAAGTCGTGCACCGCGAGATGGCGATCGAGGATCGACAGGAAATCGTCGAGCCGCTTGCGGAAGAACGTCAGCACGTTGGGATCGGGCGCGGGCATGAACGTGCGCTGGAAACGATATGTCGCCATGTAGCCCGTGAGCTTGTGGTTGTCCCAGAACAGCCAGCGCAGCACCTCGAATTTCTCCTCGGCGGTTTCGCCGCCGAAGCGGCCGTAGCGCTCCGACAGGCGGAGAAGGATCGGCGCCGTCTGTGTGAGGCGCACGCCGTCTTCCTCCAGCACCGGGATCTCGCCCATCGGATTGACCGCGGCGCGCCAGGCATCCGTCCGTGTGATACCGCCGCCGAAGTCGGTCCACACGGGCTCGAACGTCTGCCCGCACAGGGTGAGCATCAACGCGAGCTTGTAGCTGTTGCCGGATTCCGGGAAGTAGTGAAGCTTGTAGGTCGTCATCGTCGCGCCTCCTGCGCATCGCCTCTAGCACGGACGCGCGATCTTGGCGCAGGGTTTCAGCTCAGCGGCGCACCGGCGCCGGTGGGCTCGCCGCGCGGCTCGACTCTCCCACCTCGTCGAGCGCTTTCGACAGCAGGCGCAGAAGGGTGGCCTGCTCCTGCGCGTTCAGCCCCTGCAGCATGCGCTTTTGCACCTTGCGCACGATGGGGCGCACGGCGGACAGCACGGCTTCGCCCTTGGGCTCCGCGTAAAGCTCACGGGCGCGGCGGTCGCCGGCCGAGACCTTGCGGCGCACGAGGCCCTTGGCTTCCAGCCGGTCGATGACGCCGCCAGTCGTCGGGCGGTCAAAGGCGATGGCCGCGGCGAGCGTCGCCTGATCCAACCCGGGCCGGGCCGAGATGGTGCTCAACGCAGCGAACTGCACGGACGTGATGTCGAACCCGGCTTCCGCCATTGCCCGATCGAAGATCGCCTGCGAAGCCTGGTGCATGCGGCGGATGAGATGGCCCGGCATGCCGTAGAACTCGAGGGGCGTCTCCACCTCGCTGTCGCGGCGCGCGCGTGTCTCGATGGAAGCCAAGCCTCGCGTCCTCCCCGTGATCCTGTCCGCGGGCCCACTAGACATGATAAGAATGCAATTGACAAGTATGCTTACTATATGATCCCTTCGATGAAGGCAGCAGCATAGCTGCGGGATGTAAACGCGACGTCGATCGAGGAGACAGGCCATGGCGCAACTCGGCACGCTGGAAGAGCTTCCGCAGGACTACCGCGAGGCGATGGCGCGCGCGGGTGTCGGGCCGCTCTGGCCGCAGATGCGCAATGCCCTACCCC
>RXJK01000044.1:15522-20332 GCA_003963125.1 Hyphomicrobiales bacterium
GCACCCGTCACGCGCTCGCACCTGTGGCGCTACGGCGACGTGCGGTCGCTGCTGCTGCGCGCGGGCGAACTGACACCGGTCGAGAAGGCCGAGCGGCGCGTGCTGTTCCTGATCGATCCGGGCCGCGGCCCCACGTCGATGCAGGCCACCTCCACCATCTACGTCGGCCTGCAGCTGCTGCTGCCCGGCGAAAAGGCGCCGGCGCACAAGCACACGCCGAGCGCGGCGCGCATCGTCGTCGAGGGCGAAGGCGGGTTCACGGTGGTCGACGGCGAGAAGCTGCCGATGCACGTAGGCGACCTTATCCTTACGCCCGGCGGGTGCTGGCACGATCACGGGCACAGCGGCACGAAGCCCGTGATCTGGCTCGATGCGCTCGACCTGCCGCTGTTCGTCTACCTGGAAGGCTCGTACGCGATCGAGGCGCCGCTGCAGGCGCCGCGCAATCGCCCCGATGCCTCCGAGGTCGAATACCGCGCCGCGGGCCTCGCACCCGTGCGCCGCCGCGATCGCCCGGCGCCGGCCGCCTATCCGATGATGCGCTACCCCTGGGCGCGCACGGAAGCGGCCCTGCGCCAGCTGGCCGAGCACAACGGCGGCGAGGCCGTGGAATTCGACTACGTCAATCCGGAAACCGGGCAGAGCTGCCTGCCGACCATGGGCTTCACCGCCATGATGCTGCGGCCCGGCGAAACGCTGCGTCCGCCGCTGCGATCTTCCAGTGCCGTGTTCCATTGCGTCAGCGGGCGGGGCACGTCGACCATCAATGGCGTGACGCAGAGCTGGGGTCCCAAGGATACCTTCTCGGCGCCCGTGTTCGCCGCGATGGAGCACAAGGCTTCCGGCGACGAGCCCGCCTTCCTCGTGCGCATCCACGATGCGCCGCTGCAAGAGAAGCTCGGCTACTACGAGGAGCGCGCGCGCTGAGCGCGCCGAACCCTTTCACCTCGGACGGCCGGCGCCACGCAGCGGAGATCACCGCATGCAGTTCTATGGATACTTCCGGTCCTCGGCGGCCTATCGCTGCCGCATCGCCTTCAACCTGAAGGGCGTCAGGCCCGATTTCGTGCCGATCCACCTGCGCAAGGGCGCGCAGCGGGAGGCCAGCTTCCTGCAACTGAACCCGCACGGGCTCGTGCCCGCGCTGGATGACGGCCAGCACGTCCTCACGCAGTCGCTGGCCATCATAGAGTGGCTGGAGGAGACGCGACCGGATCCGCCGCTGCTGCCGCGGTCGCCCGCCGACCGCGCGCACGTGCGGGCGCTGGCGCTGTCGATCGCCTGCGACATCCATCCGTTGCAGAACCTGCGCGTGCTTTCCTACCTGCGCGCGAAGCTGGGTCAGGATCAGGCCGGTGTCGACGCGTGGTGCCGGAACTGGATCGAGACCGGGCTCGGCGCCTACGACGCCACGCTCGCGCAAGCGGGGACTTCGGGCGCGTTCAGCTTCGGCGCTACGCCGACGCTGGCCGACATCTGCCTCATGCCGCAGCTGTTCTCGGCCGACCGGTTCGGCGCCGATACGCGGGGCTTGGCGCTCATCGAGCGCATCCGCGCGAGTTGCGACGCGCATCCCGCATTCGCCGCCGCGCATCCTGCGCGCCAGCCCGATGCCGAGACCTAGGGAAACGCACCGATGTCGACCGACAAACGCATCGTCATTGCCGGCGGCGGCATCGGCGGGCTCGCCACCGCCATGGGCCTCGCGCAGAAGGGCTACGCGAGCCTCGTGCTGGAGCGATCGCCCGAACTCGGCGAGATCGGCGCCGGCATCCAGCTCGGGCCGAACGCGTTTCACGCCTTCGACTACCTGGGCGTCGGCGATGCGGCGCGCAAGATGGCCGTCTATGTCGATGCCCTACGGCTGATGGATGCTATGACCGGGGAGGAGATCGCGCGCGTGCCGCTCGACGAGCCCTTCCGCGCGCGCTTCAAGAACCCTTACGCCGTGATCCACCGCGGCGACCTGCACCGCGTCTTTCTCAAAGCGTGCCGCGCGCATCCCCTCGTGGAGCTGCGCACATCGAGCGAGGTCGTGGGCTACACGCAGACGGCCGGCCGCGTCAGTGCGCGCCTGCGGGACGGCAGCACGGCTGACGGTGCTGCGCTCGTCGGCGCCGATGGCCTGTTCTCCAAGGTGCGCGCGCAGCTCGCCAACGACGGCCCGCCGCGCGTGACCGGACACACCACCTACCGCTCGGTCATCCCGACGGAGGAGATGCCCGAGGAGCTGCGCTGGAACGCGGCGACGCTGTGGGCGGGCCCGAAGTGCCACATCGTCCACTACCCGCTGTCCGGGTGGAAGTCCTTCAATCTCGTCGTCACGTATCACAACGATGCGCCGGAGCCCGTCGCCGGCAAGCCCGTCGCGCGCGAAGAGGTGATGCAGGGCTTCGGCCACATCGCAGCGCTGCCGCGCAAGATCATCGAGTACGGCCGCGACTGGAAGCTGTGGGTGCTGTGCGACCGGGACCCGATCCTCAACTGGACGGACGGCTGCGTCACGCTGCTGGGCGATGCCGCGCACCCGACGCTGCAGTACATGGCGCAGGGCGCGTGCATGGCGATGGAGGATGCCGTGTGCCTCAGCCACGAGGTGGAGGCGGCCGGCGGCGACTTCGCCCGCGCCTTCGAGGCCTATCGCCTGAAGCGCGTGAACCGGACGGCGCGCATCCAGATCCAGTCCCGCCTCGTGGGCGATCACATCTACCATCCGGCGGGGGGGCACGCAGCGCTGCGCAACACCATGATGCGCGCCATGTCGGCCGATGACTATTACGACAGCCTGCAGTGGCTCTACGGCGGCTCAGGCCTCGCGGAGGGTGCGGGCGCCGTCCTCTGACGGCGCGCCTCGGCCCGCGTCACAGCGCACTTGATCTCGCCGCGGCTTCGGGGTTTTGTTATCTTCAACAACAAATCGGATCGGGCCAGCCCGGCACCGGCCAGCAGGAGGTCATTCCTATGAAGCTCGACGAGCTGATCGCCATCGACGTGCACACCCACGCCGAAGTCTCCTGCCGGCAGCCGGCGGACGCCAACTGGCAGCCCTACGAGGATGCCGCGAACAAGTACTTCAAGGCGGGCAAGCGCCCGACCATCGCGGAGACCGTCGCCTACTACCGCGAGCGCAAGATCGGCCTCGTCATGTTCACGGTCGACAGCGAGTTCCTGATCGGCAACAAGCGCATCCCGAACGAGGAAGTGGCGGAAGCTGCCGCGGCCAACTCCGACATGATGATCGCCTTCGCCTCCATCGACCCGCACAAGGGCAAGATGGGCGTACGGGAAGCCCGCGATCTCGTGAAGGCTGGCCTGATCAAGGGCTTCAAGTTCCACCCCACCCTGCAGGGCTTCTTCCCGAACGACCCGATCGCGTACCAGCTCTACGAACTCATCGCCGAGTACAAGCTGCCGGCCATCTTCCACTCGGGCCATTCGGGCATCGGCACCGGCATGCCGGGCGGCGGCGGGTTGAAGCTCAAGTACTCCAACCCGATGCACGTCGACGACGTCGCGGCCGACTTCCCCGACATGACGGTGATCATCGCGCATCCGTCGTGGCCCTGGCAGGACGAGGCGTTGTCGGTGTGCCTGCACAAGCCCAACGTCTACATCGATCTCTCAGGCTGGAGCCCGAAGTACTTTCCCGCCGAACTCGTGCAGCGCGCCAACGGGCAGCTCAAGCACAAGATGCTGTTCGGCTCGGATTTCCCGCTGATTGCGCCGGACCGCTGGATCAAGGACTTCAAGGAAGCGGGCTTCAAGCCCGAGGTGCACGACCTGATCCTCAAGCAGAACGCCATCAAGGCACTGCGGCTGGACCAGGCTGCCTGAGCCCCGTGCAAGGCTAAGACGGCACCTGACGCTACGAGCGGCGGCGGCGCGTTGCGGAGGGGAGAATGCCGAACTCCTGGCGGTAGTAGCGGGCGAAGTGGCCGAGGTTGCCGAAACCGCACCGGGCCCCGACGTCGGCCACCGAGACGCACCCGTCGGCTTCCGACAGCAGGCGACGGGCCTGCTCCAGGCGCACCTTGCGCAGATAGACGTTCGGGCCGAAGCCGTGCGCGGCCTGGAAGCTCTTGAAGAGCGTGCGCTCGCTGCAGGACAGATGGGCCGCAATCTGTTGCGCGGTCAGCGGCTCGTTCCAATGCGCCTCGATGAACGCTTCCGCCTGCCGGATGCGCGTGCGCCCCAGCGACGCGGCGGGCGTCTCGAGGGCGCCGGACCAATTATGCTGCAGGGTCGTCAGAAGTGCCGCGGCCAGTGTCTGCACCAGCGTTTCCTCGAGCATATTCGAAGCCGGCAACGGCGGGCGGTCGGCCTGCATCGCCAGCAGGCCGACGAGGCTGCGTAGCATGTGCCGGCTGTGCGGGTCCGTCATGGCGGAGCGATCCGCAAATTCGATGTTGCCTGCAACGTGGCGGCCGGTGAGAGACTTGAAGGCCGCGCGGAGCCGCGCCTGCTCGAAGCGCAGCACCAGCAGACGCGCCCCGTGGTGATAGCTGGTGACGCTGCGCGAGGCGGGGCCAATCAGGCCGATGTCGCCTGCCCCGACGACGTGCTCCCAGGCTGGCGTGCGCTGCGTTATGTGGCCATCGAAACCGACATAGAACCGCACGGCATCCGTCGCCGGCATCGAGATATCGACCTCCCCGTCACACTCCACGTAGCCGAGCCCGACGCCGTCGCCCAGGTGCCAGAGATTGGCCATGGCCTTGTAGGCGGACGGAGGAGACTTGAGGTCGAAGCCTCCTGCGCCAAAGGCAGACCGCAGGGCTGCTTCCATCTCTTCCGGATTGGAGGTGGCGAG
>RXJK01000248.1:0-1212 GCA_003963125.1 Hyphomicrobiales bacterium
ACGGCTTCTGCGCGTTCCGCATCGTCATCAGATGCGGCGCGACTATGGCGGTTCCGCCGCCCTTGCCGCCACCAGATGTCACGGTCGGATGCGGCGAATCCATCGCGGCGTCGCGACGCGCGCTGCCCTTCATCGTCATCAACGACGCCGCGATCACGCCTTGCTGCGGATTGGCGGTGATGGTCGAGACAGGCTCGTCGGCCGGGCGGCCCGGATTGACACCGCCATCGCGCCGGCTGTCGTTGTTGTGCTGCGCGACGAAGGCGGCAGCCACGCAGACATCCGCCTTGGCGGTGATCGTGGCGGCAGGCTCGTCGCCGCCGCGCGGACGGCTCTGTCCGGCACGGCCGCCGCAACCGATCAGTGTCGGCACCGCGACGGCATGCTTCACGCCGCCAGCAACCACCGTTCCGAGCGGTGCGCCGATGTCGAGCGCGCGCGGCGCTTGCCCCTCGCGCTCGCCGTATCCCATCTGGATAAGCGTCGGTGTGATGACCGCGTTCTGGTCCTTCTTGCTGGCCGTGATGGTATGCGCAGGATCCTCGACGCTCCGATTTGCGCCGCCTTGCTGGCCATAGGTGAGCACCGGGGCGATGACGCCGAGGGGCGCTGCGCCGCCCGGCCTTTTCTTGAAGCTGTTCGCCGTGACGGTCGCCATCGGCTCACGAGCGTCGTGGCCGGTCGCGCCTGTGTTGAAGCGGATCACCGAGGGCGCTACGACCGCCTTCTCGCCACGGTGCGCGCCAGTGATTGTATTGAATGGCTCGTCGGGGCCTTCAAGGCGCACGCCATGCGTCAGGTTCACCAGAAACGGGCGCTTCGCCTTCAGCACATAGCGGTCGACGCCGCGCGCCACGCGGCTCATCGTGGCGTTGGCCAGGGGCCGCACCGCGCGCAGGCCATGCTTGGCGAAAACCTCTTCCGTCGTGTCGAAGATCGAAGGGCATGGCAGCGACCAGTCGATGATTTCCGCCGCGGTGCGCCAAGGCCTCTTGCGGCCGGCGATGACGTCCGGATCGTCCGGCTTGCCATGCGTCGGCTTCGGCCAGACGATCTTTTGCCCGTCGAAGCGCACGATCACGAACAGGCGCTTGCGGATCGTCGGCGCGCCGTAATCACAGGCGCGCAGCTCTCGCCGTTCGAGCTTGCCGCCGAGCCGGCGCAACGCCTTGCACCACGCCTTGAAGGTCTCGCCGCGCTTGTCCGGATCCG
>RXJK01000248.1:1262-3361 GCA_003963125.1 Hyphomicrobiales bacterium
CTCCTCGACATTTTCGAGGATGACGACATCGACGCTGCCGCCGCTGTTCTGGATGCGCTCGACCCAGCCGGGGATGATCCAGGCGAGATCGCGTATGTTGCGCTCGACCGGCTTGCCGCCCTTCGCTTTCGAGAAGTGCTTGCAGTCGGGCGAGAACCAGGCGAGACCGACATGCTTTCCGGCGAGGTGGTCGAGCGGGTCGACCTTGTAGACGTTTTCCGACAGGTGCAACGTGTCGGGATGGTTCGCCGCATGCAGCGCCAGCGCGACCGGGTTGTGGTTGATGGCGATGTCCGGCGATCGCCCGAGCGCCATTTCGATGCCTGTCGAGGCGCCGCCTGCTCCGGCAAAGCTGTCCATGATCAGCGGCGGATAGTCGGCCTGCGCAAAGCGAGTTTCGAGGTTCAGCAACATCTATTTCCCCGCCTTCAGCCATGCGGCGAAGTCCGCCCGCAGCGCCTTCCAGCGCTCCGCCGCGTCCCCGCCGTCGTTCAGTTCTTTTCGTGATTGGACGCCGAGCAGCGAGCGCACCTTTTGCGCCGCGCGGTCGTCGGTCAGTGGGCGCTCCAGCCCGTGCCGCTCTTCGAGATAGACCTTGAAGCGCGCGTCCTGGCATTTGAGCGCGCATTCGGTCGCGAAGTTCTTCGTCGCCGCCGGCTGGCCGGCCGGATTGTTCTGGCGCACCGGCTCGCCGCGCAATTCATGGATTTCGCTGAAAGCGCGCGTCAGCAGGCGCAGCAGGAAGCGCACCGTATCCGGCGCGCCGCAGACGAAGGCCACCTCGTCGACGCTGGCATGGTCGCCGAAGCGGGCAAGCACGTAGCGCTCGCCATAGTCGCCGCGCGCCTCGATCAGCGCGCCGTTCTCGTCATGCGCGCGCGTCCAGTCGCATGGTCCGAGCGCGTCGATCGCCACCTTGATGCCTTTCAGCTTGGCGGCATCGGGGGAAAGCGCATGCGCGTTCATGCCGGCATCCGCCCGTGCTTGCGCATGGCGCGGCCAAGGTCGTGCGCGGCCTTCTCCAACGCCCGGCGCGCGGACACTTCGCCGAGCCCGTATTTCGCCTGCTCAAGCCGGTCGACGGCGCGCGCCACCAGCCTGCAAGCCTCCATGATGTCGGCATCGGCCTTGTCCGCTTTCGGCGGCTTGTCCACCTTGGCCGCCGCCAGCCGTTCGATCTCGGCAAGCAGCATCTCGCGCACGACCGGCGCCAGCTTGCGGGCGAGTTTGCCCTCGATCTGATTTTCGACGGGCGCGGTCATCTTGCCGCCCTTTCCAGAATGCCGAGCAGCGTCGCCGTTGCGCCGGCCATCGGCATGGTGCCGGAGAGGTTCCCGCGATGCCGCTCCTTGGACAGCGTGTCGGCCAACGCGTCGAGATAGGTCTCGCCCTCGCCGAATTGGACGCGGCGGCAGCAAGAGACGAACACGTCTCGCCAGCGCATCAGCGTGAAAACCGGCGCGGTCAGAAGCACGTTTGCCCGCGCCGCATCGTCCTCGGCGTTGCGCATCAGCGCGACATAGTGGTCGATCGTGTTGCTCATGCGCGAATTCCTGTTTCAGTGCTTTTCACGTGAGACATCGACCCGCTCGGGCGGGCGCGCTTGCGCGGTGGCGGCGCGCCGAGCGGCGGCCGGTAGAAGGCGCGCGCGTCGAGCCCGGCCCAGTCGCAGATCGCGAAGACCTTCTGCGCCGCGATGTCCTGTCCGGCCATAACGCGCGACAGGTCCGGCGAGGTGACGCCGATCTCCTCGGCCAGCGCCCGCCAGCCGCGCCCATCATATTCCAGCATCGGCCGCAGCTTGCGGCCGAGCGCGCGCGTGTCATATGCGGCAAGCTGGCCGCGCCGGATCGGCTTGCCTTCCCGGGCGCGGAGCTCTTCGGCGCGATCGTCCATGCGCATGCGCTTTTCCAGCGCCTTGCGCAGGCGGTTCATGGCCCGCTGGATGGAGGGATCGGGCGCGCTCACTCCGCCGCCTCCAGGTCGTCGAGGCCCAGCATGTCGAACATGGTCGGGATGGCGCGCTTGCGCTCCGCCTCCTGGCAGTAGCGCAACCCGTCGCGGAAATAGGTCGGGTTGAGTTCTGAGGCTTGGCCCCT
>RXJK01000248.1:3412-4865 GCA_003963125.1 Hyphomicrobiales bacterium
GTCGTAGATGATGTCGCCTTCGTTGGAGTAGCGATCGATCAGCCGGTCGACGATGTCGAACTGCAGCGGGCAGACATGCTTTTCCAGATTGCGGAACGCCTGCTCGCCGTTCAGCGTGCGCATGCGCACCACGTCGTGCCACACGCCCGGATCGCCCGAACGCGGATCGAGCGTCATGTAGGTCTTCGACAGAGCATCGCGGGCAGCAAGCTCTTCGCCCAATTGCACATGCTTCTCGAAGTCGTAGATCGCGCCCTCGAACGAGCGCTGGAACAGCTCGCGCAGCGGCTTCGGCCCGAGCCGCACCAGCTCGTCGGTTGTCAGCAGCCGGTCGCCGGAAGACGGCCAGAAGGCATGCGCATCGAGCTGCCAGCGCGCCAGCGTGTAGCCGCTCGCCGGCACCTGCGATCGCCGGTCGCCATCCTTCCAGCGGGTCGTGCCGCCGTCGGCCGTCATTACCAGCGGCTTGTCATGCACCACCGGCTCGTCGGCATAGCCGCGCGAAAGATCGCTCTGCGGCCGGCGGAAGAGCAGCACATATTCCGGACAGCCGACGCCCATCTTGGTGGCGTCCTTCATCATCTCGGAATAGGTCAGGCGATAGGTCTGGTTGTTTTCCTTCACCACGTCGGTGACGACGGTGATCATGCCGATGTACTGAAAACCGTGCTTCAGGTAGTGGAAGATCGCCTCGGCATGGAAAGGCGACACGGTCGGCACGCCTTCGCCGGTCACCGAGCCGAACAGCACGCGGTCCTTGACATGGATGCAGGCCAACCGGCCGGGCTTCAGGATGCGCAGCAGTTCCGGCGTCAGGAAATCCATCTGCGCCCAGAAATGGGCGTTGTCGTCGGTGTGGCCGAAATCGTTGTAGCTCTCGGTATACTCATAGTGGTTCGAGAAGGGGATCGAGGTGACGATCTCGCCGATGCTGGCGTCTGCAGTCCGCCGCGCCTCAAGAACCGCGTCGTTGTGCGCGATCACGAACTTGTCGCCGCGCTCCTCGCGCCGCGCCACGCCGATCGAGCGCTGCAGCACGTCGTCCAGCGGCAGGCCGTCGAGCCCGTAGCGGCGGATGATCTCCGCCATGCGCGCCATCATCCGGTCGTGTTCGGCCCACTTGCCCTCGAGGTTGCGGCGCACCTCGCGCTCGGCCTCCGAATAGATGATGTCGATCCGGCACTCTTGGCTTTGGCCGAATCGCACGATGCGATGCACCGCCTGGATGAAATCGTGGAACTTGAAGCCGATGCCGACGAATACAGCCCAATGGCAGTGCTTCTGGAAATTGTTGCCGGCGCCGGACATCTCCGGCTTGGTGGCGAGGTGGCGGAACTTGCCGTTCTTGAAGCCGACGGCGTTTTCTTCATTCGCCTCGATCGACTGCGAGCCGTAGATCGACTTCACGCCCGGCACCGCCGCCTCGATCGCGCGCCGCTCATCCTCGAGGTCG
>RXJK01000246.1 GCA_003963125.1 Hyphomicrobiales bacterium
GCGATATCGGAAGGAGCCGGCGCCTTGTCGCCCGGAATAGGGCAACCCGCCCTGATCCATTCAATCAGGATTTGGCGACCGATCCTGTTGTCGATTTCTGGATAGCGCTTGTCGAGCGCCTCACCCATAGGGCGCCCTCCCCGCGCCATGTCGGCGACCAGGGGGCTATCCTGAGGGGCTCCCTTGACGACCCAGCCGTTCTCTGGGGCAGCTAGCGCCCGCATCAGCTTATGCGGATCGGAGTTGGCGAACAATTCAGCGATACGCTGCCGCCCGCCGCTGCGCGCCGCCGCCAGCGAGAAGCGTTCGTGACCTTTTGCTGCCTCCGCTGAACTCCTAAGCGCGCGAACAAGCGCTTCCATGGCTGCGGCTTTGCCGATGTAGCGCTTGCCACTTTGGGTGTCCCCTTCCTGGCCAAGCCAAATGATCCATTGACGCCAAGTCTCAAGGTCCGCTGCATCGAAGATCTTGTACATCGGACCACTGAACGTGGTCAGATAGTTCATGAACGGACTTTGTCCCGGATCGCCCCTGATGATCCAACGCGAAGAGGCGAGCAGGCGCTGGAAAAGTGCAGGCTGCTCAAACAGGTCGTTTATGCGATGAACTCCGATCTTGTGTGTCGAGTGGTTCTGCGCACCATATTTTCCTTTACGCGTCATGATCTCGGCTAGGCGATCTGCAATATGAGTTGGTCTGCGCCGCGCAATAGCATCATCATTGCCAAAGAGGTTGCCGCCGACAGCGGCGAAGGCAACGAACCCACGCCAAATTCTCTTCCACGTGTCTTGGACGGCCGCTTCGCCGCCTTCGCTGCGGATGGTGTCGAGATAAAGCAGCACGGCGTCCCGGGCCTTTGCTCCGTGGCCGTTCGTAGCGTTGTCTATCCCAACATGCATGCGATAAAATTTCGAGTCGATACCGAGGTAGTCGTATAGGAGAATACCTGTCGTTAGGCTGAGCACCTCCCATTCCAGGAATAGGGTCATGCCGAGAATTTCCGGGAAATACTTATCGGTGTGCTCGGAGATGCACATTTCAAATAACGGGCTTACGTACGATGACTCAGGGATTTGAGGATCGTTGGCATAGGCGCGCGAAGTCACCGGCTCTAGCCTCAGTCCGAGACTTTGAAGCAGCGAGGTGTACAGGGTCGCGTGATGCAGCGTCTGATCGCCGTTGCCGATCTCGTCGCTCCAGATCTCGAACAGCAAGGCACGCACTTCATCGCCCGGCCCAGCTGCAGAAATGCGCCGCAGCCATGCTCCATCGCATTGATTGAATGGAGCGAGATCAAGAAGCCCGCGCACGATAGAGTCCCTATTTCGGTTGCGCAGGTTCAGGAACAGGTCGAAATTCTGAAGGTTTTGTCTTTGAATGGCATAAATTTCGTCGAGCTTTGCACGAAACACTGTCTCGTCAAAAGGCACAAAGCTCTCTGGATGATTTTTGTCTGAAATCCCAATATCGTCGATGACTTGCTGCGCGTAGGTGAGTGTGTCCTCAGTGATGCGCAGCGCCTGATCCTTGAAGTCGGGATACGTTTCGAAGTTCATGGCATAGTAGAAGGCATCACGATAGGAGATGCCATCGTAGCGCGGTCGCTCCGTCTCGTATTTCACGTGTACTGCATTGCCGTCGGCTAGTGTATATGTACGGGCGACAACGACGCCGAGCCGCTTCCAATCCGACACCATGGCATTATCACCGTTGGTACCAGAGAAGTTCAGATAGAAAATATCGAGAAGTGCGTCGCGCAGCTCCAGCAACGCCGACTGATAATACACCTCGCCACCTTGCTCGATCTCCTCGGGGTGGCGCCGGGCTAGTTCGGACGCCGTATTCTTCGGATCGAGCAGGCGGGTGTTCAGTGTTTCGATCGGATCTGCTGTGGCGATAGCAGACTTGTAATCACTGCTTTGCGTTATGATTTCTTTGATCGATTTGGAAACATCAGCCTGAATGGCGCTCGTATAGGCCTCGCTCAACCGGCGCGTCGCCGTTAGCACGGCCCTGCCGGAGGCGTTTACTGCATGCTTCCAGGCCATGCGCAGGTCCCGCAGGCTACGAAGCGAAAATGCGGAGACCAGCTCGGGATAGTCGGTCCGGAGGCGACTCATTTCGAAAACCGCCTCGGGCTCGGGCACGACAGGCTTAAAGAAGCGGCCTGCCGATTGATCGCAGGCCTCCTGCTGCAAGAATTGCGTGCGCCAGGGCGAAGCCCCGGGCTCGTCCCGCGCAGGCGTCAGCACGGTTTCTGACCACTTGGAGGCCAACTGCTCGGCGTAGCCATCGAGCGTTGAGCCATCCTTGGGCCGCGGCATCAGTTGCCCGTTAAGGAAGGTCGTTGAGGGCCTCGGTGTAGCGGACCCCACACCGCGCTCCCATGCGTCACGATTAAGCAGTACGCGTTCGAGCGTTCCAGCGAGATCGCCAGTCTGTTCAGCCTGGAAGTCGGCGAAGATTTCCTTAAAATCGTCTTCCAGGATGACGTCGTCGGGCCTTTGGGCGGGCCACCAGTCGTTATGGCACTCGTAGAAGTCGGCCTGCCATGGTACGGCCATGTATTTGGTGATGTCGCCGGCGGTCAGTTGGTCGTGATCGAAGCGGAAGGCTTCGACGTAGAGCTTGGCATCGCGCGCGATCGACGTTATCTCGATTCCGGGAAAGAAGGCACCGCCGCTGCACCGCTCGAGCACGCTACGGGTGACGACATCCGGGTGCAGCGATCCGTCGGGAAGCGCACCGGGCGTCTTGGCCGTCGCGGCAGCAGGCTGTAAAGAGCCAGTCTGCCACGCTTGGAGGCGGGCAGCCTGCAGATAGGTAATCGACAGCCATTTGCTCGGATTTCCAGGGGAGCGGTCGCCTTCGTCTCCCGACAGCGGCGGCATGTAAGTCGTGTTAGCTTTCGTTTTGGCTTTCTCGATCTCGGCATGCGAGGCGCTCGTGCCGTCGCTTCGCTGATAGATTGGGGTGCGAACAAACTCAATCAATCTAGTGCGGAAAGCTTCGCCCTCGCCAGCTAGGGCAGAAGAGAACGTGGCGAATGCGGCCTCCTTAGTTGCGAAGAAATCCCCTGGTCTCCCTTGTCCGTGGCCGCGTAGCCCCAAGAGGCTGACCCAACGATAATCCGCGGCCCGGCGATAAATCGGCCAGATGTCGCGCTCGAGATCGAGCTCGCCTGGCGAGATTGGCTTTGGGGTCGCGGCGTTGACGAGACTTCGCGTCTCAAAGGCCACCTCCTCCATCACGTCGTAAAGCGTAACGAGGTTTTCAGTGTCGGGGGCAAAGTCAGGAGGCGCAACGATCACCCAGGCGCCGTGAACCGGCACAGAGCGGCCGCCATCGCCGCCGTCGGGCAGACGGACAGTTGCCGTCACAGGACCGTCGCTCGTGTCGTCGTACCAATCGTCGTTATTGGCGTAATTCGTGATCCAGGCATCGGTTGGATCAGACACAGGACTGCCGTTGTCGGCGACCGGGGCGGAAACGCCACGGCCGCCAAGAACGATCAGGCTGCCATCGCGGTCCGTGGCGAGTTCGCCCAGATAGACGGACTGCTTGCCCTTGAAGAGGCCTGTAAAATCGAGCTGGTCCTCTGGCTTGCCAGACTTGGCATCGTGCGTGCGATCTGCGCCGCTGACCGAGCGCGGAGTTGCACTAATCTCGAGGGCGAGAGCGCGCTCGGCAGTTGACTTGTATTGAAACCCGTGCGGGCCGCCGGCCGAACGTATAACTGAACCAAACTTTTCGTTGCGCAGCCTCGGTCCATTGCCGTTCGAAGCGGTTGGATTCTCTGCGCCGCGAAACAATTCGCGAGCCAACTGGGTCCCGTCGAACCTGAACCAGGCAGCCTTCTTGTTGGCGAGATGGGCACTCCACACGATAGAGGCATCCGTGCTCTTGAGCACGCCGAGCGGCCGATCGTTGGCGTCATAAGCGTAAATGCGAAAGCGCGCACCCTGGCGTTTCAGGCGACCTTCGGCGTCTCGATACTTAAATGCATCATGCGACACCGGACCGGACGGAGTATCGAACGGCGCGTCTGCCTGCTCAGGAGCAATGAAGTAACCGTCCTTGCCTGTGCTGTCCCCGACACGGGCGATACCGACGGGCGGCTGAACCTTGCAATAAGCAACCTGCTTCACATCAACGGACATGTAGCACCTCAATTAAACACGTAACGACAGAGGGCCTCAGCAGCTCATCGCGCGACGCGTGGCGCGTCTTGAAAATCCTTCGCCAAGTCCGAAGCAGAAATAGTACCTACAGGTTCGGCAGGCGCGCAGGGATTGACCGAGTTATATTGTAGGACATTCTGCACCGACACCTTGAGCTGCAATGAAAAATCCAGAGGAAAGACGGTGCCGGACGGTGTGATTGGAGTGCAGTTGGCATCTATTGCACCGAATGTCTTTGTTCCGTCGAACGTACGGAACCAATGGAGTTTCTTCTGGTCCGTATTGCATTGGGGATTGCCGGTGAAGGTCATCGGGGCCACCACCGGATACTCCGCCGTGCTATGACAACTAAGGCAGCCGGAGGCAGGATTGTCCACTGGGCCGTTGGGCCGGCCCGCCCAACCCAGGTGGTTCTTTGCAAAAGCCGGTATTTGATCCGAGATCGTGGATTGAAGGAGTGGCTTTCCAGCGGCCTGGTCAGCTGGCGTATAGCCCTCGTCATTTCCCCAAGACAAGCCTACAGGCCGCAAGCGAAGCCATGGCGAAGGATCTGGAGCTGACTTGTCATAGGCGAAGGTTCCGAAGACCCAGCCGGTAGGCGCACGGTCATCGGCCGTCGCTACATCCATCTGCAGCAACCGCACAGGCACAACGCCGGCATCGGTCGAGATCTGCCACTGAGGAGCACCGTCGAGAAGATCCTCTCCCGAGAAGTCACTGGGCTTCGCGTCGGAAAAAAGAATTTTGAAGCTCATGGCACCGACAGGGAATTTCGCGCTTGCGAGGTCCGGATTTTTTGCTTTCCAAACCTGGCCGATCGTGTGCGCACCTCGCGCATTGTAAAATCCCACGGCGTAGTTGCGAACGGTCACGCCTGGCTTGATACCAAGCTCCGGTCCGCGCACCGAGCGCTCACCGGTCAATCCGCGCATAGACTCGCGCCGTCCAGGTCCAATGCCAAAGTTCATAAGTGGCATGTGGTACCACTGGCGCACTGCATTGGCCTGTGGCGAGAAATCGGCGGGGATCATACCTTCGAACGCGTAGGTTCGAAGCGCCATCAGATACGCGTTTGCTCCCGCCGCGCCATTGTCGAACTGTATCGCGGACCAAGTTGCGTCATTGACAGGCAAAACAGAAGGGTAAGCCTGTGCAAGCTTGAACCATGGTCCCTTGGCATTGAGTTGTGACGCAGGGACGATAAAGTCCGGGAACCGGCCTGAACATTGAGCGATGCTGGGAGCGGGATCGCTGCTGGGCTGCCCCTCAGGCGTCACTCCGATGCAGGTGGTTCCCGGAGCGCACCCGGTGGCCGCCTTGCTCGGCAGGGGCCATAAGCAGAGCATTGCCGTGATCAATCCGGCGCGAACGAGAAATGATTGGGCATGGGCCATACTCCTACTCCCATTGTAATGATCTTTTTGCGCTGCAACGACCGCAGTCGCACAAAAACGCAGCTCCGTCGCTCCATCAATACACCAAGGCCACTTTCGGCATTTTAATGTTAGACTAACGCGTCTCAGTAGGACAAGAGCGTTGCGAAATTATTTGTTCAAATACGGTGCTCGCCTTCTAGCACGTCGTATATGAGACCAACCCAACAAGACAGAGAGGGTTCATACAAATGGATCATGACCTGTCGCACGACTGTCAGGCCGACGCGTGATGGGTGATGGGCATCGAGTACAATGCATAAGCGGTCGCTAGCCTGATGCAGTTTCTGTTCGAGGCCGACGTGCTCGCGCGTGTTCCCGATCGACTGATGCGCCCGATATTCTGAATGGAAGCCGCGCCAAGTGATTCATCACTTTCTTACTCCCACACGCGCTGGCTCACCCGCTAAGCGCGGCGGATCGCTCCTGTCACGAGTGCAACAACGTAGAGGCCGCAGGCCCATCCAAGTATGCCTTGAAGGAATACGAGCCCCCTCAGCCACCAGGATTGCCAGCTCGGCATCCAGTTCTTGCCGTGCGCCAGCGGGACAAACGGCAACATCACGTCGCCTGAGTAAATCAAGGCATTGAAACGCTCGTACTCCGACGACAACGCCGTGCACGTGATCCATTTTTCGCGGCAACCTTCGAACTTTTCGTTGAGTAACACTGCCGGACTCACCGGGACGAAGTGGTGGCGTTGGCTGGCGTAAATCAAAGCAAATGCCAACCACATGAAAGCCATTGCACAAACCAACCGATGCAGACGGTAACCAAATCCGAGAATCCACCAGTGGGCCCACATCAGCAGGACTATGAGCGGCCTCAGCGCTGGCCGCTGCGCCATGTAGAAGTGATAGGCTCTTTTCTGTTGTAGTTCACCGATGCATCTCGCGGCTTCGAAATGCGAGGAACGACGCAAAGCCGCGACGCTTTCCTCAAATGGCTGAGGCCGAAAATCAACTCCATCAGCACTGGCGGGCTGCTGCTCAAGCCAAGCGGAACGCACTGCAAAATCTGTTGCCTTCTCACCAACTAGGTGTTCAAATTTGAAACCATCAAGCCACACCCGTGGTCGCACTTCCTGCTGCTCTGGAAGCTCGTACCTAGGCAACGACTCCCGGCAATCGGCTAACCCTCCGACCTTCGCGTTTCTCAGATCAAGGTCACCGAAGATCCGAGCAGGATCTTTGCAGACTTTGACGTTGGGAGCGAGCCAAAGTGTTCCACCGACCACAATTCGGCTGAGATCAACTGCAAATCCAACTTTGTCATACAGATGATCGTTAGAGGGTGGCGGGTAAAATTTGCCGCCCGACAGGATCAAATCCTTTGCGACATGACATCCTTCAAGCGCCAAATGTCCATGCGCGCAGCAATTGAGGAAAAGATCGCCTCCGATCGAGGCGGTCTCGAGCGCAAGGGACACCCGGAGCACCGACGGATCAACGTGCGGCGCATGCAATATAGCATCTCGGAACGAAAGGAAGCCCGTTGTCGTGATATTGCTGAGACGGACCGCCTCAGCGACCGTTGAACCAAATCGGACTGCAAATGACTCCAGTGTTGACCGCTGCCCGCGGATGCGAGCCAGATAGCAACCTTCGATAAAAATCGTCTTCAGGCAGGCGTCGATAAACGTCAAGCCGTCTTCAAGATGACAGCAATCGAGGAACAATCTCCGTTCAGCGACACAACCGGAGAGATTGATGTCGCCAACGATCCACGCCCCCTTGATGTCCAGACCGAACTCGTGGACGTGTGTGGACGCATCTCCGCCCATAATCAGAAAACGGATAAACTCTGCCCTCACCTTTATGTCCGGCGCCGGCTCAGATGGTAATTTTGATGACAGTTTACACTGCGTACCGCAACGACTGTGTTGCAAGATGCAGCGCTCGGCCGGCAGAAGATTCGTCTCAAAATCCGCCAGCATCGCGCTTGTCGCCATGCTTCGCCACCTATGCTTCGCGCTTCCCACAATCTGCTTCACTGTCTACGCTGCACGCGGCGGCATAGTCGGGGTCATCGTCGAGGGGTTGCCAAATCGGCTTGTCCACGGTGCCAAAACGATCAGCTACCAATGTCATTGTCTCAAGGCATGATGGCCGTCCATCACCTTGAGCGACGGGACTGTGATGCAAGAAGTACCCGAGCTCCCGCGCGCAGAAATCTGCGTATCGTTTGGTGTGCAGAATGTGTGAATGCCAGGCAACGTCAACCAGCCCCGCGACACACAGCTCGGTGGCTGGAAGCTCCTTGCAGAGCACGAGAAATTTCCTGTACTCTTCGACCGCGCGAAGCGCAAGCTCAGGGGGCAGCTTTTCTTTCGACGTCAATCGCTTAATAACGAATGAAAGATCCCAAGCAGGATTCTCAACCGTGGTCGTCGCAATGATCGGCATGGCTTTTGATCCCAGCTAAACTCTGGGACTCCGCAATATCGAACAACACTGTCCGTGCAGATTGACATGGTGTACACGGCGCCTCAAGGAAATTGTGCGAGAACACAGGTCGCTTCCTGATTTCCGGTCGTGTCGCCTATTGCCAACGTTCGTGCCACGGACCCAGGCCAGCATCATGCGGGGGGGGGGGCGGTCCTGATAGTCTCTCGCTTCACAGTCATGTCGCGAATTCTGCTCGGAAGCAGGGGGCAGAACCGCTGCAGTGATTGGCCAAGTAATCTTGAAGTCGGCGAACTCGCTCCGCGATATTTCGAATTCCGCGTGTTCTGCGGCTGCCCAGGACCGCTAGGGGTCTTGGTTGCGTGAGAACGCTGACGGGCATGGTAGCGAGCAAGTAGGCCCGGCGCTGGCCTGTGATTGGCCGTTCACGACCGCATCGCTGCGATCATCGGCTTCACACCGAGGATATTCAACACCCGGGTGAAGTTGTAGGCCAAGACCGCCAACGCCATCTCGGTTGCCACCTTCGGCATCGTGCGCGTGAGGAAGTGTGTCGCCCCCATCCGCGCCTTGATCGTGCCGAAGGGATGCTCGACGGTCTCGCGCCGCCGCCGCATGGCGGTCTGATCGGCGTCGAGGCGCCGCTGCACCGCCTCGAGTATGTGCTCATCCTCGGCGCGCGTGATGCGACGCACCTTGCCGGTCGTGCAGGCGCTCTTCAAAACGCAGCTGCTGCATGCGTTGGTCGAATAGCGCCGCAGCGACTGGCCCTTCTCATCGAAGCTGTAGCGGTAGGTGAGCTTTTCGCCAGCAGGACAGCGGTAGGCGTCCTCGGCGGGGACATAAGCGAAGTCCTGTTTGCCGAAACGCCCCTCGGCCTTTGCGCCAGACGTCATCGGCTTCGGCAACGTCACCGTGATGCCGGCCTTGGCGCACGCGACGATCTCCTCGCCATGGTAGTAGCCGCGATCGGCAACAGCCTCGAGTTCGTCGACGCCGAGAACCTCTTTGGCCTTCTTCGCCATGCCGGAGAGCTGTGAGCGATCCGAGCCGCTGTTTGTCACTTCGTGCGTCACGATCAGATGATGCGTCGTATCGACGGCAACCTGCACGTTGTAGCCAACAACGCCAGATCCGCGCCCGCTCGTCGCCATGGAGCGGCTGTCGGGATCGGTCAAGGAAACTTGCGCATCCGGAGACGCCAGCATCAGTTTCTCGTGGGCTTCAAGCTTGCCCATCTCCTCCTTGAGTTTGGCGCGCTTGTCCTTCAGATGTGCGGCCTTGGTCGCCAAAGCGTCCGTCGGCTCCTGGCGATCGGCCGTTTCCAGCTGCCGCAGATATCGCAGCACACTCTCTTCGAGCTGCGCGCGCCGCCGGTCGATCTTGTTGCGTGTGAAGTTCTTGTCGCGGTTGTTCACGGCCTTGAACTTCGATCCATCGATCGCAACACTCGCCGTTGCGAGCAATCCCATCTGGCGGCACAACTCCACGAACCTCACACAGACCTTTCTGATGGCTTGGCCGTTATCTTTCCGGAAGTCGGCGATCACCTTGTCGTCTGGGATCAACCGTCTGAGTAGCCAGATCACTTCCAGATTGCGGCCTGCCTCTCGCTCGAGGCCGCGGCTCGAAGCGACCCGATTGAGGTAGCCATAGATGAAAAGCCTCAGGAGCACCGAGGGATGATAGCCGGGCCGCCCGGTTGCCTCAGGCATGACGTCGAAGCCGAGATCCGCGAGATCGAGGTGAGAAACAAAGGCATCAATCGCGCGGACGGGGTTTGTCTCGTCGATGTAGTCGTCAAGACTTTCGGGCAGGAAGGTTATCTGTCCGCGATCTGCCTCTGTGATGAACCGCTTCATGCCCAGCCCCGCCGCCGATTCACTCACGGAATCATAGCGTGGAGCGCGTTTTCACGCAGCCAGGGTCACGAGTTGCCTTTCGTGGGTGCTCCGAACCTGACAACCTAAATTCCGGAAGCCGACATTCGAACCATGAGGAGGCTGCGGAACCGTCGTCTTCTGCGTGTGGGATTTCGCTCATTCGTACAGCGCAACATGGAGCGAGATCTGCAGGACCGCTCGTGGCCCAAGGCTGTCAGTTGACGAACGGAAGCTCTTTAAGGGATCACGCTTTCGTTCGCCTAGCGTTCCCCGAATGGCAGCTTACTGGGTGGAAAGCGTGAGTGGCCGGCACACTGTCCAAGGCAGAGGGTGACCCAAGGCAGACTAGGCTAGCCTTTACGTGCCCATGTATAGGGTCTCAAAGACGAGGTGTCGGATCGCTGGCTATGGTCTAACGTCGGGACGTCGTGTTGATCAGTTAGTGTTGAAAAAGGAGTGTGACGTCGCATAGAGTTTTTGTATTGAACGCACCCATAGATTGCATTATTTTTAGCGGATCAGTAGGGATTGTTCCAAATGGACTGAAGGCGGTGGGAATATACGCTAGATATCCGAGTAATTCTGGCGAGTCCAAAGTACTAAGTTCTTCGAATGGAACTGTTCAGAATGAAGACGCCACTTAATCCAGTGCGGTGCTAGCAGTAGATTATGCGCGATGTTTCCAAGTTAAAAACATATACTATGAAGGAGTCTTGGCGCCGTGAGTCTCCTAGCCAAAATCATTCGGATCTACAGCGCAACAGACATACTTATTAGTGCTTTTGTTGCTTTCCCTGCTCATGCTGATCCTCTTCTCATTTCTGAGCTGCTAAGACAAGGTTACGAGGTGCGGGCCGCCTATTCACAGCAAACGTTGAAAGGGTCGACTGCCACCGCGAAAGACTACAACTCTCTTGCGGCAGGTGATCTACTGCATTTCTTGGTGCTGCAAAAGGGTGCAACGATTTATAACATGCCGGGCATTCGACGGGCGTATCCTGCAATACGAATGCTGGGCAATTGGCGACTATCGAAGATAGTGAGTGGTTAGCACCTTGATAGAAGGCAGGCCATGACCCTTTCCTACCTTGGTTGGAGTCTGGGGCCAAATTTACTGGATAACCCCAAACTCTACGTCAGGAGACTATCGACACCGCTGCTCTACCTCGCAACGACATACTCCGCCGTCGTAAAACACTGGTGCCTCATTTGACCGGCAGTTCCATTGCCGACCATTGCCATCCCTGCATGTTCCTCCGCACGGGCCATGAACGGGGCTCGTCTGGACTTGGCTCCAAGGTGTTTGGGGGAGTTTTTTGGGAATGCCCAAAAATCCCTTGCCCCACAATGGTTCTGCAGAGGCAGGAGCCACCGCCCCTACAGCGACAACGAATGAAATCAGAACATGTGCGAAACGCATGGAATACCGCTCCTTAAGAGAAAGCACCTGAATAAAGGCGCATGTCACTTTATCAGGACTGCTAGAAACGAAAAGATCTTTTGTGAGCGGCTCTGTCCAATGATGAGTTCGTCGACGCCGGATGTTGAGGGAAGCCGTGAGTGATTTCGGATCACGCTGCGTGCGGACAAACCTGTCTGCTCCTGGCCCTGAGCTGAAGATGGGCCCACGTCCGCTCTTGGAGGAGAAGCAGCCGTCCAATTGTTCGCGGCCTGATCGGCAGCAGCCACCTGCATGACGTCCGCTTTCTATGCATCGCGCCCGATGTGACTGCGCATTATCCCATGAGCTGACATGCTGAGACAGGCATGCCGAGCCGCGCATGACGGCGCAGACGTGTCCGGTGTCGGAGGTATCGCGTCGCTAGGTCAGATAAGCTATTATTGTATTGGATAGCTTCACGTGCACCGCACGACATTCATTGTGGACGCCGCGCTCCTAGTGATGTTGACGACCGTTGGTCAGCGCGCTTCCGTTTGCGGTCGACTTAATACGAAAAACCAGGATATCGATCTCGTGCCGTCTGCAAAGCAAACTAGGAACAAGAGCGTATCGACCGCTGGGGGCGGCGGACAAGCAACAACTGCTGGTGTCGAGTTTCAGGCCCAGGTTGCGGCGCTGTTGGCGGCCGACCTGATCTCTGAACGACAACTCGATGCGCGTTTGCGCCTTGGGTCGTCCCGCGCTGTTGTCGTGCGCCTCGAAACGGAGGCGCCGGTTGATGATATTCTGGTCGAGACGGATGCTGGCGGGTTCGTTTTTTTCCAGGCCAAGACGTCGGTCAATCTTTCGAGCGATGCTGAGAGCCCGTTGGGCAAAGTTGCCGATCAATTCGTTCGGCAATGGTTGGCAAGCAAAAATGGCGACCGCAAACGCGGCTGGGATCGCCCGCTTGATCGCGCGAAGGACAGATTTGTCCTTGCGACAGGCGCAGGATCTTCCGATGTCGTCACCCGCGATCTGGCGGCCGCGCTTGCATCCCTGCAGGCCGCGGCCTCGGCGCCGCTGCCGCAAGATCAAGAGCGGGCGTTGTCCAGGTTCATACACCTGCTTTCGGCCGCTTGGAAATCCGTTGACGGGCGGGATCCTGATGCTTCGGAGCTGAATGCTCTGCTGCAACTGACGAGTGTGATGCAATTCGATTTCGGCGGGCCTGATCGCGCGGTCGTTGCGGCGGCCTTGCGCGAAATTCTTGAAGACGCGAATGCCGCAGGTGCGGCTTTCGCTGTTCTCATTCAGGACTGCCAACGGTTGATGGCGGCGCGGCTTGGCAATGATGCCGTTGGCTTTCGAACGACGCTCGCATCAAACGGCATCCGGCTTCGCGCCGCGCCGAGCTACCGCGCGGATGTGGAAGCGCTGCGCGCGTATAGCGATCGCACGCGCAAGCATCTGGAGGAATACGAAGAGACAAAGGTCGGCGGCATAGAGATCCGCATTGACCGGCAGTGCACGGCAGCCGTCATGGCTGCCGCGGCGGATGGGTCTTTGTTGCTGGTAGGAGAGCCCGGCGCAGGAAAAAGCGCGGTCGTCAGCGCGGCGGCCGCGAAACTCAAGAACCAGGGCCACGAGGTCTTGGAGCTGGCCGTTGATCGCCTGCCCGTCGAAACACTGGAAGGACTGCGCGCCGAGCTGGGACTTGGCCACTCGCTCTTCGAGGTGTTGCGAAATTGGCCGGGTGACGGCCCCACATACCTATTCATCGACGCGCTGGACGCTACCCGCGGCGGCGCGAGCGAGAAGGTGTTTCGGACGCTCATCGCCGATGTGCTGGCTCTTCCAGATCGCCGATGGCGTGTCGTGGCCTCGATCAGAAGCTTCGATCTTCGTCTTGGCGATGAATTCCGCCGTCTGTTTCAGGGCGCTCCGCCCTCGACCGCCTATTTAGATGCCAGCTTCCCCGATGTCAGACACCTTCTGATACCGCCATGGACGGCGGACGAGCTAGCGGAATTGCTGCGACGCGCGCCCGCGCTCGAAACTGCCATCACGAGCGGCGGCGAGCGATTACGGCAATTGGCGCTGGTGCCGTTCAACACGCGTTTGTTGGCCGATCTGATCAGCCTCGGAATCAAGCCGGAGGATTTTGGGACGGTTGGCTCCCAAGTTCAGTTGCTCGCGCTGTACTGGCGTCATCGCGTCGAGAAGCATGGAGCTGGAGCAGAATTGTGCTTGGCGGCGGCCGTGGGCCAGATGATCGTCGCGCGCGCCCTGCGTGCGGAGCGACTTGTGAGCGCCAAGCCGGATCCGAAGGCATTTGATGGAGTCATGAGGGAGAATGTCTTGGTCCCGGTCTCGGGAAACCGGTTCGTCTCCTTCAGGCATCACATCCTTTTCGATTACGCGGCAAGCAGGGTCTATCTCAATCCCTCGAATGTCGAGGCTACGTCGGAGATCTTGCGGCGCGACAAGGGTCTCGGCTTGCTGCTGGGACCAGCTCTGGTGTTCGCGCTGCAGGAACTATGGGCGACGCCGGGTGGCGGTCGTTCTGCCTTCTGGGATGCGATCGTCGAATTTGCCGGAAATGCGGATTGCGATCCCGTTGCGCGCAGCGTTGCCGCGCGCACCGCTGGAGAGTTGCCGGTCCAGCGAGGCGATTTCACCAGCCTTGTCGCAGCGCTTGGCGCAGCGGGCGTCAAGCAGACAAAGGCGGTCACGGCGATTTCGAGCATCGTCGGCGCGCTATCAGTGCGCATCGAAGACAAGCGGCCGTTGTCGCTCGACGCATGGTGTGAATTGGCGGCGGGCCTCGGCCAGCATGTGGACAAGGCCGTCTGGTCGCTTCGCACGCTCCTCTTCCTGATAGTTGAGCGTGCGCAAACGCCTGAGCAACGCGCCGAACTGGGGGTTGCGGCGCGGGCCTTGTTCACGCACGCGATCGTCAACCCTTCGCTGGCGAATTTGAGGTCATCGGCTGTGGGGTTCGTGGCCGATACCTATGCGACTGATGTGACAGCATCGCGCCATCTCCTTCGAATGATATTTATCCCGGAGCGCTTCGAGCAATACGCGCATGCAGAAGTTCCTTGGCTCGCGCGCAAGCTGGACCCCATTGCGGCGGTCGATCCTGAATTTGTCGCTGAAATTTATCGCAAGTCGTTCGCCGCCGAGATAACGGACACCTCCGAAACGTCGATGGGCCATAGCCAAATCCTGCCCCTGTCAAGCAATCGCCGCCAGGACTATCAGGGGGCACAATGGCAACTGAAGGAGTACTTCCCGACCTTTCTTGTCGAGCATCCCGACGATGCCGTGATTGCCTTGCTCGATGTGATTGCGGGATTTGTCGCGCGTGAGCATCCGCCTGGCGAGGGGATGGAAACTTGGACGTTCGAGGTGAATGGTCGGCAGGCAACGCTTGTCGAAGACTGGAGTAACATTTGGGCGTGGAACCCAGACGATGAGCATGGCGACAATGAGCTGCTGATCCTGAAGTCGTTCGTCAAGCGATTGAAGACCGCTGGGCCGGATGATGCGATCCAGCTTGCGCAATCGGTCGCCGAACGAAACCGGCAGGGTGTCGTCTGGTCACGGCTGTTCATCGCGGGCGTAGCGCGGCCGGACGTCCTTGGACCGGTGCTGTGGCCCTATGCGACCAAGCACCATTTCATCTCGTCTCCCGATACGGGCAAGGATGCTATCGATTTCATCTCGGCGAGATATCCGCATGAGAGCGCCGAATCGCGCGAGGCATTCGAAGAAGATGTGCTCGCGATCGAGTTCCCGCGCTCCTCGGATCCTGAATCCACGCGCAATGACGCGCTGGAGAGGCTGTTCGGCACGATCGGATTTGAACAACTCGCAACGGAGGAAGCGCGCAGGTTTGCAGACGCGGCACGCAATAAGGGCGGGGTGACCAACGAAAGGCCCGCCAATTTCACGGTCACGCGCGGATCCACAGACGATTGGTGGTGGCTGCGCAAGGATGGCGTCGATCTCAAGGCGCCCGCCAACGCAACTTTGCTCGGCGCAATCAAGACAGCAAAATTCGACCTCAACCTGGAGCAAGGGGCCGGCCAGAAAAGCTACGACGCGCAAGCCGGCGCGATGCATCTCGAACGGCTGAAGCAGGCCATCGAAACCGCAACCCGGGACGGGGCGGCTGGTTCGGTCACCGATTACGCAGGCGGTGTTCTGGCAGACGGCGTCGAGAAAGTCGCTGGGTTGGAAGTGGCCCAGCTTCGCGGGCAACCGGCCATCATTTCGATGTTGGCCGAGCTGATTGAGCAGTTGGCGACCCACGCAAGTCCTGAGGTGCACGAGGACACCGAGAAGAACTTCGAAAACTCTGCTGCCTGGGGCTCGCCAGCGACACGGATCGAGGCCGCAGAAGCGGCGATGCACTTGTCGCGCGTGGACACGGCGACGTTCGATCGATTGCGGCCATTGGTTGAGCAACTGCTCACCAGTGATCCGCATCCAGCCGTTCGGCTTTCCATCGCGCAGCGATTGACTGCGCTTTGGGAGACAGCGCGGCCTGCAATGTGGGATCTTGCGGCGCAGGTTGTCGAGCGCGAAAGCAATCGCGGCGTTGTATCCTTCTTCGCCAATTATTTCCTCGGCCGCATCGTGCATCATGCACCTGAGGATGTAGAGCGGCTCACGCTTCGGCTGGCAGAGCGCTTCGCCGGGCAATCGGACAAGCCAGCGGAGCACCTGCGCGAGCAGATCGGCGGCATCATGGCCTTGCTGTGGGTGTCGCACGGCCGGTCTGCAGCGCGCCAGGCCTTGCAATCCTGGCTGCGTGATCCTGCAGCTCACGAAGCCGAACTTGGGCATGTGTTCTTTGGCATTCGCGAGGCCTTGGTACTTGGCTATGCGACCAACGACCCGCACGAGGTCGCCATCCGCAGGCGCGCGCAGGAGCTTGCCGGATGGGCCGTCGATGCTACTGCCGGCAAACTTGAAGAATATCTCGAGAGCTGGAAGCCGGGTGTCGCCCTCGATGAGGCGGCGAAGGAGCGGGGAACGCTTGCAGCTAAGCTGCTCAACAACGTCTCGGATCAATTCTACTTCGCGTCGGGCGCATTCAAGCATCCGCCTGACGAGAAACGCGGTCTCGACGCGCTCGAGCAAAAGCGCGCCTTCCTGCATGATGTTTCTGGCACCCTCAGGCGCATCGGCGATGCTGGTACGCCCGGCACGGTGCATCACCTGATCGAACTTCTCGACTTTCTCATGCCGGCGGATCCGGCGCTTGTCTTCGATCTCACAGCGCACACGTTGCTAGGGACCGGGCTGGCGCATGGCTATCAATTTGAGTCGCTTGGCGTCGACCGTGTGGTTGCGCTGGTGGGGCGGTTTCTTGCCGATCATCGTGATCTGTTTGCCGACGAGGAGCGCCGCCGCAAGTTGATTGCGTGCCTGGATGTGTTCATGGAAGCGGGTTGGCCAGCCGCACGGCGGCTCCTTTACCGGCTGCCGGAACTGCTGCAGTGAACGAGGCCCGGGAAAAGACAAAATTCAAGGATGCGCTCGAGAAGCTGATCAAAGGCTTCGTCGAGGCGATGAGGCCGAGCGCGCCTGTGCCCTATCTCGGCGCTAGCCATGGCGATCCACTTGAGCACACGACCAGAGCAGAATTCATCGACAATGTTCTTATCGCGCTGGGCTGGATGCTGAAGAAGCCCGGCGGTGAGATGATCGAGGAGGCGCGCATCAAAGATGAGACGACGCTTTTTCTGGACTATCTCGGCGTCAATCCGGACAGGCGGGCGCCACAGCTGATCGTAGAAGCCAAAGCCTGGTCGAAGCCGATGGTGGCTGCGTCGGAGGCGGCCGCGGCCACGGAAGGCCAATCAACAAAGTTTACGCGCATCCCACTGATTGCCGCTGCGATAGAGCATTGCAAAGCGGGAGGCGCGATCGAGGCATCGCCCGTTACGGCGGAGTGGGCGCGATGGATCGCCAAGCTCCGCGACTATGTGGTGGGCACGCACGCCAAGAGCGGTCATGCCGTCTCGCGCGCCGTCCTGACCTCGGGACAATGGATGGTCGTCTTTACGGACCCTGCCAACGCATTCATCAATCCCGGCGATGTCAATACGGCAGGCATCCAGATCTTCCTGCTGGAGAATTACGTCGAGCAGTCGGCCGAAATCTTTGATCTGCTCGCTTACCACAATCTGGTTGATCGCCCGCCGGACTACATCGTTGTTTCGAGGGCGCGTGCCTTCCTTGCAGCGGGCTCGATCAAGTCGGTGCACCGCGCGCTTTGGCTCAGACGGCAGGAGGGCGGGGCGCATTTCAGGATTCATCCGCAGCTCTACTTGTACGCCGCCGCGGTGGTTCAGCGGGTGGACGGTGTCGTCGTGACCATCCTCGACGACCAATCGGAAAATGCCGTCCCGCATGACATGAACGAGTTCGCTGGTCATTGCGCGGCCGTGCAGGCGGCGTCCGACGCGCTGTTGGACGCAATCAAAAGCGAACTGGGGGAGTTGCCGGAGGTGTCGGGAGTTGAAGCATTTCCCGGCTTTGTGTTGCCGCCCACAAAAGGCGCGATCTTGGGTGTTGTCCCGCCACGGCCGGTGCCCAAGAGGGCGCTGCTGAAATCATACCGGCTGCGCGCCGATGAATTTTTGTTGGTGACCGGTGTTGCTGCACATTTCCTTTTGCAGGAGCCAACCGTCGCGCCCTGTGCTGGCCATGATTGGGGTATGTGCGACGTGCTTCGCAGCAGCAAGGGCGCCGGGCCTATCCTGGCGCGGAGCGTTAAGCCGATGTCCTTCTTCAGATCGGGCGAAGACCATCACTGCGCGCATCGCGTCGTGCACGACCGACGCGAAGAGCGCTGTCTGGTGATGCCGTTCGAAGAATTCCTATGCTGCCGGGCTTGTGTCCTGCAACGCGTGTGCTGGGCGGAAGCGGAGCTTGGCGGGCTGCCATGCGGAACGGCATCTCCAGTGCGACGGAACGTGGCGAATAGCGAAAAAGTATCGATAGGAAAAAGGCCATAACCGTATCCGAACTTGCACGGTTTAATTCGTTGCGAATTGCAACCAACCGCCATTGCCGGTACGAACAGATGGAGAAGAGTTCGGGCTTATTGCCCACGACCTTCATAAATATCGAGATCTAACAGCAACGCCCCTCCCGGACGACACGCGCACACGCTTACGCGGGCGAGTTTTAGGATGGTTCGAGGGGACAAAAAGCTATGGCATCAGCCGTGGTTCGAAGGTGTTCTTCGCGCCGGTATCGACAGGAACGCTCTGCGCGTCACGGGGTGCAGAAGGCGGCCCCGGCGACATAAAGTAGGCGTTTGCGAAAACAAAAGCGGCGAACAGCAAGAAGATGCCCGCATAGCCCGCCAAAACGTTCATACGCCGCGCTTTCATTTTGAAATGCTCTGCACGTGAGCAACTTCAGGACGATTAATGTCCCCGCGAGCCAAAAAAAGCACGCCCACGATCAGGACCAGCGCTGGCATTGCGATGATCGTTGCCAAAGTCTCTGTCGACATTGCCGAACCTCAAAACCCGCTGCCTGTAAAAAAACGCCTAGGGCGGTAGGTCTGGTTCCAAGTCCCTGCGCAGCGCAACCCATAACCTCGAGCTTTACCCGCAGCTTGTGGCTGTCTGGCCGAGCGCCATCCAACAAGCGCCCCTTCAGAGCGCAGGCCTGAGCTGTTTGGCAAGGGGGCGCGTGTGTAATGCGAAAAAGGGCGGAAGTTCTCAGTCGTCATCGGCTCGGCGACGTCGGCAAAGGAGTTCGCCGTCTTCCACCACGACATGCCGATGCCGGACCTTGCAGCCATGGCGCCACTCCGCCTCGGTCACCGACATCTGTTCTGGTGGCGTAGCGCAGCCGGTTACAGCAAGGAGGGCTAAGGAAGCGATGCATTGCAGGGAAGCCGCGCGCCAACCGTCGTGCGCGAGCATCTGCCCGCGTTGCATGCCCTTTGACTTTGGATTCACGCTGGAATTCACGCATCACCCGCACAAAGCGCCCCGACCGTCGGCCGAGGGTCCGACGATGCGCACGCCACTGACTTTGCTCCCAGAGCCGGTCTTCTACCACCGGGTTGATGGCAGTTGGGGAGAACCTGCGGTGCCCAGCATGTGATGCCCTTGAGGCCCGCTGTTCGTCTATGCCTCGGAACCACGCACGTACCGGGCGGCCATCTCCGGAGCCTTGTGGCGGCTCCGTTTGTGGATCTTCGACTCCGGTACTCCAATAGCGGACGCTGGGCAGAAGTCGGCGCGGTGTAGGCCATCTCCACGACGCGAAATGTTCGGCAGCCGTCTCTTCGGATTGCCATGCCTCGACCGAGGCTCGGGCAAGGCAAGCTCACGTTGAGCGCAGCGCGAGAGGCACCCCTTTTGCTACCGGCTGCCATTTAGGGCAGCTTCCGGCGCGGTGGTGCTATGATCAACGTGAGTCGAAATCGCACTGGTGCAACTATGACAGACAACTCAGGAGTTCCGTTGCCGCGGCGGCTTCGCGTGAAGGGACGATTGCGTCCGCACGTGCTCTACACTTGGGAGGAGGCGGAGTGACGTGAGCCCCGCCTTCCCTCCAACCACGGTGAGAGTCCTGGGTTGAATGTGCCTGGCCCCAACGCTGGACCAATTGCAGCGAGAAAATTTGGCTTCCTCATCATCGGCTGCAGCCAATGATTGCGCGTGTTCGGCCGGTGGCACATGGCCGATCGCGCTGTGAGGGCGAACAGTATTGTATTCGACCCGCCACGCCTCGATCTTGCACCTTGCATCGTCGAGGCTCAAGAACCAAAATGCGTTGAGGCATTCCTGTCTGACGCGGCTATTGAACCCTTCGGCAAACGCATTGTCGGTTGGCTTGCCGGGCCGCGAATAGTCGAGCACGACGCCGTGCTGCCAAGCCCACAGATCGAGATCGCGAGAGACAAATTCGGGTCCGTTGTCGACTCTGATGCGTTTCGGTCGGCCGTGCGTGCGTGCGGCAGCTTCCAGAGTGGCGACGACGTCATGCCCCTTGTAGGCGTGTGCCACGCCGATTGCGGGGCACAGCTTGGTGCAGATATCCACG
>RXJK01000056.1 GCA_003963125.1 Hyphomicrobiales bacterium
TGCGAATACAGTTGCCGGACAGCCGTGCTCGCGCACGGCTTCCGGGAACGCAAAAAAGGGAAACAGTGGGGATCGTTTCAAAAGAACGGGCGGTATGGCGGGTGTCCCGCCAGCGGAGCGCGAGGCTGGCCTCGCAAGCGCCGCAGGCGCTTACATGCAAGGAGATGCGACGAACCGGAGCTCCTGCACCAGATCTCGCAACGCCGCCACGAGTAAGGGGGCACCAACCAAACCAAGTTCGCCCCGCTTGATAAGAATCCGTACGCGAGTCGCGATAATCTGCATGGGCGCACGAACACCTGCCCGAGATAGCTCCTCGTGCCCGAGGGCAATCACCATCGCCATCTTTTTCCGGCGTCGACCAATCGATGCAAGGATCGCCAGATCGATAAGCCTCTTCACGCCAACCCTCACGGCATCGGCAGGGCTTCGTGCTCTTTCAGGATGCGCGTGCCGTCCTCGGTTTCGATCAGCTTGACGCGATAGCCCCAGAGCTGGGCGAGGTATTGCAGCGTGCGCTCGGCTTCCGTGCGATCGAGCAGCACCCCGTTGCGGACGTGGTGCGTCAACACGAGGCGGCGGCTGCCGGCGAGATCGGCATCCGTGACGCGCAGGTCAGCGTCCTGCGAGGCCACGTCGTAATGGCGCGCGAGGCGCCGGCGCACGTCGCGATAGCCGCGCTCGTTGTGGATCGAGGCGACGTTCATCGTCGGGCTCTTGGCATCGTCGGCGACGGCGAACAGGCGGAAGTCGCGGATCACTTTCGGCGACAGGTACTGCAGCACAAAGCTCTCGTCGCGGTACTCGGCCCAAGCCTGCCGCAACGTGCCCATGACGTCGCCGCAGCCCGCGATGTCCGGAAACCAGTCGCGATCTTCCTCGGTCGGCTCCGTGCAGATGCGCTCGATGTCCTTCATCATCGCGAAGCCGAGCGCGTAAGGGTTGAGCCCACCGTAGCGGCGGTCCTTGAAGGTGGGCTGGAACACGACGCTCGAATGCGAGTGCAGGAATTCCAGCATCGTGCCGTCGGTGAGCTGCCCACGTTCGTAGAGACGGTTGAGGATCTCGTAGTGCGTATAGGTGGCGCAGCCCTCGTTCATCATCTTGGTCTGGCGCTGCGGATAGAAGTACTGCGAGAGCGAGCGCACGATGCGCAGCAGCTCGCGCTGCCAGTCGGCCAGCTTGGGGGCGTGCTTCTCGAGGAAGTAGAGAATGTTCTCCTCGGGCAGCCCGAGCTTGCGCTGTTCGTTCTGCTGCCCCTTGTCATCCTTTGCACCCTCGCGCGTGATCTCGGGCAGCGTGCGATAGATCGGATCGTAGGTCTGTTCCTCGTGCTCGCGCCGGCGCTGCGCCTTCTCCTGCTCGTGGCGGGCGAGGTTGCGCGGGCGCGGATGCAGGTCGCGGCTGATGCCCTGGTTCATCAGCGCGTGCGCGGCATCGAGCGTGTGTTCGACGGCATCCTGCCCGAAGCGCTCCTCGCATTCGGCGACGTAGCTCTTGGCGAAGGCGAGATAGTCGATGATGTGGTCCGGCTGCGTCCAGAGCTGGAACTGGTAGTTGTTCTTGAAGAAATGGTTGTGCCCGTAGGCCGCGTGCGCGATGACGAGCGCCTGCATCGTCATGGAGTTCTCCTCCATGATGTAGTTGATGCAGGGATCGGAGTTGATGACGAGCTCGTAGGCGAGGCTGCGCATGCCCTTCTTGTAGTAGGCCTCGTCGTGCGCGAAGCGCTTTCCGAACGACCAGTGCCGGTACATGATCGGCATGCCGATGGAGGTGTAGGCATCGAGCATCTGCTCCGCCGTGATCACCTCGATCTGGTTGGGATAGATGTTGAGCCCCATCTCGCCGAGCGCGATCTCGCCCATGGCCGCATCGACCTCGCGGATCAGGTCGAAGTTCCACTCCGGCCCGTCGAACAGAGGCTTCATGTTGCCTTTGCGGGGCGGCAGCTTTGGCGCGGTCTCTTGCACGTGACTTTCCCTTCTAGTCTCCCGAGCGGGCCGGGCGCCGTGTAACGAATGTCTCGATCAGCTTGCGGCGTGGTGAGAGGTCGAACATCCCGAGACGCCGCGCTTCCACCTCGAGCTTGCGTGGATGCCCGCCTGCGCGGGCATGACGGGACATGTGGCGCGCCCGGGCCTCCCCACCAACATCACCCCCGCGAAGGCGGGGGTCCACGCCAGCCCGGGATCGGGCTGCCGCCTTCGGGCCAGACGATGACGCGTGAAACTGGATGGCGGGCTCCAATACGCTAGGCAGCAATGCCGTTGGCCGAGAACAGCTCGTGGAACACGGGATAGATGTCGCCCGGCGAGGACACGCGGCGCATGGCGAACACTTTCGAGCCTTGCCCGACCTGCGCGTAGCCGTGCCAGACGGGCGTTTCGATGCTGTCGTTGAAGCGCTCGCCGTGCGTGGTCTCGATGTAGGCGAAGTACTGGCAAATGGGCAGGATCTCGTTTTCGAGGAGGTCCATGCAGCGTGGCATGTCGTCGTGGAAGTTGTCGCCGTCGGAGGCCTGTGCGGCGTAGATGTTCCAGTCGGCCGGCGAGTAGCGCTCCTTCACCACGCGCAGCATCTCGTCGAGGGCCGACGAGATGACGGTGCCGCCCGTTTCCGTGCCGCGGAAGAACGTTTCCTCGTCCACTTCGGCCGCCGTCGACGTGTGCCGGATGAAGACGATGTGCACTTCGCGGTAGTGCCGCATCAGGAAGATGTGCAGCAGCATGAAGAAGCGCTTGGCGAGATCCTTCAGCGCTTCCGTCATCGAGGCGGACGCGTCCATCAGGCAGAACATGACGGCTTGCGTCGAGGGCTTCGGCACGCGGTCGAAGCGGTTGTACTGCAGGTCGAGCGGATCGATGTAGGCGATCGACTTGCGCAGCCGGATCTTGTGTTCGAGCTTGGAGCGCAGCTCGGTGATCTTCTTGTCATCGCGCGGGCTCGCCGCTTCGAGGAGCGCGATCTCGTCCTCGAGCCGCTTGATCTCGTCGAGCGAAGGCCGCCGCAAAGCGAGTCGCCGCCCGAGGCTCTTGCGCATCGTGCGCGCGTGATTGAGGCGGGCGGGCGAGCCGTCCGTGGTGAAGCCCGCGCGCGCAGCCTTCGGCGCCTTGAGGTCCTTCAGCTTCACCTTCACAAGGTTCGGCAGCTTCAGATCGTCGAAGAACAGGTCGAGGAATTCCTCCTTCGTCAGCGTGAAGGTGAATTCGTCCTGGCCTTCGCCGTCGGCGCTGCCTTGGTTGCCGCGGCCACCGCCGCCGCCCTGCGGCTTCTGGATCTCGTCGCCGACCTGGTAGTCCTCGTTGCCGGGCAGCACGTAGTCGCGCTTTCCCGTCCCGCGACCCAGCGAGAACGTGGGCTCGCGCAGGCTCTTCGACCGGATGGTGACCTTCTCCGAGCCCTCGGCCTCCGACACCTTGCGCGACTTCAGGCTGTCCTTGATGGCATCGCGAATCTCGGCCTTGGCCCGGCGCAGGAAGCGCTGCCGGTTGCCCAGGCTCTTGGACTTCGGGTTGAGGCGACGATCGACGATCTGCATCAGAGGCCCTTTAAGATCCGTTCCGGCATTATAGCACCCTCTGGAGCCCGGCACGCAAACGCCCGGGGCCGCAGCCCCGGGCGCTGTGCGAACCTATGCCTGAGCCGGGAACGCTTGGCGCAT
>RXJK01000383.1 GCA_003963125.1 Hyphomicrobiales bacterium
GAATGCGCTCGGCCAGCACCAGCGCAAAAAGATCATCTCGCGCGTGAAGGGCTATCACGGCGTGACCATCGCGGCCGGCAGCCTGACGGGCCTGCCCAACAATCACCGCTCGTTCGACCTGCCGATCGCCAACATCCTGCACACCACCTCGCCGCATTATCGCACATCCAAGCAGGAGGGGGAGACGGAGGAAGCCTTTTCGCAGCGCTGCGCGGCCGACCTCGAAGCGCTGATCCTGGCGGAAGGCCCGGAGACGGTCGCGGCATTCTTCGCCGAGCCCGTGATGGGCGCCGGCGGCGTGATCGTGCCGCCCAAGGGCTATTGGGAAGCGATCCAGCCCGTGCTCAAGAAGTACGACATCATTTTCGTCGCCGACGAGGTGATCTGCGGCTTCGCGCGCACAGGCGAGAAGTTCGGCACCATCACGTACAAGCTGCAGCCCGACATCATGACGCTGTCGAAGCATATCACGTCGTCCTACTTCCCGCTGTCGGCGCTGCTCATCAACGACAAGGTGTACCAGCCGATCGCGGACGAATCGAAAAAGATCGGCATCTTCGGACACGGCTTCACGGCTTCCGGCCACCCGGTGGCGGCGGCCGTGGCGCTCGAGAATCTCAAGATCTTCGAGGAGCGCGACCTTTTCAATCACGTGAAGGAGATCGCGCCGCAGTTCCAACGCCGCGTGCGGCAGCTGGGCACGCATCCGCTTGCCGTCGAGGCGCGCGGCGTGGGCCTCATTGGCGCCGTCGAGTTCGCGCACGAGAGCCTGGCCGCGACGCCCGGCAAGCTCGGCGGGCTCATCAACCAGCAGATGGTCGAGGCCGGTCTCATCACGCGCAACATGGGTGAGTCGCTCGCGTTCTGCCCGCCGCTCATCATCACGCCGAAGCAGATCGACGAGATGTTCGACCGCGCCGAGCAGGCCGTCGCCGCCGTCAAGATCTGATCGCGACCCGCCCCCTTCGCTGCGGCCACGTCGAGGAGAGCGACGCCCTATCCCAGACTGCCCTCCCGGAAGCCGTGCGCGAGCACGGCTATCCGGGATCTTTCAGCGCAAGGTCGGTCTCAACGGGGAAAGATCCCGGCTCTCGCTGCGCTCGGCCGGGAAGGCAGACTGCGAGGGTTGCGCCCCTTGTCCAACGGAAAGTGCACCTCCCTCTCCACATGCGTTCCCGGAAGACGTGCGCAAGCGCGGCTATCCGGGATCTTTCAGCTCGAGGTGAAACTCGACGGTGAAAGATCCCGGCTCTCGCTGCGCTCGGCCGGGAAGGCAGACTGCGAGGGCGGCGCGCGCGGGAAGCAATGTTTCGTGTGCCGCTGTTCGCTGTACCTCTCGCGCACGCACTCCGGTGCCGCCGTGCCGTTACATCCCTCGCGAATTAATAGTCCGATAACGGATGGGCGAGGGGTCCCAGCATCCCCAGACGGGGCAGCACATAGCCATTATTTATTGGTCTTCCGGACGCCCCAGCGGCCGCGAAGCCCTCAGCCTTAACGGGATCTCAAGCGCCGACGGTTATCCTCTAGGGGTATTTCGCGGCGGATTTCCGATATCTTTTGCCCTTCGCCGCTCCGACAGTCCTGTTTCGTGAGCGTGCGGTCCCATGGCGTTCAAGCTCAGCAACAAGTCGCTCAGCGTCTCGATCAAGACGTCGCTGCTCACCTCCGTGTTCGTCCTGCTGGCGATCCTCGGCGGCGTGTCGATCATGACCAAGATGCGCCTCTCCGCGCTGCAGGACACCTTGGAGCAGATCGGGCGCACACAGCTGCCACGTCTGCGCACGCTGGGTGAGATCAATCTCACCGTCGCCCGCATCCGCTCCGCGTCCTATCGCCTGGCCCTCACCGGCACGCCGGAGCAGCGCGCGCAGGTGGAAGCCTCCTTCCACGCCCGCAACGAAGAGCTGCAGCGATTGATGGAGCGCTACCAGGAGAGCATCAACGGCCACAAGGCGCTGCAACTGGCCTTCGACCAGTTCGTCGACAAGTGGAAGCGCTACGGCAAGTTCCAGGCGCAGATCCTCGATCCGGAGATGGCGAAGGACCGGGTGAAATTCTCCCACCTCGTCAACGTCGAGACGTCCGAACTCTTCCAGGGCGTGCTCGACATCATCAACCACGGCATCGCGCTCGCCAACCACCAGGCCGATGCGGACGTGGCGCGCGCGACCGCCGACAGCGCCTTCTTTTCCACCCTCCTGTGGGGCCTCAACACCGTCAGCATCATGATCGGCCTCGCCACGCTGGTGTTCGTGATCCGCGACGTGTCGGTGCCCATCCACCGCATCACGCAGAGCATGGAAGCGATCAGCAAGGGCGAGCTCGCCACGCCCATTCCGTACGCCGAACGCAGCAACGAGCTCGGCATGATGGCGCGGGCGCTGGTAGTCTTCAAAAAGAGCCTCACCGAGAACGATCGCCTGAATGCCGCGACGCGCACGCTCTCCGAACTCAGCGAGTGGCTGCAATCGGCCAAGTCCGAACCCGAACTCTACGGCATGATCTCGTCGGTGCTGGGCCGCCTGATGCCCGAATGCAAGGGCAGCCTCTTTATCTACGCCAACTCGCGCGACACCCTTGAGGTGGCGGCGGAGTGGAACGGACAGGCGCGTACGCAGAGCATCCACCCCGAGGACTGCTGGAGCCTGCGCCGGGGGCACGCCTACGTGCACGGCACCAGCGAGATCGAATTCCATTGCGATCACGTGCACGGCGACATCAACGACAACTACTGCTGCATCCCGATCCTCGCGCACGGCGAGACGGTCGGCCTCTTGCACCTCGAATACACGCTCGACGTCACGGAGACGGCCGAGGAAGCCAAGGCGCGCTTTGCCGACCGCGTGCGCCTCGGCCTTGCCTGCGCCGAGCACCTCTCGATCGCCATCGCCAACATGAAGCTTCGCGAGGGCCTGCGCGACCAGTCGGTGCGCGACGTGCTCACGGGCCTCAACAACCGCCGCTACCTGCTCGAGACGGCGCGGCGCGAATTGCTGCGCGCAGAGCGCCTCAAGCATCCCGTCAGCCTGCTGATGCTCGACGTCGATCACTTCAAGTCGTTCAACGACAACCACGGGCACGACGCGGGCGACGCCGTGCTGCGCCACGTGGGCGAGGCCATGCGGCAGCTCTTCGCCGAGGACGGCATCCCCTGCCGCTTCGGTGGTGAGGAGTTCGCGGTGCTCCTGCCCAACACGACGCTCGCCGCCGCCGCGCTGCGCGCGGAGGAGTTGCGTGGCCGGATCGAAGCGCTCTCCATCCGCTACGCCGACGGCGTGCTGCCGCGCGTGACGATCTCGGCCGGCGTCGCCACCACGCCGCACGGCGGCAACACCTTCACGGAGCTGCATCGCACCGCCGATGAGGCGCTCTATCGCGCCAAGCACAACGGCCGCAACCGCGTCGAACTGCAGGACGGGGCGCCGTCGCCCGCCAGCGAGGCTACCGATGCGCAGGTCGCGGCGCTTGCGGCAGTGGCTGAAGCCGCAAGCTCATCCGCTCAAAGCGGCGAAAGCGACGGCAGCCAAGCCGCCTAGCCCGCCTCACCAAACCGACCGTAGGCCGGGTAGAGCCGAAGGCGAAA
>RXJK01000179.1:0-1339 GCA_003963125.1 Hyphomicrobiales bacterium
CCTAGCAGACATCCACAAGGTGCCGCTCGATCTTGGGCCGATGCCTAAAGGCTCCTATGCCGAGGTGGTCAAGGGTCCGATCCGCAGGCTCGAAGGAACAGCGCGGGCGATCCGTATCGACGACGCGCTAGTAGATGCTTTGCTGGGCGACATCGATGCCGGCGACGCCAAGGACAGCCTACCGCTCCTCGCATTCACGCTTGAGCGGCTCTACGAAGAGTACGGCGCTACCGGACATCTGACCCTGGCGCACTATAGTAAGCTAGGCGGAGTGAAGGGTTCGATTGAGGCAGCTGTAGAATGCGCACTCGCAGTTGCTGATCGAAATGCCAGCATCCCGCACGACCACGAGGCTCGATTAAGTCTTCTTCGACGCGGTCTCATTCCGTGGCTTGCCGGAGTAGATCCTGAAACCAAGGTACCGCGACGGCGAGTTGCGCGGCTTTCCGACATTCCAGCCGATGCTCGCCCTCTCATCGAACTTCTCGTCGAACAGCGTCTCCTTTCGACCGATTTAACTGAAAATGGCGAGCGCACGATAGAACCCGCGCATGAAACGTTATTGCGGCAATGGTCCACACTCCAGAACTGGCTCCAAGAGGACGCGGTAAATCTTCAGACGCTTGCCCAAATTCGTACCGAGGCAAAGATTTGGCATGACAGAGGCAGGGCCGCCGGCTGGCTAAGCCTTCGCGCGGAACGGCTAGTAGCCGCCGAAAGCGTGGCCCGACAGGCACACATAATTGAGTTTTTTACCGAGATTGATCGGGAATTTCTATTCCGTTGTCGTGAGGCAGAGGAGGAGGATCGAGCTGAGAGGACGCGACTAAAACAAGCAGCATTTGCTTACGAAGAGATTCGACTTAGAGACAGCGAGCGTTTAGAACTAGCAAAGTCAGAAGCGGCACTCGATGCTGTCGCAAAGCCGATAAACTCTTACTACAAGATAGAGAAGGTAATTGGCAATCCAAGACTTGACGATTGGCATCTTGACCCAAGAAAACAAGCAGAAACCCTGCCTGCCGCTGCAGGCCCCCTGAAGCGAATTTTGGAATCGGCTCCGGTATCCATTCTAGTCGAACGGCACCGGCAACTCGATAACAAGGCATCATATCCTTTGCGTCGGTATATACGGCTGGACAAAATTCGCAATTGCTTGATAGCTTTAGGCGTTTCGCTTGGTGGTGCTGTTTTTCTTCTCTCGCTTAGTAGCGCAGAGTCCCTCAACATAGACAGTGTGGCCGTGATCTCCTGGGCTGCTGTTTTATCATGGGCACTTGGTGCTTGCGCGCTTGCAGTAGACTTCTTTGTTAGGCAATCAAGGCTTGAATGGATACGG
>RXJK01000179.1:1389-3719 GCA_003963125.1 Hyphomicrobiales bacterium
GCAGTTTTTGATGAAATCGTTGGGGCCGACGAGGGGACTCAACCCGGTGAATTGCCTGCCTTACCACTCCAATTGGAGTATTTCCGCAGATACGGCATAGAGGTAAATCGCACTTATTTGGAAGCGAGAGGCAAAAGATTCCGCTATGTTGCGCGGTTTAGATTGATTTATTATTGGACTATACTGGGCGCGTCCTTGCTAAGCGGGCTTTATGCGCTTGCGATACCCTACGGGATCAGTGAAGTTATTCGAGCGGGCGGAGGTATGCCATTTGCTTTGATATGCGTGGCTGGCGCTATTGGGACCAGCATAGCCGTTTTTGCTCTACCTCCGGATGAAAACAATAATCCAGCTTGGTTTGAAAATCAGGCGAAGAATATTGATTATCTAATGTCCGACGGTCTTGAAGAGGCTCGGTTCCATGCCTTAAACGGCAACCGGCCACAGGTGCAAACATTTGTAAACCAGGTGCAAACCGTAATGGCAGCCGACCAAGCGGGTTGGGTCCCGCTGGCTGCACTTTCCAGGCGGCGCCGAAAGGCGAGACTTCCGTAACCCAGCAGGTCTGTATGTGTGACGTTTAACCCGGGCTCACGGAGAAAGTGATAGTTCTTCTTGCTTCGGGCGCTAACCAGCCACGTACGCGGAGGTTTACGACGTCGCCACAGGCAATTAAAGAAAAGATTGTTGTTGCAGGGGCTCTCAGCCCACGACGTTATAGCCGGTGGTAACGTTAGCCTGTGCTGTAACATTGAACTCGGTAAGTTGGCACATGGCCTCCCGCCAGCTTGCCAGATACTTCGCGCACGCGAACTGTTGTTAAATTCGCGCGGGGATGGGTCTGTCCCGCTCTGTCCAGTTGCGTGGTGTCGCGAGAGGCAGGCACCCCAATGACGAGGTGTGGTTAGGGCGCTGCGCGACGCCGGTGCTCAGTTCATTCGATCCGCAGTAGCCAATGTCCGTTCCCGCGGTAGATCGTCTTCCTGCTTCTCGAACCGATGATAGACGGTGCGGCGCGTTCTCTTCTGCCTTGCCGGAGCTCGGAAGCATCCCGCCCATGACATCTGGCCGCCCGACGGCTAATTTCGCGGCCAGTCGCAATCGTGCCGGGGGCATTGCCGGTGTCGCGTATATTCATTTCGCATTCCTCATCCAACAACGCTGAGGCCATCGCGTTGCGCGACTGGTTGGTTGCCGAGGGGTGGTCGGACTTGTTCCTCGACCTCGATCCCAACCGCGGCATTGCCGCCGGCGAGCGTTGGGAACGGGCCCTCAACGAGGCGGCGCGGCGCTGCGAGGCGGTGATCTTCCTCATCAGCAAGGCCTGGCTTGGCTCGCGCTGGTGCACAAACGAGCTGACGCTGGCGCGTAGGCTCAACAAGCGGCTGTTCGGCGTGCTGGTCGAGGAAGGGCTCGCCGTCGCTGATCTGCCACACGATGTCACGAGCACCTGGCAACTCGTCAATCTTGCGACCGGCCGCGACCATCGGCAGTTTCGTGTCACGCTGCCGGTCACGGGGGGCGAGGAGCACGTCACGTACTCGCACGAGGGGCTGGCCCGTCTCAAGGCGGGCCTACAACGGGCCGGCCTCCATGCCAGCTACTTCAACTGGCCACCCGAGACAGATCCGAAACGCGCGCCCTATCGTGGATTGCGCCCGCTGGAAGCCGACGACGCCGGCATCTTCTTCGGGCGCGAGGCTCCCGTCATCGAAGCCATCGACCGCTTGCGCGGGCTGACCGAAGCGGCGCCGCCCCGCCTGATGGTGATCCTGGGGGCGTCAGGTGCGGGCAAATCGAGCTTCCTTCGCGCCGGTCTGCTGCCCCGCCTCGGGCGCGATCCGCAGACGTTTCTGCCGCTGCCTGTGATACGCCCCGAGCGCGCGGCGATCTCGGGAGAGACGGGGCTGCTGAGTGCGCTGGCTGACGCGTTCGCGGCGAACAGCCTCAAGGTGCCGCGTGGCGACCTCCGTGAGGCGATTGCGGGCGGCGCGGCCGCCGTCAAACCGCTGCTGGCGCGGCTGCAGAGCGCCGCTCAGCCGCCCGACCTTGAGGGGAGCACGAAATCCAAGCTGCCGACCTTAGTGTTTGCCATCGACCAGGGCGAGGAACTGTTCCTCGCCGAGGCGCAAGGCGAGGCGCAGCCGTTCCTAGCGCTTCTGCGCGATCTATTGGCGGCCGACACTCCGGCCGTCATCGCCATCTTCACAATCCGCTCGGACAATTATGAACGCCTGCAGCAGGCGCAAGACCTAGCAGACATCCACAAGGTGCCGCTCGATCTTGGGCCGATGCCTAAAGGCTCCTATGCCGAGGTGGTCAAGGGTCCG
>RXJK01000213.1:0-744 GCA_003963125.1 Hyphomicrobiales bacterium
GCGGATAGGCCCCGGTGATGACGTTGAACACCGTGGTCTTGCCCGCCCCGTTCGGCCCGATCACGCCGACGATCTGCCCGTCCGGCACCTTGAGCGAGACGTCGAGCAGCGCCGTCACGCCGCCGAAGCGGCGCGTCACCCGGTCGACCTCGAGGAGCGGCCCAGTCATCGCTCAGGCCCGCTGCCAGGGAACGAAGCGGCGCAGCAACGGCCGGTCGAGCAGCCCCTGCCGCCGCGTCAGCAGCACGAGCACCAGCAGCGTACCGAAGGCCGCAAGACGCCACTGCGCCAGCATGCGCAGGTTCTCGGGCAGCAACACGACGATGGCCCCGCCGAGCAGCGCGCCCGGCGCCACCGTCGATCCGCCAAGGATCACGGCGATCACGAGATCGATCGACCGCTCGAAGCCGAAGTTGCCGGGCTCGATGTAGAGATGGTGATGCGCGAAGAGCCCGCCGGCGATCGCCGCAATCGCAGCGCCGATGCCGAAGGCACCGACCTTCACGGCCGTGACGTCGAGCCCGAGCAGGTCTGCCGCCGCCTCGTCGTCGTGCACCGCGCGCAGCTTCAGCCACAGGCGCGAACTCTCGAGCAGGAATACCGCCAGCACGAGCACGCCGGTCCAGATCCACATGTAGCCCACGGGCACAAGCTGCATGCCGTGGAAGCCGCCGGCCCCGCCCGTGTAGGGAAAATTGAGGAAGAAGCTGCGCACCATCTCGCCGAACCCGAGCGTCGCCATGG
>RXJK01000213.1:794-9135 GCA_003963125.1 Hyphomicrobiales bacterium
GAGCGAGAGCTGCCCCGTCGACAGGATGATGTAGACGCTCAAGGCCCCGAGCGTGAGGATCGAGATGTCGGCGAGAAGCGCTGCTTGATACGTGGAGATCACAGCCGCTTCCCCTCGTCCGCGCCGCGATTGCCGAGGAGCCCTGCCGGCCGCACCAGCAGGATCACGATCATGAAGCCGTAGACGATGAAGTCGCGCAGCGCAGCCCCGCCGTAGGCGACCGTCAACACCTCCGCGAGGCCGATGAGCGGTCCGGCCAGCAGCGCGCCCCAGATGCGCGTCACGCCGCCGATGACCATCACCGCGATCGCCTTGAGCCCGGTCTCGACGCCGATATAGGGCGTGACGGCGGCGTAGTGCAACGCGATCAGCAGCCCCGCAGCCCCCGCCAGTGCGCCGGAGATGAGAAAGGCAACGAGCGTCAACCGCGTCGCGGAAACGCCGAGCAGCCGGGCGACGTCCGCGTTTTCGGCCACGGCGCGCAACGCGCGCCCGATTGACGTGCGCTCGACGAGAAAGCCCAGCAGCGCCACGAGCCCCACCGCCGCGCCGATGACGATGAGCTGCATCTCACCGATCGAGAAGATGCCGAGGTCGAGCCGCTGCCCGAGATACTCGTCGGGGAGCTGATAGGGATCGGAGCCCCAGATGTTCGTCGCCACGTTCTGCAGGATGATCGACACGCCGATGGTGCTGAGCATCGGCGTCACGAGCGGCGAATTGCGCAAGGGCTCGTAGGCGACCTTCTCGATGAGCAGCGACAACAGGCCCCCTGCGAGCATCGCCGCGATGAGAGCGACCGGAATGGGATATCCCGCGACGAGCACCGTGAGCCCCACGTAGGCCCCGATCATGAACAGCTCGGCGATGGCGAGGTTGAGGATCCCCAGCACGCCCATCACGAGCGAAAAGGCCAGCGCCACGAGCGTATACGCAGCACCGAGCGTCAGGCCGTTCACGACTTGCTGGAGGAGCATCAGGGGCGCTGCGCGGCAGGGTTCGGGACAAACAAAAAGGGCTCTCCTTGCGGGAGAGCCCTAGCACGATGGCCGGTGATCAGCATCCTTTGCCGTCGGGCGAACTGCAGCCGCGCACCTTCGACGACCACGCGCCCTTCTCGCCCTGCACGATGTAGAAGGCCTTCACGGCGTCGCCGTCCTTGTTGAAGCTGATGGGGCCGCCCCAGCCCTGGAAGCCCTGGATGCCAGTGACGAAGTCCTTGATCTTCTCCCGGTCCGCGTCGAGCGTCTCGGGCTTGTTGGCGATGCCGGCCTTCTTGGCGGCCTCGACATACATCTGGATGATCTCGGTGATGTTGGCATCGTACATGCTGGGCTCGATCTCGGGCGGCAGGCCCGACGTCTTGCGCAGGATCGGCGTCAGCTTGGTGGTGAACGGCTCGACGCGGTCACCCTTCATGCCCGCATAATAGGTGGCGGGCGCCACGATCGGCACTTCGGGCGCCGCCTTCAGGATCGCCGAGGAGATTAGCGGCGTGCCGCCGATGACGGGCTTGGCGAAGCCCTGGCGTTTCATTTCGCGGATCACGGTCACCGCCTGGCTGTAGTCGGCGCCGATCACGACGCCGTCGACGTTGAGAGCTTTTAGCGCGGTCACCTGCGCGCTGACGTCGAGTTCGCCCGTGTTGAAGGAGAGCGGCTTGTCCTTGTTGACGACGGTGATGCCGCTCGCCTCCATCACGCCCGGGAAGATGCGCGTCGCGATCGACGTGGAGACGGCATCCTTGGCATCGTAGATGATGCCGACGGACTTAACCTTGAAGGTGTCCTTGTAGTAGGGCACCGACGTCTTCGCCAGCACCGCCTCGTCGATGGTGTTGCGGAAGGCCCAGGGGCGGTTTGCCGCCGCGACGCCGGGCTTCGAAGAGGCCTGCGACATCACCGAGATCTTGAGCTGGTTGGCGACGGGGAACGTCACCTCGCATGCGCTCGATGTCAGCGGGCCTGCGACCGCCAGCACCTTGTCGTCGCCCGCGAGCTTGCGCAGCGCGTTGGCAGCCTGCGCCGGCTGCGCAGCGTCGTCGTAAATCACGATCTTCAGCTTCGCGCCGTTGACGCCGCCCGCGGCGTTGATGTCGTCCTCGAGCATCTTCAGAGCGGCCGTGTTCGTGCGCCCCCACTCGGCGAACGGACCGCTGCTCGGCACGATGGCACCGAGCTTCAACTCCTGCGCGGTGGCCGCACCGGAAAGAAGCGCAGAGGCGAGCGCAACGGCGCTGGCGAAACGGCGGACGTAGGGACGGCGAAGCAGGGATTGGGCTGTCACGGTGCGCTCCTCGCGAGACTTGCAGCGGGGCCAGCGACAGTGCCGCGGCACCATCGAGAGCTGCCGCGACGATAACAAACCGAACTTTCGGTGGAAAGCTACTTTACTTAGGCATTTTGCATTGAATATGGTCATGCCCGGCGCGCGCATCTGATTGTGCAACCGCGGAAAATCGCGTGATGAAGGAGGGGCCGATGGCCGTCAACAAGGCGCACCTGGAATTCTTTCCGGTCGATATGGAGAAGGGCTGGGAGGTGCCGGCCGGCTACCCCGCGGGCATCGAGCAGAAGATCCTGGCGGGTGCGCTCGACGAGACCGGCAAGCGCGGCACGCGCTCGCGGCTCCTGCGTTTCAAGCCGGGCGTCTACACGACGAAGCCCTTCGTGCACGATTACTGGGAAGAGGTGTTTCTCGTTTCCGGCGACCTGACCGTCGGCAACGACGAACAGGGCAACGGCGGCGAAAGCTTCAAGCCCAACACTTACGCGTGCCGTCCGCCGGGCGCCTACCACGGCCCCTTCAAGTCCGAGAAGGGCTGCCTCCTCTTCGAACTCCACTACTACGACCCGGCCTGAGTACGCTTCCTCTGCCGCCCTCTGGGCGCTTGGCGTGAGACCCCGCCGCAGCCCTCTTCTGTCGCCCCGGGACTTGTTCCCGGGGCCCACCCCTCAGCAAGCGCAGCGCCTGCGGCACGCTGGATCCCGGCAACAAGTGCCGGGATGACGCTGTAGGAGGTCACACGTCCAGGCTTGCGCCGGCGCCGAACCCCAGCCTGTCGAGATTCACTTCGACGTCACTGCACTCTCTTCTGTCGCCCCGGGACTTGTTCCCGGGGCCCACCAGTCAGCAAGCGCAACGCCTGCGGAACGCTGGATCCCGGCAACGAGTGCCGGGATGACCATTGGAGAGTTCAGCCCCAGCCGGTGGAGCGGCGGTGCACGGCGCTTTCGAACTCGTCGTGGCTGTCGCGTAGCTTCACCCAGCTCGTAACGCGCCCGTAGGAGCCGCGGAAGTAGACAAGCGGCGCGTGATCCCCGGCCCCGCACTCGGTCACTTCGCCGTAGACGACCGTGTGGTCGCCCACTTGCGCAGACTGCATGACACGGGCCACGAGATGCCCCGTCGTGCCGGCGATCACCGGCAGATCATCGTCCCGCGACACCGTCGCCACACCCTCGAAACGATCGGCGACCTTCATCACGAAGCGCCGCGACAGGTCCTCCTGGTGCTCGCCGATAAGATTGATCGTGAACGCCCCGCGCGCCTGGATCATGCGCCCGGTCTGGCTGCCGGTATCGAGCGACACCATCACGATCATCGGATCGAGCGAGATCGACGTCAGCGAGTTGATGGTCATGCCGTAGCGGCGTCCCTCGTGCGCGGTGGCGACAATGGCCACGCCCGTCGGGAACGTGCCCATGACGTCGCGGAAGGCGCGCGGCGTGGGCGGTCGATGCTGGCTCATGCCTCTCAAACCCTTCCCCGCCTTCGGGGCGGGATCAGTGCGCGGCGGCGCCCGAGAAATCCTGGGGCACGCGGTTGCGTTCAACGCGAACGGTTCGCGACGTGGCGGGCGTGTTGCGGCTGCGACCGACGAAGCGGGGCACGCCGGCGCTCACGACCGCGCCGATCGCGGCGATGTCACCGTGCTTGATGGCGGCGAGCGCGGTCGTCTGCGTTCCGCCATCCGGCGCGTCGATCAGCACGATATCCGCAGCCTTGCCCGCTTCCAAGCGTCCGCTGTCGAGACGGTATACGGAAGCATTGTTCCCGGTAGCCGCGCACAGGAACTGCTCCGGGCTGCCCTCGGTGAGGCTCGCGCAGTGGGCAATGGTGTAGAGCATACCCAGCGGCATGATCCCGCTGCCCGTCGGCGTATCGGTGGCAATGATGAAGCGATCGAACGCGTCCATGCGGCGCGCGAGGTTCGCGCACAGAAGCGTCGTGCGCAGGTTGCCGGCCGTGCAAACCTGCAGCGCGATGTCCGTCTCGGCGATGACGCGCTCGAAATCGCGGTCGGGCATGGCCGTCGGCCCACCGTTGATGTGGAACGAGACATTGGGGCGGATGGCGACGAGATGGTCCCCCGTGATAGCGCCCGAGCCCGGGATCGACGAACCGCCCGTGTGGCACGTCGTGATCATGCCCGCCGCGCGCGCGGCCGCAACCAGCGGAGCGTACTCGTAGGCCGTCTTCATGGCCCCGAAGCCTGCCTTGGCGAGCCAGACGCCCTTCCCCGCAATCTCCTTCAGATCCTCCGCCGTGAGACCCGGTTCGAGGATCACGGAGCCGGCATGCACACGCATGCCGCCCGGCCGATAGGAGGCAAAGCAGCGCTGTGCGGCGACGGCGAGCGCCTTCACGCCCTCGGGGTCCTTCGGGCGGCCCGGCGTGTGCACTTCCGACGCCGAGATGGCGGTCGTCACGCCGCCGTGCAGATAGCTTTCGAGATAGCCGACGGTCCGCTGCCGTGGCGTGTAGTCGCCGAAGGTGATGTGCACGTGGCTGTCGATCAGCCCCGGGATCGCCGTCGTACCGTCGGCGTCGATGACGACATCGCACGCCTCGATCTCGGCCACCGACGCCGTGCCGACGCGGGTAATGCTCCCGCCCTCGGCGATGATCGTATCACCGGCAGCGAAAGGATCGCGCCAGTTGCCGGACACGATCGTCGCAATGTTCGTGATGGCAACGCGCATGGACCTACTCGGCCGCGATCCGCGCCGACGTCGAGAGGTCGTAGCCCGACAGCAGGTCCTCCACCATGCCGCCCGCATCCGCCCAGTCGAACGTGCGGAAGCTGTGCCCCGTCGTGACGAAACGCGCACCCGCGTAGAACATCTCGTACTGCACGTGCCGCGAGGCGAACTCCGAGCCGATGGCATCCCAGGCCGCCTTGAGCAGCTTCACTTTCTTGTCAGGCGTCATGCCGGCCGAGCGCTGCGTCTTGCGGATGATCGGCACGAGTTCCGGGTTTTCCCAGTCCTTGTAGGAGGACGGCAGCATGATCAGCGCGCCGCCGGCGAGATCCCGGATCAGCGTCACGAGTTGCGGATAGAAATCCTGCGTCAGCACCTGCGCCGAATAAAGGAGATGCCGGTTGGGCACCCAGTACTCGCCCTTCATGGCGCCCGCGGCCTCGATACCGGCCAGCATGGCATCGACCATGCCGCAGCGGGATGCGAGGTAGCCGAGCTGCTCGCGCACCTGCGGCATGTCCGTGGTGCCGATCGTCTCGGTGATGCGCCGCGCGAGTCCGACCAAGAACCGCGTCTTTACGCTGAGCCGGATCTGCGCCTGGTAGTTCTGGTAGACGTGCCCCGGCGTGTCGTGGAACTGGGCGCGGCACATGTCGACGCTGCGGTGCACGAACACGCGGTCCCACGGCACCTTGACGTCCTCGAAGTACATCAGCGCATCGTTCTCGTCGTAGCGCGACGAGATCGGGTTGTCGTAGACCGACACGGCGGAGGCTTCGAAGCTCTTGCGCGAGAGAACCTTCAGGCCCTTGGCGTTCATCGGCAGGGCGCAGCTGAAAGCCAGATCCTCTTCGCCGGGCTTCAGCGGCTGCAGGCTCGCCACGAACACCTCGTTGGCCATGATGGAACTCGTGCCCATCATCTTGGCGCCGCGGATCGTGATGCCTTCCGCATCCTCGTCCACGATGCGCGCCACGAGATCGTCGGCCTGCGCGCCCCAGTCCTTGCCGCGCTCCGCCTGCGGATTGATGATCACGTAGGTCAGGAAAAGATCGTTATTGGTGGCGAAATCGACGTAGTCGGAGAACGCCTTCGCCCGCGCGGGACTGTGCTTCTCGAAGAGCTCGAGCCCCATCTTCTGGCCGATCAGCGCGGAGGCGAGATGATCCGGCGAGCGGCCCATGAACCCGTAGCTCTGCCGCGCCCAACGCTGCAGCGCCTTACGCCGCGTGATGGTTTCGTCCAGCGACCGCGGCATCTGCCAGGCGCGATTGACCCGGCGGCCGCCGCTGCCCGGCACTTCGAACGTCATGGCCTCGAGATTTTCCGGCCGCGCCTGGTAGTCATAGAGCGCGGCAGCGGAAGCGACGGACTTGGCGAAGGCCGGGTGTGTCGTGACGTCGGCGACCTTCTCACCGTCGATGTAGACGGTGCGGCCGTCCCTCAGGGACGCGATGTGCTCGGAACCGGTCTTGCAAACGCCCATGTCGCTTTCTCCATCCTTGGCCGCCGCAGGCCTCCTGCCGTCGCGCCACACGCGTGGCACGAAACCCGTCGGGCCGAGCGATCATCCTTGCCGCTCGATCGGGAGGCAGTTTAAGGTAGCTTACAAAATTAGCTATGTAAACGCTGGCCCTGTGTGGGATCGATGACCTGCGGGCCGGCGAAACCGGTGTCTGCCATTGCCCCGAAGCTGACCAGAAACGCGAGCATGTCGAAACCGCAGAAGAGACCGACGGCATCCCCGAAGGCCGCGCCACGCGAGCGGCGCATGCCCCTGACCGTTTCGCGGCCGGAGTTGCTGGTGGCGGGCAGCGACGCCGAGTTTCGCCGCCTCGTGCACGGCCTGTTCGGGTTCCTTGCGCGCCACGAGGCGATCCGCGAGGGCCACGGCGCGCGCATCGGGCTGGCCGGTATCGAATACACGGTGCTGATCTCGATCGCGCACCTGGGCGTCCAGGGCGAGGTCAACGTCAAGACCATCGCCGATCATCTGCGTGTCAGCGGCGCCTTCGTGACGACCGTGACGCGCAAGCTGCAGTCGCTGGGCCTCGTGGAGAAGACTCCAGGCGACGTCGATCGCCGGCGTATCCTCCTCACCGTCACGGACAAGGGCTTCCGTCTCCTCGACGAACTCGCCCCCTCCCAGCGCGCCATCAACGATGTGGAGTTCGCCTGCCTGACGCGCGAGCGCTTCCGCCTGCTGCTCGAGATCGTCGAGGATCTCGTTGCGTGCGGCGATCGCGCCGTCGCCCTGCAGCGCTACCTCGCCGCCGATCCCGCCGCCGGCGCCGAAGCCAAGATACTGTGAGCCGGCGCCACTGGCGCCATCTCCGGGCGATCTCTCTCAGGGCGCTGCGTTCGGCGCCGAGAGCGCATTCAGCCGGCTCCGCTCTTCCGCCGTGAGCAGCCGCGCCTGCTCTTCGCTGAGATTTCCGTTCCCGAGCATGCGCACGGCGCTGTTCGGGTTGTAGTCGTCGAGGCGGCTGCGCCGCTCGCGGCGGGTCTCGGGCCGCGCATCGTCGCCCGTGTCGCCACCATACCCCAGCACCTCGACGATGATCACCGACGCCCGGTCGCCCGGCCCCTGTGAGGGCGCTGCGCTCTGCTGCCCCGCCGCCGCCACGGTATTCGAGTTGGAGAGCGCGGCGACCGGCGGCGCGGCCACGACCGGCATGCCGACGGACACGCCCTGCACCTGGATGTTGAAGGCGTTGACGATCTGCAGCGCCGCGATGTTGAGCGTGCCCGCCACCCGGATGCCGGCCGCGCCCGCGTCGATCGTGCCGCGCGGCGCGAACAAGTTGGCATTGCTGTCGGCAGGATCCTGTCCCGGCAGGGTCAATAGCGCGGCGATGCCCGCCCCCGTCACCAGCCCCGACGGATTGATCGGGCAGTAGCCATTGGCGTCGCAGTTGGCGTGCAGCGGCGAAATCGCCGAGTAGGTCTTAGGACCCTCGCCCGCAATGAGATCGCCGTTGGCCGTGAAGAGATCGATGTCGCCGCCCTGCGTGGTCATGATGCGGCTCTGTCCGAGTTGCACGCTGCCGTCGGTGAAGCTGCGGATCGATCCGCCGGCGAGCGTGAGGATGCCCTCCTGGTTGGGCAGCAGGACATCGCGCCGGTTGCTGCCGACGATGATGCTGCCACCCGGCGACAGAATATTGATGTCGCTGCCGAGCTGCGTCTCGAGAACGGAGCCCGAGAGCGTCAGCGTGCCGGTGGCGACGCGCGTGGCCGCCCCGTTGCTTCCCGTGGCGGCGCCGTTGTCGGTGTAGCCGAGGGCGGCGGGGAACAGGGTCGAGATCGCGGCATAGGCCCGCGCGTATTGGCCGGCGTACGCGCTGTTCGGATCG
>RXJK01000213.1:9185-11114 GCA_003963125.1 Hyphomicrobiales bacterium
GACCTGGATCATGAAGTCGAGGAAGGCGCGATCGATGGCGAGCTTCTGGCGCAGCGTCAGGCTTTGCTGCCCCGCCGCGATCGCCGTGAACAGGCTCCCCGCAGCCGCTTCCGAGATGCCGAGCGTGCCGGCGATATTGCCGAGGAAGTCATAGCCGACATCGGGCGCGCCCGGCGCCACGTAGCCCGTGACCGCCGCCATGTAGTTGGCGTAGGGCGACGCGCCGAAGTAAGTCGCCAGCGCCCGGTCCACGAGCGACTTCTGCTGCGCCGACGAGAGCCGGTTGAAATCGGCCCAGGCGGCCGCGCGATCCGTGCCGTCGCCGAGCATGAGCGCGATCGGGGCGAGCAGGTCGATACCGCTCGTGCCTGCCCGCGCCGGATCGACGTATTGGGCGATGGTCGCCGCGTAGTTCACCTGCGGCTTGACGCCGAACAGCACGTAGATGTCCGCGCTCTTGGCCGGCAGGTACGAGATCGTCTTCGGAATGATGTCGGCATTGGCGCCGATGTTCGAGCCGTTGCCTACGGCCATCACACCGACGTAGCCCGTGGAGCTTTGCTGGAACGGCCCGATGTTCTGTCCGGCCTGCATCAGCACCGTGCCGGGGCCATAGACGGTGTAGTTGCCGCCGATGATCGAATTGCCGGCGACGATCGATGTAATGTCGCTCGCGCTGTTGTTTTGGACGATGACGGGCGTCTTGCCGATGTTCGACAGGTCCACGCCGCTGACGTAGGACGTTTTGATCTGGGACATGATGTTGTTGCCGGCCTCGATGTCGGCCGACTTGATCAGCGTGATGGCGCCGAGCTTGATATCGCCTCCGGCCGCGAACACCGCCGGGGCGCTGTCGTTGGCGTGCAGCGCCGTGACGAGGCTCGCCAGCTTCTGCCCGAGCGGGCTGATGTAGCTGGTGCTCGTGAAGGCCGCTCCTCGGATCACGGAGCGGACGTAGAGCGACGAGCTACCCGTCGCCAGGTCCGGCATCGTGATCGACCCAAGATTGAGCGCCTGCGCCGCCAGCAGGTCGATGCTGCCTGTCGCATCCCCCGTCGGGCTGGGGATCGGCACCAGCGAGAACGTACCCGTCGTGATCGATCCGCTGAGCGCAGTGGCCGCCATCGTCGCCGGGCTCAACGAGGTGTTGTTGCCGGCCTGCACGGCGTTGTGGCTGAAGATGCTGATGGCCCCCGAGCCGCTGACCAGCGAGATGTCGCCGGACACGCTGGTCATGGAGACGCCGCTCTGCGCCCCGTAGCTGTTGAAGGACATGCCGAACGCGTTGTTGTTGAACGCGGTCGCAGAGCTCCCCGGGACGACCCTTGCGCCCGGCAGGACGTTGAGCAGCGTATTGGCGAGCACCTGCTCGGCGGCCGGATCATAGACGCCGTAGAGCGAGACCGATCCACCCGCAAGCGCACTGATGAAGCCGTTCTGCACGCCGAGGAACAGATCGAGCGCCTTACCCGTCGGTGAACTCGTTTTGCCCGTCGCGACCGTCCGGGCCGTGTTCGGATCGGCGACGATGGCGCCGGCCACTCGGATGCGCCCGCTGCCGAGCCCGACCAGGAAGTTGCCGCTGTTGAGGTTGCCGCCGGCCTGCACCAGCAGATTGCCCCCCCCGTACGTGACGAGGCGCGCATCGTTCGCCGTGACGCCGCCGGTGACGAGCAGGGTCTCCGGCAGCGACGCGCCCATTTGCGTGATGTCGCCGCCCGCGACCAGGGTCGCGTTGCCGCCCCCGAGCGCGCCGATCCCCTGGGCGAAGGTGGCATAGTTGATCCAGGCCGCCGTCTGGCACACGACCGACACGGTGCAGTTGGCGAACGGTGTCTGCGTCCCGTTGCCCGCGCCGAGATGGTAGTACCAGTCGGTCCAGGCCTGCATCATCGGCTGGTAGGCCGTGCCCGTCTGGGTTCCACCCGA
>RXJK01000213.1:11164-20832 GCA_003963125.1 Hyphomicrobiales bacterium
AGAGACCGAGCCGCCGCCCGTCGCCCACGTCGGCGTGTTGACGAGCCCGGTGATACACGTCCCGCTGGTGCAGCCGCTCACCGACCCGGAGTTCACGAAGTAGTTCGCGGGCAGCATCGGCGCGGTGAAGCCGTCGGGCGTCGAGACCGCGGCACCGGCCGTATAGACGGCGCCTGGTGCGGCACTGTCGAGCAGCTGGAAGTTGCCGGCGGCGGCAATGGTGATGTTGCCCGTGCCGGTACGCACCAGCGTCGGCACCTGGATGATGCGGCCGGAGAAATCGTAGTTCGGATACGTCGTGTGGCCGTTGATCGTGACGTTGCCGGTGCTCGCGCCCGCCGTCGCCGAGACGGGCACGACCGCGATCGGGTTGACGGTCGAATTGCCCCCGGTGAAGGCAGCCCCGCCCACGAGATTGAACGTGAAGGAGCCGTTGTTGATCCCCGGCACGATCGACATCAGATTGGCCGCCGATGTCGTGTTGAAGTCCGGGATCGTTCCCGACATGGCCGGGTTGTTGGCGATGCGGTCGGCGACGGGGACGGTGCCGCCGAAGGCATCGCTCGTCTCGTAGAAGCCGTCGCTGAGCGTCGCGTTGACCGCGACGTTGCCGGCAGCGCGCAGCGTCAGGACGCCGGGCTCACCGGCCGCCGTGCGGTAGAACAGGGGCATGGTCTTGTCGACGACGAACTGGCCCTGGTAGTTGGCATAGTTCGCCAGCAGATTGCCGTAGGCATCCGTGATCACCGTGTTCGCGGCAACCGACTTGCCGTCCTTGGCCGTGAAGGCGCTGGCATTCTTGAGCCCCTGCACCGCGCCGAGGTTCCAGTTGCTGGCCACCGTGATGTTGCCGCCGTTGGCGCTCGCGGGGTTGGCGAGCACCACTTCGGGCCGCAGGTGCAGGATCGACTGCAAGGCCGGATTGGCGAAGTCCTGCGCGATCAGCGCAGCATCGCCGCCCGCGAAGGGGTTCTGCACGAACCCGACGAGGGTCGTCTGGTAGAACGCCGTGTGCGGTGCGTAGGCCGTCGTCGGCGTGAAGATGCCGGTGCCCTGGGCCACCGTGTTCGGCAACTGGAAGGCGTTGCGCTGGCCAATGCCCGGCGTCTTGGTCGCCGTCACGGCGCTGCTGAGACCACCGCCCGACACGGTGAGCGTCGGCGCCGTGGTGTACCCCGTGCCCGGATTGGTGACGTTGATGCCGGCAAAGATCAACTTGGCTTGCGCCGTTGCGCTCGTCGCGCCAGCGGCCGAGACGGTCAGCGTGACGGGCGCGGTGTAGCCCTGCCCGAGGGTATTGTCGACGGTGATCGATTTCACCGTGCCGTTCGCATTCATGGTGACGCCGCTGACCGTCAGGCCGGATCCGTTTCCGCCCGTCACGGCGACCGTGACGGCGCCCTGGGTCATCTGCGCGTCCGTGTAGCAGGTGAAGAGCCCGCCACCGCCGCTGCAGGCGGTGCGCGACGAAGCGCCGAAGCCGGACCCGGTCGTCGTCGTCGTGATCGCGCCGTTCTGCACATTCATGATGGCGGTTGCCGCCGCGCCGCTCCCGCCGCCTGCCGAGAAGGCCAGCGTCGGCACCGACGTGAAAGTGGTCGTGCTGGCGACCGTATAGGCGACCGTGTTGCCGGCCACCACCGAACCCGCCACGCGCGTGCCGGTCCCGTCGAACCAGCCCGCCGGATCGACGATCCCATCGAAGTGCTTCTGCAGTTGCGCCTGCTGGGCAGTCGTCAGCGCGTTGTATTGCGCGAGCGTGGTCACCGCGCCGCAACCGCCGGGAATGAGACTGCAGCCATCCGCCGTGCTCCACGTCGCGTAGGCGTTGAGAACGAGCCCTCCGCCCGCCGTCGACCCATTGGTGATCACGCTGCCGGCGAAACGCACGTTGGCCGAGTGGTTGTCCAGCAGCGGTGCCCGGATCGTGACCTGCCCCGCGGGGGCCGTCGCCGCTCCGCTGACATCGAAGACGGCGCCGGATGCAGCCCGGATCCAGCCGGAATTGGCGCTGGCGACGAGTTCGTACCCGTAGGTCGCATCGGTGGCCCCGGCAGTCGGCGTGCCCGAGGTACCGAGCGTGATGGTACCGCCGCTCGGATTGGTCGCGCCGTTGTCGATGCTCGAATAGGCGCCGTAGGTTGCATCGCCTTTGCTGACTGCACTGGCGAGCAGCCGTGCCGTCGCTCCGATCGTCACGCCGCCGCTGATCGCCGTGCTGCCGGCGACCGTCTGCGGCGTCCCCGTGCCGAACAGCGAGATCTGCCCGCCACTCAGGCCGCGCGCGTCGATGGTCCCGTCGACATTGACACTGCCGCCGTTGGCGACGAGTTGCACGTTGCGCGAGGTGAGCGTGCGCCCGGCCGCGATCGTGATGTCGCCACCGGCGAGCGTTGCAGAGAAGCTGCCCGAGAAATTCGGCCCCGTTCCGTCGAGCGGCAGGGCACCGGCGAGGCTCCCCGCGAGCAACGTGAAATTGCCGCCGAGGTCGTTGTAGGTGGCGGACCCTTTGAGCGTGCCGTTCAGCGTCGCGACGCCCGTGGTGCCGGTATTGCCTGTCTGGATGAGCACGGACCCGGCATAGTTCGTATAGGCGTTCGACACGTCGATCGTGGCGCCGTTCGCGACCGTGACGTTCCCCGTGTTGGAGACGAGCTGCACGTTGCCGCCCGGCGCGTCGAGATATTGGCTCATCAGCGGATTGCGCACGCCCCGCGCGATGATGGACGATCCCGCATTCAGGACGACGTCGCCCGTCGCCGCCGTGAGCTTCACGTTGCCGGCCCAGGCGTAGATGGGTGCGCCCGTAGTGGCGATCGCAGCCCCGGTGAGCGAGAGCGAACCGCCGAGGCTCGTCGTCGCCGGATCGGGTTGCGCCGCGCCCGCGCCCTGGATGAGGAGATTGCCGCGCGTCGTGAGCGACTGCTGCGCGCCGCCGTTGACGACGAGCTGCGGTGCCGACAGCGTCATGTCGGGCCCGCCCCAGATATTGATCGTCGGGACGCTGGTGTAGCCGCTGCCGCCGTTACTCAAAGCGATTTGGTTGACAGTCGTTCCGGACAGAGACGCGATCGCCGCCGCGCCCGTGCCGCCGCCGCCCGTGATCGTCACCGAAGGCGCGCTCTGGTAGCCGGCGCCGCCATTGCTGACCGAGATCGCCGTCATCGTGGCGAGCGCAAGCGCCGAAGCCCCCGTGCCGCCGCCGCCGGAGAAACTCACGTTCGGAATGCTCGTGTATCCCGCCCCGCTCGATGCAAGCGACACGCCAACGACGCCCAGCGAAGCCGTCATCGCCGCACCGCTGCCCGTGCTGCTCGTGACCGACAGGCTCGTGATGGGGCCTGTGTAGCCGAGCCCACTCGAGGTGATGGCGACGCCGGTGATGCCCCCCGTCGCATTGACGATGGCCGTACCGGTAAAGCCGCTGCCGCCCGGCCCGACGGCCGTGACGGGATCCCCGGTGTGATAGCCTGTCCCCGCCGTGCCGACAGTCACCGCTACGACGCCGAGCACGGCCGACGCGCTCGCGCCCGCCCCATTGCTGCCGGCGAAGTTCACCGTCGGCACGCTGGTATAGCCGCTGCCGCTGGCGGCCACCGCCACGGAGCCGACCTTGAAGATCGGCGTGGCCGTTGCCGCCGTCGCGTCGAGGCTGCCCGTGCCGTTGAAGACGATCGATTGACCGGCGTTCCAGTTGATCTTGCCGAAGCCGGCGATGGCCTTGGCTCCGGCATCCGCGGTGATCGTGCCGGTCGCGTTGAGCGTCAGCGTGCCGCCCGCGCCGGTCACGACGCCCGCGCTGGGCCCCGTCGCGCCCTGGCTGTTGATCAGCGAAATGTTGGTGGCGTTGAGCGTGGCGCAGGCCGATGTGCACGTGTTGCCTGCCCCCGCTGCGTTGAGGCCGAGGCTGTACAAGCCCGCCCCGTCGAGCGTGAGCGTCCCGATGGGATTGCTCGCGTCCCCGAGGGTGATCCCGGCTTGGTCGTAGAAGTTGAAGCCGGTCCGGCTGCGCAGGGTAACGCGCGCGGCGCCGCCGAACAGGTTGGCGAATTGCTCCGACGTGAAGCTGAGCCCCGCCGCGCCGGTTGGCACCGCGCCGAAGTTGAAGGCGCTGGCAGCGATTGCGTTGTTCACGCCGCGCAGGGACACCCCGCGCGTGAGCACATTGCCCCCACTGTCCACCAGATCCGCTGCGAAGATGCCGCTGCCGCTGGTATCGACGGTGAGCGAGTTGCCGCCTTCGATGACGACGTTGGCGCCAGAAACGAGCTGAGTGGTCCCGACAGCCGTGCCGATCGCGATCTGCCCCGTGCCCGTCGTATTGCTGCGCGTAATGGTGATGGGCGTACCGTTCGAAACCCGCAGCAGGGCGCCGTCTCCGCTGACGCTGCTCGAACCCAACGTGATGTTGCGGCTCGTTCCGGCCACGCTCCCCTTGGCCTGGATCACGCTGCCGGCATCGACCGTCAGTCCGCGGCTTCCCGCTTGCGCCACGAGAACAAGTTCCGGCCCGCTCAGAGGATGCGCGGCATCCGTCGCGACCTCGAGATTGGCCGCGACCGCCGTCACGGCCCCGGGCGCGGAGGCCAGTGCCGTTCCGCCGATCAGCACGCTGCTCGCCCCGATGTTGCTCACCTGGTCGGCATCGAGGATCAGGTAGCCGCTGTAGGCGCTGCTGGCCGTGAACGCGCCGTTCGCCGCAACCGTCCCGAAGCTTGCGAGCCTGTCGCTCGCGACGATCGCAACGTTGGTGGCGGCGATGTCGATCTGGCCGCTGATGCCCTGCGCCGACGGTGCGAGATCGCTCGTTCCGGGGGCAAACTTGTTGGTGCTGAGGAACGACAGCGAATTGCTGGCACCGAGCACGAGCAGGCCGCCATCGACCGGCAGCGCGGGCGCAGTCAGCCCGTTCGTCGCAGCAAAGCTCGGGAAGTACGTCGTGCCGCTCGTGATGTTGATCTTGGAGGATTGCTGCCAGACGCTGCCCGACTGCAGCTGGAACATCGCGAGCTGCGACGCGCGGCTGTTCGTGAGGCTGTTGCCGAGATAACCCGTGACGTAAATGGAACCGTCGTTGCCGACCGAACTGCGCGCCGTATCGCCCGCGTTCGCCGCCACCTGCACCACCCGGTAGGCGCCGGGGAGCGTCGCATACATTCCCGGCAGCAGCACGTACGTGCCAGCCGCGATCCCGTTGCCGCCCGTCAACGTGACCTGCGTTCCCGGCGTGATGCCCGTCGAGCCGGCGAACGTATCGCTCGTGAAGCCCAAGGGTATGCTCGAGAGGCTGCCGCCCGATCGCGCGAGGGCGCCTGGCGCCACGGTCTGCCCCGAGTAGTAGGGATAGGTTCCGAACACCGGGTCATAGGCCGCGAGTTTCGCGCTGTAGCTCGGCACCAGCGCGTATACCTGCCGGCCGTCGGCGTATTGCGCTTGATACGTCACCGAGGTGCCGGACGTCGTCGTGGTCACGACCTGCTGATAGGGAATGAGCACATTGCGCGAGCCGCCGGAGCCCGCCACGAACTCCACCGCGTAAATGTCGCCGCCACCGCTGGCGTCCAGCACACCCGCGAGTGCGATGTTCTTGCTGAAGACACCGATCGACTTCGCCGGAGGCGCTGTCTGCTGCGCCGGGCCCGTGCTGCTCGTGCCCCCGTCCAGGCCGAAGTACCAGGTGGTCCCGTCCACCGTCGTGCCGTAGGGCAGCGTGAGGCCTGCCGCCGACACGGATGTGAGGCTGTTCGCTCCGAACTTGACGTTCTGGGTGGCGATCAGGGCGGCTCCCGACGGGTACGCGGGTGTCGCCGTACTCGCCCCCGTGTTGAGGAGCGCGCGCGTCATGGCGTCGGGCAGCTGGCTTGCGGACTGGAGGCCGACGACGATGTTGCCGAGCGGGGCCCAAAGCGTGCCGTTCTGCTGGATGTTCTGGGCATCGAGCACGAGCGTTCCGCCGGCCGACAGGGGCGCCGTCGGCACGCTGTTGGCGTATTGCTGAATGCTGAGCGTGGGCGAGGTATCGCTCGCGTCGAGGCTGAGGGTCGACATCAGAAGGAAGGACGTGCCCGTCGCCGGATAGACCTCCGACGCCGTCACGGTGAGGCGACCCGGTGCGATCAGCGAGCCCCCCAGCACGCCGCTGGCGGCACTCAGCGACGTGTCCCCGGCGTTGGCAGCCAGCAGGCGCACGGGCCCGCTGCTCGTCAGCGACGCGTTGCCAACATTGCCGAGGCTGACGTTCCCCTGTAGATCGATCCACTGCGCGGTGACGTTGAGAATGCCGTCCGCCAGGTGCGGCGCCTTCGGACCAGCAGCAGCCCCGACCGGGCCGCCCAATTGCACGTAGCCGGCGCTGAGATTGACCGTCGTGCCGACACTGCTCGGGCTGTCGTTGAGGTTCGCGAGCTTGGCGCCGGCCGGCAGGAGATTGATCAATCCGGAGCGGGCAGTGAGGCTCAGGGAACCCGGCAGGCGGATGTCGACCGATCCGGCAAATCCGATTGTGCTGGATGCGCCCGTCGTGGCGGCCAGCACTACCGAGCCCAACCCGCTGTTGTTCAAGGTGTCGGCCGTCACCGTGACCTGCGTGGCCGGCGTCGCATCACCGCTCTGCGCGATCAGGATGCCTGACGTTGTCGTCGGGCCGTACGCGTAGCTGGCGAGCGACGCAGGCAGCGAGACGCTACCGATGCTCAGAGTGCCGCCGTCCGCTGCAGTCGCATATCCGCTTCCCGGCAATGCGCCACCGGCAGCCCGCACCGTGCTGCCGAGATAGACGGTCGTGCCCGCGATCTGCAGCTTGCCGCCGTTGCTCCAGATCGCCCGCGTGGCCGGGTCGGTAGCGGAAAGCCCGGCACTCGGTACTTCGACCAGCGCCGCCGTACCGCCCACATCGATGGTCGATCCCGGCTTTGCTTCCACCGTCGCGCCGAGCAACGTGACGGTACCGCCGTCGTAGGCGGTCCCCGTCGTATAGGTCGTGACCTTGGGATTGGGCACGAAGGCGCCATGGACGTCGAGCAGCGCGCCCGCCGCCAGTGTCAGCGTGCCCACGCTATCGAGGCTGATGCTCCCGCTCGGCGCCGCGATGCTGCCGAGAATATTCACGCCGGACAACGTCGAAAGCAGCGTCACGTTCGACAAGGCGCCCGCCGCAATTCGGCCGTTCAGCGTGATCGCCCCATTGGCCAGCATGGACACGGACGCACCGGGATCCGTGACGATGGTCGCCCGGTCGCCGACGGTGATGCCCGAGGTCTTGTTCCCGAAGCCATCCTGCGTCAGCGTGAGGCTCACGGGCTTGCGAATGGCGTCGGCGAGAACGCCCCGATCCGCCACCGTGCGCACGGCGACACCGGACGCAGGAAGCGCGCCCGACGGGACCAGCATGTTCGATTGCCGGAGCACCAGGTTCGTATCGGCGGCGACCGTGACCCCGGCCGGGCCGATCAGATTGTAGGCGCCGAACACATTGTCGGTGAAGAACGACGCGGGCAGCGCGATCTGGCTGGCACCAGGTGCCGTACTCGACACGCCGATCGTGACTGCCGACGTGCCACCGATCTGGATCGTGGGTGCCTGCAGCGTGAACGTGCCGCCCCCGTCGAAACCTTGCGCGAAGATCGTCCCGCCCATCGATGTGTTGGCACGATAGACGCCGTCGGTCGGCCCGTAGGGCGGGTTCGTGACGAGATCACCCGAAACATAGTTGAAAGAGGTACCCACCGATAGCGTCCGCCCATCGGACAGAACCACAGGCGTCTTGACGATCGCTGTCGGCACTGGGTTGAAGCCGCCGACATAGGTTTTCAGTGTGACGTTGCCCCCGGCGCCGCGCGGCAAACCGTCCGAGGCCAGCGACAGCGCGCCGGTGCGGCCGACGTAGCCGCCGCTCGACACATCGATCACGCTACCAGGCGCCAGAGCGATGCCGCGCGTTGCATCGGCATATGTCACGACGCTCATCAAGCCGAGGTTGACGCCGTCCGTGGTGGTACCGCTGCTGACGCCGGAGACCGACGTGACCTGGGATGCCGAAGCGGTGGAGATGCTCACTGTTCCGCCGTTCACGAACGCGCGGCCCAGCATCGTGTCGGCGGTGGCTCCCGTGTCGTTGACCCAGAGCCCGCTCGCGTCGAGCCGCGCCGTCGCCCCGATCGTCAGGTTCTGCGGCGTGAACAGATTGCCGCCCGAGGTGAAGACGGTCGAGCCGCTGATCGAGATGCTGCCGCCGCGCGCGGTCAGGCTGCCGTCGAGGCGCATGACGTTGTCGAGCGAAATGCTGCCGCCCGGCAGCACCGTCAGGCTCGCCTCCGCCGGCATGGTCAACACGCTGGGCCCGGTGGAGACCTTGATACTGCCGAAGCCGGCGTTGAGGACGTCCGTCAACAGCGGCAGGGTCGAGGAGCCGTCGGCACGGACCGAGAGCGTCGGGGCCCACGTCGAAGTGAGTTGGAAATTCGCAAGCCCGAAGGGATCGCTCGGCGCAGCGCTGCGCGATTCCAGCACGACCGTATAAGGAACGACGGATGTCCCGGCCCCGCCTGACATCGCGATGTTCAGGCTCGCTCCCGTCGGCATCGGCTCCAGGCTTGCGCGCTGGCGCTCCCCGGCGACGATGCTGGCCTGGAACGCGCCGTCGAGCAGCGGCGTGGCGGCCGTGATCGTCGCGCTGCCCCCGGCGCTGCCTGAAATATAGCCGGCATCGTATCGATCGGTTTTCAGGAACGGGCTCGCATAGACGTCCGTGACGCCCCAGCGCGCATTCGCGACCGTGTAGCCCGTCAGCAGCGAATAGCTGTATCCGGGATCGGCGCTGCCGATGTCGTAGATGCGTCCATCCGAACCGACGAGCCGCGTCGTCTGCACGTTGCCGGCCGCGTATTGCACGTAGCCGCCCGACAGGTTGATCGAGGAACCCGCGAGCGTGACGACGTTCTGCCCGGCAGCGAGGTTGAGGGTGCCGCCCACGCTCAGCACCTGATCGATCGTCTGCGGGATGAGCCCCGCATATCCTTTCGCGTTGAGGATGGGCGAACCGACCCACTGCACGCCGTCCGCCCGCGTCCCCTTGAGGCGCGTGTCGATGGTGACCGTGCTGCCGATCAGGCTGCGTGCGAGCGGCGTATCGGCCACCTCGTTCGCCGTGATCTTCAAGGTGACCAGATAGTCCGACGTCGGCAGCGAAACGCCCGTGATGCCCGATAGGTCGATGCCGGCGCCCGATCCGAGGGCGATGCTTCCGCCGGTGCCGACGGAGACAACGCCCTGGCTCGCGATGGCCCCCGCGGTGAACGTGGCCAGCGCGGCCGGCGCTTTGATGAATGCTCCGCCGAGGCCGACGCCGTTACCCTGCACGTCGATGTTGCCGGCCGCCGTCGCCGTGATCCGCGGCTGCAGGTAGCTCGTGAAGTAGCTCGATGTCGCCGTGCTCGTCGGGATCGTGCCGCTTGCCTCGTCGGGAAGAATAGTCGCGACGCTCGCCGGCCCGAATACGATATTGCCCACGGCGCCGCCATTCAATGTCGGCGCTCCGATCGTGTTCAGACTGATCGAACCGGGGCGCGAAAGGCTCGTCGTCACGGCAATGCCGCCGAATTGCGCGATGCTGTCCGCAACCAGCGTCGCGGCGCCGTCGTTGACCGTGAGAAGGCCGGTGTTGGTCACGA
>RXJK01000079.1:0-2992 GCA_003963125.1 Hyphomicrobiales bacterium
GATATTTCCCGTTGGCAAATTCCGGGATGAAAGAGAAAGAACAAGTACGTCAGCTCAGCGTCGTCAGGTCCTGGAACCAGTGCTGGGCCTGCGTGTAGCCCTTCACCGCCGGGCTCGCCGCATGCGGGTTGGTGTCGTGCACCACCCACACGAGCAGCGCCTCGTTGACGACGTGCTCGTGCACCTTCGCCATCAGCGTGTCCTGCTCCTTCTGGTCCTGCGTGTTGAGCGCCTTGTCGATGAAGCTGTCGAGCTCCGCATTCTTGTAGTGGCCCCAGTTCACGCCTGTCGGCGCGATCTGGTTGGAGTGGAAGAAGCGGATGAAGGCGTAGAGCGGGTCCGACGTCACGTAGGCGACGTTGTTGGCCGTGATGCCCTTCATGCTGTCGTGCGCCGCACCCTGCCGCCAGGCGGTGTAGAGCACTTCGAGTTCCACGACCTGGAAGTCGAGCTTGATGCCGATCTCGGCGAAGCTCTGCTGGATCGCCTCGTTCATCGGGATCGAGAGCATCTGCCCCGTACCGCCCGAAGCGATGATGAACTTGGTCGAGAGCGGGTTCGAGGGCGAGAAGCCCGCGTCCTTCATGAGCTTGCGCGCCTCGTCCATGTCGTAGCGCAGCTTGAAGTCCGGCTTGCCGAACCACGGGCTCGTGGGGTCGACCTGGCCGTAGGCGGGCTTCGCCAGGCCGCCCAGCAGGTTGACGATGCCTTCGCGATCGATGGCGAGGTTCGCCGCCATCCGGATGCGCTTGTCGAGCCAGGGCGAGCCCGGCAGCATGGAGAGGTGATAGTTCCACACGTGCGGCGTGATGTTGTCGATGATGCGCATGCCGCCCTGCTTGAGGCGCGCCACCGTGTCGGGCGCGGGCGCCTCGATGATGTCGACGGCGCCGGTCAGCAGCGCGTTGGTCCGCGTCAGCGTTTCGGGCACGCACACGAGCACGATCTTGTCGACCTTCGCGATGCGGTTCTTGTCCCAGTAGTCGGCATTCTTGATGAGTTCCGCCTGCTCGCGCGGCACGAACTTGCCGAGCTTGAAGGGCCCGGTGCCGGCCGGGGCCTGGGCGAACTTGTTCCAGTCCCGGCCCACGGCTTCGAACTGCGCGGGCGAGGAGATCAGGAACCACAGCATCTGGTAGGGGAAGAAGCTGTCGACCGCTTTGGTCGTCACCTCCACCGTCATGTCGTCCACCTTGCGGTAGCTGGCAACGGAGGGGAGCCGCGGGCGCACCTGCGCGGCCTGGCGCTGGTCGAAGTGCGGCGCGTCCTTGTTGAGCACCTTCTCGAAGTTCCAGATCACGGCGTCGGCGTTGAAGGCCGAGCCGTCGTGGAACTTCACGCCCGGGCGCAGCTTGAACGCCCATTTGGTCTTGTTGGCGGGGTCCCAGGCCCACTCGGTGGCGAGGCCGGGCACCAGCTTGCCGGGGCGGTCGGCGACGTTCATCTCCCAGGCGACCAGCGGATCGTAGATCGTGTAGCCGGTGAACTGGTAGGCGCCGGCGCCGCGGTCGGGCTGGCCGGTCGGTTGCGGGATGTCGGCGAGCGAGATGCCGTAGCGCAGCACGCGTTCCTGAGCGCGCGCGGGCGTCGGCATCATCAGGGCGGGCTGCGTCGCACCGAGGGCCGCGACACCGGCGGCGCCTTTCAGGAGGGAGCGGCGATCAAGGGAAGCCATGGACGTTCTCCGTTCGCAAAATGCGGCCGGAGATTAGTCTGGTATACCCGTTCTCGTCGTGCCCGAAGGTTAGACAATCCGTGCCCTGAATTTAAGCATCCGGGGCGCCCTCCGCGCTTATCTGCGCCGTCACGCATCTGTATCCGGCGGGCCGCCCGCGGCGCTGAAAAGCGAGGCGAAACCTGAAACCCGCGGACCTCGCCGCCGGTCCCGCGTCACTCCTCCTGTCATCCCGGAACGCGCGCAGCGCGTATCCGGGATTCAGGGCCGTGTAGGAGCGCGAAGGACCGCGTCGTCACGTCATGGGCCGAACGTGCCGAAATGCAGCGCGGAAGCGTGCGTTGCCCCTGGGTCCCGGCTCTCCGCTACGCTCCGGCCGGGATGACAGTGGGTGTGCGTGCGCGCATGCTGCTCCTGTCATCCCGGAACGCGCAAAGCGCGTATCCGGGACCCAGGGGCCTAACCTGCGGCGCTGGCGGGCGGAGCTTCGCGAAGCAAAGGCCGTCGTGTGCGCTCACCCCCGCCGCGCAACCCTCACCGGTTGATGCGGCTGATCTTCGAGCCTTCGAGCGTGAGATTGTACATCAGGCCCTTGTTGTCGATGATGAAGCCGACGACGGGCTGCTTGATCTGGTTGGTGTCGATGGCGCCGCCCGCGCCGATGGTGATGATCGCCACCGAGCCGTCCACGCCGACCTTCCAGCCGTGCTTGCGGCGGAAGCTTTCGAGCGCTTCTTCCGTCATGAACACGATGATCACCGAGCGCGCCTGCACGCCGAGTTGGAAACCGACGGAGGCCGACACCGTGTTGAAGTAGGCGGCCGTCCGCCCGCGGATGCGCAAAGCGCCCTCGCCGTATTCGCCGCCGATGCCGATGCCGGCCTTGACGATGGAGGGGAACACCAGCGTGCCCGCGGCGCGATGCACGAGGTCCCGCGAGCCGCCGACCTGATGATAGAAGCGCGACAGCGTGGCATCGACGTCGGCGTCGATCTCCGGGCCGCTGGCCGCCTGAGCCGTTGAAAGCCCGCCCGTGACGAGCGCGGCACCGGCGGCAAGGCCGAGCGTGATGAACGTCTTGCGGTCGATCGATGGCATCGGGTTTCTCTCCCCCAGTTTGTCATGCGTCTCGGGCGCCGCCCGGCGCGAATCACTCACCCCGACGCCAAGTGAATACACCCAAGATTGCGTCGATATTGCGTTGGCTTTCAGCGCCCTCCGCGACGGTGTTCGCAGACTGACCGATGCCGGGAAAAGGGGACTTGCCGCTCGGCTTCGAACGGGCCCGTTTCTCCCTCTCCCCGCCTGCGGGGAGAG
>RXJK01000079.1:3042-13415 GCA_003963125.1 Hyphomicrobiales bacterium
CTTTGGAGCAAGCGTTTGCCCCTCACCCTAACCCTCTCCCCATTCCGCTGACGCTGCATGGGGAGAGGGAATTTGGGGGGCGCGAGGGGCGGGCACGTACCAGCCAGGAGCATCCACGGCCCGGCGCGCTACTCCGTCCAGCCGCCGAGTTCGCTTTGTTCGCGCCAGCGTTCGGCGGCTTCCTGGGCCTTGGTGCGGTCGGCCCGCGAGAGGCTGGCAACCACCTTCTCGAGGTCGGCGTCGGTGACACCAGCTTCCTTGGCGACGAGGTACCATTTGGCGGCTTCCGCCGGGCTCTTCTCCACGCCGGCGCCCAGCATGTAGCAGCGGGCAAGCCGCGCCTGCGCGGGAGCGAGCCCCTTCTCGGCGGCGAGCTTGAACATCTCCGCGCCCTTTGCCGGATCGACGGGCACGCCCTGGCCGCGGAACAGCAGCACCGCGTATTCGAGTTGCGCCTCGGGCATCCCGGCGGCGGCCGCCTTGCCCATCCAGCGCGCCGCCTCGAACGCGTCGGGATCGGTGCCCGTGCCCGTGGCGTAGAGCGTGGCGAGGTCGTATTGCGCCTGCACGACGCCGTTCTCGGCCGCGTAACGCATGTGCGCGATGGCCCGGAAAGGATTCTCGGGCTTGCCGTCGCCGCGCAGGAACAGCAGCGCGAGATTGTAGTTGGCGCCGGGGTGCTTCTGCAGCGCCGCGGCTTCGAACATCTGCGCAGCGAGCTTGCGATCCTTCGGGATGCCGGCCCCTTCCGCGAGCATCGCGCCGTAAGCGAACTGCGCTTCCGGGTCGCCGAGTTCGGCCCCGCGCGCGTACCACTGGGCGCCGAGCGCCGGGTTGCTCTGCGTGCCGTAGCCGTCGACGTAGATGCGGCCGATTAGCGTGTGCGCCTGCGGATCGCCCTTCTCGGCAGCCTTCAGGGCGAGATTGAGCGCGGTGATGTAGCGCCCCTGGTCGAAGGCTTCGTAGGCGGCATCGTCGCCAGGGGCTGCGGGAGCTTTCGCGGCGGCAGGCGGCGCCGCGACACCGGCGGCTTTTCGCGCGGGCGGCGCCACTTCCGGCATCTTCTCGCCCTCGGTGGTCGTGCGCGTCGACTTCGCCTGCGCCCCCTTGCCGGGCTTTTCCTTCTCCTTCGGCGACGCAGCGGGCTTCTTCTTCGGCCCGGCCTCGGGCTTCGTCACGCTCGACCAGGAACTCGCTTCGCCCTGCGCGTGCGCGGGCACGCGAGCCAACGCAAGCGCACCGGCAAGTGCGACGGCCGACACGATGCGTGCAAGCTGTGTCGTCATGCGTCGGCCTGTGCGTGCGCGTCGGCCAAGGCGCGCGCCACCTCCGCGACGAGCGCGCGGCTCGCATCGGGTGGCGCCGCGGACGGCAACACCAGGCCGATGAACTCGCATTGCGCCGCCTGCAGCGCGACCGCCTCTTCGACGCTTCCGACACCGAGGGCGACGCAGGGAATTTCGAAGATCTCTGCCCACCACACGGCGAGTTCGTCGCGCTCTTCGGCGCCGCCCTCGCCCTCGGGTGAGAAGGCCATGTAGTCGGCGCCGAGTTCGGCGAGCGTCATGGCGTCGTGACGCGAACGTCCCGGATCGGCGCCGACGATGCTGCGCCCGCCGAGGATCTCGCGCGCGGCCTCGATCCGCCCTTCCGGGTCGTCCCCGGCGGAGAGATGCACGCCGTCGGCGCGCAGCACCCGCGCCAACTCCCAGTTGTCGGCGATGAGGGCCGCCGCCCCTTTGCCCTGCGCCAGCGCGACCAGCGGCTGGGCCGTCTGCGCATCGAGCGCGCCACCCTGCGGCGGCCGGATCAGAACGGAGGCGATATCGGCGGCCCCGAACGCCGCAGCCAGGCGGTCGGCGGCGGCAGGACCTGCCTCCACCTCCACAAAAAGCCGGCTCTTGATGCGGTCGTCGCCCACCGGGTCTGCCTCCCCCTGGATCACGTGCCTATAGAGAGCCCATTACGGCGAAATCGCGACAACGCCGCGGCGACGGGGCCGCTGCAACCTTTCCCACCGCTGGCCGGGGACCTCACCCGTTGATGTCGTAGGCCGCGAGCGCCGCCATGTTGACGATGTCGCTGTCCTTGGCGTTGAGCGGGCAGATCTGCACGGGATGCGTGAGGCCCACGAGCACCGGCCCGACCAGCGTCGCCCCGCCCAGCTCCTTCAGCATCTTCGTCGAGATCGACGCCGAGTGGAACGCCGGCATGATCAGCACGTTCGCCGTGTCGGAGAGACGGCAGAAGGGATACTGCCGCATGTTCTCGCGGTTGAGCGCCACGTCCGCCGCCATGTCGCCGTCGAACTCGAAGTCGACGCCGCGGCCGTCGAGGATGGCGACAGCTTCGCGCACCTTCTCCGTGCGCTCGCCCCGCGGGTGCCCGAAGTTCGAGTAGGCGAGCAGGGCGACGCGCGGCTCCATCGACAGCCGCCGCGCGACGCGCACGGCCTCTTCCGCGATGTCCGCGATCTCCTCGCCCGTCGGCATGTCGTGCACGCTGACGTCGGCGACGAGCACGGCGCGGCCGCGGATCAGCACGATCGAGACGCCGATCACGCGCCGCGCGGCCTTGGCGTCGAGCACCTTGCGCACGTCGTCGTAGGCCGTGGTCCAGTTGCGCGTGACGCCCGTGACGAGGCCGTCCGCCTGGCCCATGGCGACCATGCAGGCCGCGAACACATTACGGTCGTTGTTGACGAGGCGCTGGCAGTCGCGCAGCAGGTAGCCCTCGCGCTGCAGGCGCGCGTAGAGAAACTGCGCGTACTCATCGCGCCGCGCATCGTTGCTCGTGTCGTGCATCTCGATGGCTTTGTTGTACTGGATGCCCGCCGTCTCGAACGCCTCGCGGATCACCTCCTTGCGGCCGATCAGGATCGGCGTGCCGAGCCCGAGGTTGAGATAGGCGTTGGCCGCGCGCACGACCTGCGTCTGCTCGCCTTCCGCGAACACGATGCGCTTCGGATTGGCGCGCACCTGGGAGAACACGCTGGCGAGCCAGCCCGCGACCGGATCGAGACGGCCGGACAGCTGGCTGATGTAGCCTTCCATGTCGACGATGGGCCGCCGCGCAACGCCCGTTTCCATGGCCGCGCGCGCCACGGCCGGTGCCACGCGCGAGATGAGGCGCGGATCGAACGGCGCCGGGATGATGTAGTCGGGGCCGTACTTCACCTGCCGGCCGAGGAAAGCAGCCGCGACCTGGTCGGGCACGTCCTCGCGCGCGATCTCGGCCAGCGCTCTTGCCGCCGCGATCTTCATGGCGTCGTTGATGGTCGAGGCCTGCACGTCGAGCGCGCCGCGGAAGATGAAGGGAAAGCCCAGTACGTTGTTGATCTGGTTCGGGTAGTCCGAACGGCCCGTGGCGACGATGGCGTCGGGGCGCACTTCGGCGACGTCTTCCGGCGTGATCTCGGGATCGGGGTTGGCCATGGCGAAGATGATGGGCTTCGCCGCCATCGACTTCACCATCGCCTGCGTGACTGCGCCGGCAGCCGACAGTCCGAAGAAGGCGTCAGCGCCTTCGAGCGCCTCGGCCAGCGTCCGCGCCTTGGTCTTGGCCGCGAACTTCGACTTCCACTGGTTCATGCCCTCGGTGCGGCCCTGGTAGATGACGCCCTTGGTGTCGCAGAAGATGACGTTCTTCTTCGGCATGCCCATGGCGCCGAGAAGCTCGAGGCAGGCGATACCGGCGGCGCCCGCGCCGTTCACGACGAGCTTGAAGTTCTCGATCGTTCGCCCTGTGAGTTCGAGCGCGTTGATGAGGCCCGCGGCCGCGATGATCGCCGTGCCGTGCTGGTCGTCGTGGAACACCGGGATGTCGAGAAGCTCTTTCAGCTTCTCCTCGATGATGAAGCAGTCCGGCGCCTTGATGTCTTCCAGGTTGATCCCGCCGAACGAGGGGCCGAGGTAGCGCACGCAGTTGATGACCGAGTCCGCGTCAGGCGCATCCACGCACAGGTCGATGGCGTCGATGTCGGCAAAGCGCTTGAACAGCGCGCCCTTGCCTTCCATCACGGGTTTCGCGGCGAGCGCGCCGAGATTGCCGAGGCCGAGGATCGCGGTGCCGTTCGAGACCACGGCGATCATGTTGCCCTTGTTCGTGTAGTCGTAGGCCGTGCGCGGATCGTTGGCGATCGCCTGCACCGGCACGGCCACGCCCGGCGAGTAGGCGAGCGACAAATCGCGTTGCGTGGTCAACGCCTTGGTCGGCGTGATTTCCAGCTTGCCGGGCTTGCCCTGGCTGTGGAACTGCAACGCCTCCTGCGCCGTGAAGCGCGCCGCGGGGAATTTCTTGGACATGTTGACCTTGGACGTCTCTCGTGGGCTCGCCATTGAGCCGGTTGTGTTTTTTCGCTTGAAGGCGGGCCCGACACACTAGAGGGGGCAGCGCCGGGGTCAAGCTCGCATCGCCCCCTGCGGCGATCCGGGCGAAGGCCGCAATGCCTGGGTAAACCCCGCCCGGCGCCTCGACCGGGCCTCCTCGCCACGCTATGGCTTTCGCACGAAAGGGCGGCAGGTGAAAGGGTTGTGGGCCGGCATGAGCCACGGCGTGCGCAAGGGCAAGGCAGCGAGCGAGGCGGAGGTGACAGCCTCCGACGGCGAGGCTGCGCCCGTGGCGAAGGATCCCGCGCCCCCGCCGGGCGTGACGCCCTCCATGGCCCAGTTCCTGGAGATCAAGACCGCCAATCCCGACTGTCTGCTCTTCTACAGGATGGGCGACTTCTACGAGTTGTTCTTCGAGGACGCGGTGGCGGCGGCCGAAGCGCTCGGCATCGTGCTGACCAAGCGCGGCAAGCATCTGGGCGAGGACATCCCCATGTGCGGCGTCCCCATCCACCGCTCGGACGAATACCTGCAGCGCCTCATCGCCAAGGGCTTCCGCGTCGCCGTCTGCGAGCAGCTCGAGGACCCCGCGGAGGCCAAGAAGCGCGGCTCCAAGGCGGTCGTGAAACGCGACGTCGTACGGCTCGTCACGCCCGGCACGCTGACCGAAGACAGCCTGCTCGATGCGCGGACGCGCAACTATCTCACGGCCATGGCGCTCGCGGGGAAGGGCGCGGCCGCGACCATCGCGCTGGCCTCCCTCGACATCTCGACGGGCGAGTTCGAGGTGGGCGAGATCGCCGCTTCCGACTTTCCGGGCGAGATCGTGCGCCTGGCACCGGGCGAGGTGCTGGCAGCCGATACCGCGCTGGGCGAGGGCGACATCGCCAAGTGGATCGAGATCGCAGGCGCGGCTGCGACGCCGGTTCCCGCCCCCTCCTTCGACGCGCTCGCCGGCACGCGTCTCGTGAAGGAGCAACTGGGCGTCGCCGACCTCGCCGCCTTCGGCACGTTCTCCAAGGCCGAGCTGTCGGCCATCGGCGCGCTGCTGAAATACGTCGATCTGACCCAGCTCGGCGCGCGTCCGCCGCTGCGGCCGCCGCGGCGCTCGGGCTCGAACGCCCATCTCGTCATCGATGCGCCGAGCCGTGCGAGCCTCGAACTCGTGCGGTCGGCCTCCGGCGACAAGAAGTCGAGCCTGCTCGGCGCCATCGATCGCACGGTGACGGGGGCAGGGGCCCGCGAACTCGCGGCGCGGCTGGCAAGCCCGCTGCGCGATGCCGCTCTCATCAATTTGCGTCTCGACGATGTGGAATTGCTCGCAACCGACGAGACCTTGCGGGACGACGCGCGCGCCCTGCTGCGCCGTGCACCCGATCTCGCCCGCGCCGTCTCCCGCCTGTCCTTGAAGCGCGGCTCGCCGCGCGACCTCGGCGCCGTGCGCGATGCCCTGCGGATCGGCGAGGAGGCCGGCAAGCTGCTCGCGGCGCGCTCCGGCGGAATCGGCCTGCCGGATGGTCTCGTCCGCATCGCCCGCGCGCTCGCGGCGCCCTCGCGCAAAATGCGCGACGACCTCGTAAGGGCCATCGTCGAGGATCCCCCGCACCTGCGCCGCGACGGCGGCTTCGTGCGCGAAGGTTATCGCGCCGATCTCGACCAGGCCCGCGCCTTGCGCGACGACAGCCGGCAGGTCATGGCGGGGCTCGAAGCGCGCTACGTCGAGGCGACGAGCGTGCGCGCCTTGAAGGTGCGCCACAACAATATTCTCGGCTACTACATCGAGGTGCCGGCAGGCTCAGCCAAGCCGCTGCAATCCGAGCCGCACGTGGCCACCTTTCGCCACCGCCAGACCATGGCCGGCGCCGTGCGCTTCACCACCGACGAACTCGTCGAGACCGAAGGCCGCATCGTCTCGGCCGCCGATCGCAGCCTCGCCATCGAGCAGGAGGTGTTCGAGGATCTCGCCGCCCGCATCGCAGCCGAAAGTGCAGCGCTTGCCGACCTCGCCCAGGGCCTCGCCGATCTCGATTGCGAGGCGGCGCTCGCGGACCTCGCCGTGCGCGAAGGCTACGTGCGCCCGCATCTCTCGGATGATGCGGTGTTCGACATCCGCGGCGGCCGTCACCCCGTCGTCGAGCAGGCGCTGAAGGCCCAGAAGGCGCAGGCCTTCATCGCCAACGACTGCGTGCTGGGGGCCTCGCGGCCGGAGGTCCCTGACGGCTTCGACGAAGAGACGGAAGCCCGCCTCTGGCTCGTCACCGGCCCGAACATGGCCGGCAAGTCGACCTTCCTGCGCCAGAACGCGCTGATCGCCGTGATGGCGCAGATGGGATCGTTCGTGCCGGCGGCATCCGCCCACGTGGGGCTCGTCGATCGCCTCTTTTCGCGCGTCGGCGCCTCAGACGATCTCGCCCGCGGCCGCTCCACGTTCATGGTCGAGATGGTCGAGACCGCCGCCATCCTCAACCAGGCAAGCGAGCGCTCGCTCGTCATCCTCGACGAGATCGGCCGCGGCACGGCGACCTACGATGGCCTCTCCATCGCCTGGGCCGTGGTCGAGTACCTGCACGACGTCTCGCGCTGCCGGGCCCTGTTCGCAACGCACTATCACGAACTCACCGCGCTCGCGCAGCGCCTCTCCGGTGTCGCCAACGTCAGCATGGACGTGCGCGAGTGGCGCGACGAGATCGTGTTCCTGCACAAGGTGAAGGCCGGCGCCGCCGATCGCTCCTACGGCATCCAGGTCGGCAAGCTTGCGGGCCTGCCGAAGGCCGTGACGCGGCGCGCCAAGCAGGTGCTCGAACGGCTCGAGAAGGAGCGCGGCAAGACCCAGAGCGGCGAAGCCCTGATCGAGGAACTGCCGCTGTTCGCCCCGCGCGAGGAGCAGGCCCCGCACGCCGCCGCACAGCCCGCCGAACCCAGCCCGTTGCAGGCCGCCCTCGCCGCCATCGATCCCGACGACCTCACCCCCAAAGCCGCCCTGGAAGCCCTCTACCGCCTCAAGGCACTGGCCACCGGCGGAGAGGACTGCTAATCGGGCAGCGCGCGGGACACGATCCATCCAGCGGCCGACAGCGCCGCTCGCATAACGAAGAACCTCGCCAAGAGGGTTTGGAAGACCACAGCGCATGGAAAAAAGCGTCCTCGTTGCAGCGCCTTTCTTCGACCGGTCGGCCGAGGCGCGCGAGCTTGTCCGCATCCTGAAGGAGGCGGGCGGCGCGCATCAGGCGGCGCGCGCCGGGGTGCTCGACAAGTTGAAGGACCTGTTGCGCGTCGCCCGCAGCAATGCCGCCCGCCAGCTCGAACTCGACGGCAGCGGCCGGCGCTGCGCGGAAGGGCTGTCCGAGTTCATGGATGAGCTGATCCGGCTCGTCTACGACTACACCGTCGCCAACATCTATCGCTCCGAGAACCCCTCGAGCGCCGAGCGCATGGCCGTCGTGGCGACGGGTGGCTACGGCCGCGGCCTGCTGGCGCCGTTCTCCGACGTCGATCTCCTCTTCCTGCTCCCTTACAAGCAGACGCCATGGGGCGAGAGCGTCGTCGAATACATTCTCTACCTCCTGTGGGACATCGGCCTGAAGGTCGGCCACGCCACGCGCACCGTCGATCAGTCGATCAAGCTCTCGCGCACCGATGCCACGATCCGCACGGCGCTGCTCGATTCGCGCCTGATCCTCGGCGATACCATCCTCTTCGGCGAACTCATGACGCGCATGCGCGAGGATGCCGAGACCGCTTCCGTCGCGCGCGCCTTCGTCGAGGCCAAGCTCCTCGAACGCGACGAGCGCCACGGCCGCGCGGGCGAGTCCCGCTATAAGGTCGAGCCGAACATCAAGGACGGCAAGGGCGGCCTGCGCGACCTACACACGCTGCACTGGCTGGCGAAGTATCTCTACGGCGTCAGCCTCACCGAGCAGGAGGCCGAGCGCAGCGTCTTCACGCCCGAGGAAGCGGCGACCTTCCGCCGCTGCGAGAACTTCCTCTGGACCGTGCGCTGCAACCTGCACTTCCTTGCGGGCCGCGCCGAGGAGCGGCTGACCTTCGACGTGCAGCAGGCCATGGCCGACAGGCTCGGCTACAAGGACCGCCGGGGCTTGCGCGCCGTCGAGCGCTTCATGAAGCACTACTTCCTCGTGGCGAAGGACGTGGGCGACCTGACGACGATCCTGTGCGCGACGCTCGAGATCGCCCAGCACAAGGCTTCGCCCGGCATCGGCAAGCTCTTGAACCCGATGGCCTGGCGCATCCGCCGCCGCGTGCGCGTGCAGTCGGATTTCCGCGTCGAGAACGGCCGTCTCACGGTGTCGGATCCCCATGCCTTCGAGCGCGATCCCGTCAACCTGATCCGCTTCTTCGCGACGGCCGAGGATACCGGCGCCTTCTTCCACCCCGATGCCGTGCGCCTGCTGCGCCGCTCGTTGCGCCTCATCGACGACAAGCTGCGCGCCGACCCTGAAGCCAACCGCATCTTCCTGAAGCTGCTCACCTCCGAGACGAGCAACCCCGAGCCGACCTTGCGGCGCATGAACGAGGCCGGCGTGCTCGGCCACTTCATTCCCGATTTCGGCCGCGTCGTGTCGATGATGCAGTTCAACATGTACCACCACTACACGGTGGACGAGCATCTGATCCGCACCATCGGCGTGCTGTGGGGCATCGAGCACGGACAATCTGCCGATGCCCATCCGCTCGCCGACAAGATCTTCAAAACCATCCAAAGCCGCCGCGCGCTCTACGTGGCGGCGTTTCTGCACGACATCGCCAAGGGACGGCCCGAGGACCACTCGATGCTCGGCGCCGAGATCGCGCGTCGTCTTTGCCCGCGTCTGGGGCTCACGCCCGCCGAGACCGACACCGTCGTCTGGCTGATCGAGCAGCATCTCGTCATGAGTTCCTACGCCTTCAGCCGCGACATCGGCGATCCCCAGACCGTGCGCGACTTCGCCAACATCGCGCAAAGCCCCGAGCGCCTGAAGCTGTTGCTGATCCTCACCGTCGCCGACATCCGCGCCGTGGGGCCGACCACCTGGAACGGCTGGAAGGGGGCGCTCCTTCGCGGTCTCTATTACGAGGCCGAGCCGCTTGTTGCCGGCGGGCACACGCAGCAGCAAGGCGCCGCCGATCGCGTCGCCGCGGCCCAGCACGCCTTCCGCGAGGCGACCAAGGCCTGGGCGCCGGATCAGATCGACCGCTTCATCGGCCGGCTCTATCCCGACTACTGGCTCAAGACCGAGCCCGAGAAGATGCTGGCCGACGCGCGCCTCGTTGAGGACGCCGACAAGAGCGGGCAGAAGTTCGCGAGCGTGTTCAAGACCGATGCCTTCACGGCCATCACCGAGCTCACGCTCTATGCGCCGAACCATCCGCGCCTTCTGGCGCTTTTCGCCGGCGCGTGCGCAGCAACCGGCGCCAACATTTCCGGCGCGCACATCTCGACGACGCGCGATGGCTTCGCGCTGGATACGTTCCTGCTCGCCCGCGAGTTCGACCACGACGAGGACGAGTTGCGCCGAGCGCGGCGCATTTCGGAAACGATCGAAAAGCTCCTGCGCGGCGAAGCGCGCCTCAACGCGCTGATGGCGAAACGCCGCGACCGGGCGAGTTCCCGCATCGGCGCCTTCCAGGTGCCGCCCGAGGTGCTGATCGACAACACGCTGTCGAACCAGTTCACCGTCGTCGAGGTCTCGGGCCTCGATCGTCCGGGCCTGTTGTTCGAGCTGACCAACACGCTCTCGGATCTCAATCTCGACATCACCTCGGCGCACATCACCACCTTCGGTGAGAAGGTGGTCGACGTCTTCTACGTGACGGACCTCACCAACAAGAAGATCACGAGCCCGCAGCGCCAGAAGGCGATCCAGACGCGCCTCCTCGAAGTCCTCGGCGCCGTCCCTGCCCGCGCTTAACGGTTCTGCATCTCAAACCTCTGCATTTCCGGCCCAGCGCAGCGAGAGCCGGGATCTTGCAGTTTGAGTGAGAGCACGCGCATGGATCGACGCCGGCGCTCATCGCGACGCGGCAAGGCCCCGGACTGGCGCTCGC
>RXJK01000079.1:13465-20090 GCA_003963125.1 Hyphomicrobiales bacterium
CAAAGAGGAGGGCGATGCGCGTTACTGCTCCCTCTCCCCGCCTGCGGGGAGAGGGCTGGGGTGAGGGGCAGCGGCATACTCCGGGTTCGGAGCGAGTTTCTGCCCCTCACCCTGACCCTCTCCCCATTCCGCTTACCCTGCATGGGGAGAGGGAAATGGTTGCCGAGCGCGCGCACTGCCTCTGCTACTTTCACCCCAACCATCCAGTTTCCCGGAATGCAAATGAAGGGGTTGGCTCAGAACGGCAGCGGCACCTTGAAGTACTTCGCCAGCGTATAGGCGACGACGAGGCCGATCACGACGCGCCAGGCGATCTGCAGCATCGCCTTCTGCTGTTTCGCCTTGAGGGCTTCGGGCGTCTCGGATTTGCGGGTCATGTCGGGCGGCCGTTTCGAAATGCGGAGGACTGAGAATGTCGCCGTCTGGCTCTTCAGGCAACGCTCACACTTCCGTCAGCGCTTGAAAAAGACACGACCGTGGCACATTTCTCGCGGCTGATGCTCGCCATGCTGATGCTTCGCCCGATCCTCTGGGGCACTCTCGCCCTCTTCCTCCTCCCGCTCGCCATCCACGCCGTCTACTGGCTCGCCGTGGACGAGGGCGTGCCGTGGAGCCGCGCCGACTGGTCGAGCGCGCGCCTGCTGCCGGCCGCCGCCGCGCATCCCGAAGCGATGGTCCACGTCTATGCGGCCCGCACCGGGCGCTGGAAGGGCATCTTCGCCCACCATTGCTGGATCGTCGTGAAGGAGAAGGGCGCCCCCGCCTACACGCGCTACGACAAGGTGGCCTGGGGCCGGCCCGTGCACGTGAACTCCTGGGCGCCCGACGCCCATTGGTATGGGCACGCCCCGGTGCTCGTCGCGGCCATCGAAGGCCCCGAGGCCGAACGCATGATCCCGCGCATCAAGGCGGCCGTGGCGGCCTATCCGTGGGACAAGCCCGGCGGCTACCGCGTCTGGCCCGGACCCAACTCCAACACCTTTGTCGCCAACGTGCTGGCCGCCGTCCCCGAAGCGGCGGTGGCGCTGCCGCCGACCGCGCTCGGCAAGGATTTCCGCCCCATAACCAATGCCTTAGGCTATACCCCCAGCCGGACGGGGTTACAATTGACGCTCGCTGGGCTACTTGGGATCACCGTTGGCTGGGTGGAGGGGATCGAGGTGAACATTCTGGGTCTGGTGGCCGGCATCGACGTGCGCGCGCCGGCGCTGAAGCTGCCGGGCTTCGGCCGCATCGGACTGGCCCCCTCGCTGGCCTCCGCGGCTGCGCAGCCTGCGCGCTGACGTCATGAATCTTTACCGCGCGTTCTTCACCGTCGGTGGCCTCACGCTGCTGAGCCGCGTGCTGGGTTTCATGCGCGACATCCTGATCGCGGCGACGCTGGGCTCCGGTCCCGTCGCCGACGCCTTCTTCGTCGCCTTCCGCTTCCCGAACCTCTTCCGCCGCCTGTTCGGCGAGGGCGCGTTCAACTCCGCCTTCATCCCGCTCTTCGCCAAGCGCCTCGAAGGCGACGGTAAGGAAGCCGCGCGCGCTTTCGCCGAGGAGGCGATGGCCGGGCTCCTGTTCGTGCTGCTGGCGATCACGATCCTCGCCCAGATCTTCATGCCGATCCTCATGTACGGGCTGGCGCCGGGCTTCGATGCGATCCCGGAGAAGTACGACCTCACCGTGCTCCTCACGCGCATCACCATGCCCTACCTCCTGTGCATGTCGCTCGTCGCGCTGCTCTCGGGCGTGCTCAACTCGGTCGGCAAGTTCGTCGAAAGCTCCGCCGTCTCCATCGTCCTCAACATGACGATGATGGCCGCGACCGTCATCGCCATGGCGCTCGGCTACACCAACGAGCCGATGGCCGGCGTCATCCAGGCCTGGGGCGTGTTCGCCGCCGGCATCCTGCAACTCGTGCTGCTGCTCGACGGCGCCCGCCGCAACGGTCTCTGGCTGCGCCTGCGCTGGCCCCGCCTGACACCGGGCGTGCGCGATCTCATCCGGCTCGGCATTCCGGGCGTCGTGGCCGGCGGCGTGACCCAACTCAACATCATGATCGGCACCATCATCGCCTCGCTGCAGGATGGCGCTGTCTCACATCTCTACTACGCCGACCGCGTGTACGAACTGCCGCTCGCCATCGTCGGCATCGCCATCGGCGTGGTGCTGCTGCCGGACGTGTCGCGCCACCTGCGCGCCGGCAACCACGAAGCGGTGATGGATAGCCAGAACCGCTCGCTCGAATTCGCCATGCTGCTGACGCTGCCGGCCTCCGTGGCCCTCGCCGTCGTGCCGACCGAGATCGTGCAGGGCCTGTTCCAGCGCGGCGCCTTCACGGCGAAGGACGTGCCCTTTACGGCCAACGCGCTGGCGCTGTTCGCCTTCGGCCTGCCATCGTTCGTCATGATCAAGGTGTTCTCGCCCGCCTACTTCGCCCGCGAGGATACGAAGACGCCGATGCGCTACGCGGCCATCTCGCTCACGGCCAATACGCTGGGCTCCATCGGCCTGTTCTTCCTGTTCCGGCAGATGGGTTTGATGCCGCATCTCGGTATCGCGCTGGCCACCACGCTGGGCGGCTGGCTCAACGCCGGGCTGCTCTACGCGACGCTCGTCCGCCGTGGGGCCTTCGTCGCCGATGACCGCATCAAGCGCAGCCTGCCGCGCATCGTGCTGGCGAGCCTCGTGATGGGGTTGGCCCTCTTCGCCATGGTGCCCTGGGTCGAGCCCTGGCTGACGGGCCGCACCACGTTCGTCATGCGCTTTGCCGCGCTCGGCGCGCTCGTCGGCGGCGGCCTCGTCGTCTATGCAATCTGCGCGGTGCTGTTCCGCGCCGTCGAGATCCGCCAGTTCCGCCGCTTCCTGAAACGGGCGTAATGGCGTCGGAGCCTCATTGGGGGAGAGTTCCGCAAACGGCGCGACATGACGGCGGCGTCGGCTGAAATCGAGCCGGCGCGGTCCGACAACTCGTAAAGTGCCGGATTAACAAACGGCATTCCGGGCGCCAAGGTTAGTGAGAAGAACAATCAATCGGGCAACGAACCCATTCCGGCTGCGCGCCTGCCGGTATGAACTGATAAAGGCCATCTCTATGGCTACCCACCGCACGACCATCTTCGCCGGCAACGTCGAATGCACCTAGGTATACCAAATCGATGAGACATCTGGATGGCGCCTCGGTGCGTGTCTTATCAATGGAAAAACCGATATGTCGCCGATAGAGGCACGAGCGCGCTTGGTCAAAATTCTTCAACATCTTCGGATCAGCATCGGCCCTAATTTTCGCTGCAAGCGGGTCGATAATCAAAGCATCTTGGGCATCCAATAGCAGATACCGGCGTTCCGGAGTGCGATAGAGGTTCGTCCTGAGATGACCTCCCCAATCGAGCTTGAATTTCTCTCGCAAGCGTTTGCCGGATGTTTCGAGGATAACAAACACCTCATATTCTGCTTTCCCCAAAAGCAGGTCCGCTACCATAATTTCGAGCGAGATCAGGGCGCCTTGCGGCGCGGAGTAGATTGCTCTGCCATCAGGACCAAAAATGGCATACCGAACACCCGCACTAACAATCACGGTACAGTACGACAGCATGAGGATCGGGAGCAGTGCAAGTCCGGCGATACTTAGCCTGAGAAGTAGCCGAGCTGAGTGGACTGCAGTCAGCTTCAATGCGCTAAAAGTGACTGTCCAGTATGACATGCGGAAGCACACCAAAAACGAATTTCAGAGATACTAGCTGTGGGCCGGCGTCGAAGCATCTTTGTGTGACACAACGAGCCGGAACTGCAAGCGCGGAACCCGGGCGCCCGCGGCCATCTTGATCGCCCCCACTTGCAGGCCCCGCGCCCCCGCGCGATAACCCGCCCGCGAAGCGCCAACAAACGGAAGAAGCCTGACGATGTCACTCCCTGCCAAAGCTGCCCCGCGCGTGTTCTCCGGCATGCAGCCGACGGGCAACCTGCACCTCGGCAACTATCTGGGCGCCATGGTGCGGTGGGTGGAGATGCAGGCGAGCCACGAGTGCATCTTCTGCGTTGTCGACATGCACGCCATCACCGTCTGGCAGGACCCTGAGGATCTGCGCAGCCAGACGCGCGCGGTGACGGCGGCCTACATCGCCTCGGGCATCGACCCCAAGCGTACGATCCTCTTCAACCAGAGCCAGGTGCACGAGCACGCGGAGCTCGCCTGGATCTTCAATTGCGTCGCTCGCCTCGGCTGGCTCAATCGCATGACGCAGTTCAAGGAGAAGGCCGGCAAGGACCGCGAGAACGCGTCCGTCGGCCTCTACGCCTATCCGAACCTGATGGCAGCCGACATCCTCGTCTATCGCGCCACGCACGTGCCGGTCGGCGACGACCAGAAGCAGCATCTCGAACTCGCCCGCGACATCGCGCAGAAGTTCAACAACGACTACGCCAAGGCGCTTGGCGCAGCCGGCTTCCCGGACGGGTTCTTCCCGCTGCCCGAGCCCGTCATCATGGGCCCCGCGACGCGCGTCATGAGCCTGCGCGACGGCACCAAGAAGATGTCGAAGTCGGATGCTTCGGATCTCTCGCGCATCAACATGACGGATGACGCCGACGCCATCGCCAAGAAGATCCAGAAGGCGAAGACCGATCCCGAGCCGCTGCCCTCCGAGGTCGCAGGGCTCGAAACGCGTCCCGAGGCCGACAACCTCGTCGGCATCTACGCGGCGCTCGAAGGCTCGACCAAAGAGGCGGTCCTCCGCCAGCACGGCGGGGCCCAGTTCTCGGGCTTCAAGAAGGCGCTCGTGGAACTCGCCGTCTCGCGCATCGCCCCCGTCAACGCCGAGATGAGCCGGCTCCTCGGCGACCCCGCCGAGATCGATCGCATCCTGGCGGACGGCTCCAAGCGCGCCCGCGCCATCGCCGCCCCGATCCTCGACCAGGTCAAGGACGTGGTCGGCTTCCTGCGCGGCTGAGCTTACGCTTCGTCTGTCTTCGCCCGGTCCCGGCGGTGCGACCGTTTCGCGCGGGGACCGATCCTGTGTTAGATTGGTTGAACTGGGTTCGAAAGCGCGCCGACGCGATCGGCGTGCCCCGGCCAACCTTGAGGACTTTGCGTCATGGGAAAACGACGTCGCGTCTTTGAGCAGGGCCACGGCCGCAAATTCCTTGTCATCGTCGACGAGTCGCCCGAGGTGGAGACCGCGATGTTCTACGCGGCGAGCCGCGTGGTGCACACGGACGGTATGCTCGTCATGATGTACGTGATCGAGCCCGAGACCCAGTTCTGGGACAGCGTCCGCCAGGCCCACCTCGAAGAGCAGACCACCAAGGCCAAGGCCTTGTTCCGCCTCTTCAAGCGCAAGCTCGCCCAGGAGGGTTTCGATACGCTGAAGGCGGAAGAGGTCATCCGCGAAGGCAAGATCGTCGACCAGATCCTGAAGCAGATCGACGAGGACGAGGACATTGCCGTGCTCGTCCTGGGCGCGGCCAACGAGACAGCCGGCCCTGGCCCCCTGGTGGCATCACTAGCCGCTGGCTCTGCCGCCGGCACCTTCCCAATCCCGATCACCATCGTGCCGGGCAGCCTCGCGCTCGAGGATATCAAGGCCTTGGCGTGAATGGGGCTGCTCCCCATCTCAGGGGGCAGTGGGGTGCCGCGCGAGCCTTTTGACCGCGCCGCAAGCATCTCGTAGAATGATTCCAAACTAGCTCTGATCGAGGTCGCCCTTCCACGGGCCAACGAGGCAACACCCATGTTCATCCAGACCGAGCTCACGCCCAATCCGGCCACCCTGAAGTTCATCCCCGGCAAATCGGTTCTTGGCGACGGCACGGCGGATTTCCGCGGCAAGACCGAGGCGGACTCTTCGCCGCTGGCCAAGCGCCTGTTCGACGTCGACGGCGTGCGGGGCGTGTTCCTCGGCTCGGACTTCATCTCCGTGACCAAGGCCGACGCCGACGAGTGGCAGCACATGAAGCCCGCCATCCTCGGCGCCATCATGGAGCACTACCTGTCCGGCGCCCCTGTCATGGCCGGGCAGGAGGGTGGCGAGGCCGCCTCCGAAGAGCACTACGACCCCGCGGATGAGGAAACCGTCAAGACCATCAAGGAGCTGCTCGATACGCGCGTGCGCCCGGCGGTGGCCAACGACGGCGGCGACATCGTCTTCCACGGCTTCAAGGACGGCGTCGTGTTCCTGCACATGCGCGGCGCCTGCGCCGGTTGCCCGTCATCGACGGCGACGCTGCGGCACGGCATCGAGAATCTTCTAAAGCACTTCTGCCCCGACGTGCAGGAAGTCCGCCCGGTCTGAGGCGCACCTGAGCACCCAAGCTGACGCCGCTTGCGTCAGCGCAAGAAATGCGCTGATTTCGTCGCGCCCCGCCCGAGCACCGGCCGGGGCGCGCTGTTTTTTCGGGGTGCGAGAGGCCTGATGCCCCCGCGGCGCCGGCTCTTGGAGCGGGGACGCCATGCGTGTTGTCGCGCTGGATGCGAGCCTGGGGGCGGTCTCCGTCGCCGCGGGAGAACTCGGCCCCGAGGACGTCTGGCATCCTGCGGCGAACTTTGCGCTGCGCACCGCCGGTCACGCCGAGACCCTGATGCCGATGCTGGCGCATGTCATGGACGACGCGCCCTTCGGGTTCGCCGACATCGAGCGGGTGG
>RXJK01000004.1:0-1762 GCA_003963125.1 Hyphomicrobiales bacterium
GGCCGTGGCGGTGATGGAACCAGTCGAGGAAGCGTCCGCGGTGAAATCGCCGCCGGCGGTGATGTTCGATCCCTCCTCGACCACGGCGCCGGTAGTGTTGGTGACGGAGTTCGTGGCGTCGATGGCCGATACAGTCAGCGTCGCCGACGCGCCGCTGCCGCCGCTCACGCCGACCGATGCGGCGACTGATACGATGGTGGCGCTGATATCGGTTTGGTCGTCGGCGTTGAGGGTGACGTCGCCCGAAGCGTCGACATCCGCCGCGCGGATGATTGCAAGCACGGAATTGTTTGTGACGTTCGAGACGCCGGCGCCTGCGCCGGTCAGCGAAACGCTCGCGCTGCCGGAGCCGACCGAAACGCCAACCGAAGCCGCCGTGACGATGGCGTCGATAGACTTCGACGACGAGGCCAGCACATCGACGTCGCCAGTGACCGTCGTATCGACGTTGTCGATGATGGCTTCCGTCGTCGAGGTGATGGAATTGTGGGCAATAGACGCGCTGACCGTGCCGGCCACAGACACGCCGCTGCTGCCGCCCGCCGCGACGCTCAGGCCGACCGAGGTCGCATCGGCGTTGATGATGCCCGAATCCGTGGCGCTGACCAGCAGGCCCGCACCCGCCGAGACGCTGTGGGGATTGCCGGCGGCGTCATCGGTGATCGCCGCTCTGCTCGTCAACGTCAGATCGTTCGTGGTGACTGCAATGTTCGCGCTGACCCCAACGGCAGCGGCGGAGGAAGAGTTGGAAACCGTCAGCGACACGCCGAAGGCTGTTGCATCGATATTGCCGGTGTTTCCGGCAGTGACCGAAATCGCGCCTCCGGCGAACACCGAGCTGTCTTCCACCAAAGCGAGAGCGCTGCTGTTGATTTCGTTGATGGCGATCGCCAGGCCGAGACCTACGCCGACCTTGGCCCCGCTGCCGCTGCCGACATTCAAGCTGATGCCGACCGCGCCAGCCGTGGCCGTGATGGTGGTGCTGTCGATCGCGGAAACCGTCACATCGCCGGTAGCGTTTACGGTGCTTGGATCGATGCTCGCCGTGGTCGTGGACGTGATGTAATTTCCCGATCCCGAGCCGGCGCCAGCCAGCGACAGGGGACCGTTGCTGGTGTTCAGCGACCCGGAGATGCCGAGTGTGAAGGCACTGATGGTGCCGGTGGAGCTGGCCGTCAACTCGACATTCGCGCCGCTCGCATTGACGTTCTGCAGCGCCGCCGTCGTCGTCTTGGTGATCTCGTTGTCGGCCGCGGCGGCACCTATTGCGACGGCGCCCATATTGCCGCCGTTGGTGGAGACCGACAGAGCCCCCGTGCCCGCATCCGCGTCAATTTCGCTGGAATCCGTCGCTTCGATCTTTATGTCGCCCGTAGCGGTCAAATTCCTGCTTCCGGACGGATTCAGCACGCCGGCCGTGGTCGTGGAAACCACAAAGTTGCCTGAGCCGGAGCCCGCGCCGCCAAGCGCATTGCCGCCGGTCGAGACGGACGCCGAACCGGCGATCGTCAGCGCGTTGATGACGGCGCTGTTGTCGGCTGTGGCCGACACGTTGGCGGCCGAGATGGAGGTATCCGTCGCCGTCGCCGAAATTGTCTGCGTGATGTCATTGACCGCGACCGACGCGCCGACGGAGCCTGCCGTCGTCCCGTTATTGGTCGAGATTGTTATGGCGACACCGCCGGAATCCGCGGTGATCGCCGAATTGTCGCTCGCCGCAAGTGTCAGGTCGCCCGTGGTCGAGACAGTGCTGCCCGCGCCG
>RXJK01000004.1:1856-3647 GCA_003963125.1 Hyphomicrobiales bacterium
TGGTGCTGACGACGCCCGCGACCGCGATCGTCACCGCGTCGATGTCGACCTTGGCGTGGGAATCCAGGCGGACTCCGCCCCCGGCCGCGTTCAGCGTGTTGCCGCCGAGCGCGCTCGCCCAGACGAAATTGTCGACCTCGTTGACCGTGACCGAGCCGGTGATGCCGGCGTCGCCACCCTGGACGGTGATCGCCAGGCCGCCCGTGACGTTGGTCAGGTTGGTCTCGCCGGCGCCGCGCAGCAGGATCCCCTGCCCCGCATCGGCCCCGGTGTTGTCCGGATTGACCGCGACGCCATTGCCGATCGTGGCTTTGGTCTCGCCCTTCAGGACCGCGACGCCCACCGATGCCGCAATGCCTACCTTGGTGCCGCCGCCGGAGCTGCTGCTGCCGCCGGAGCCGCCGCCCTGGCCGCTATTGTCGCTGCCCAGCGAGCCGGACGCCGCGATTGCCAGCAGGAATACGTCGCCATAGCTGGTCGCGGTAACGGCAAGGCCGCGGACGGATTCCGAGCCCTGATTGCCGTCACCGTCGAAGATTCCATCGTTCACCGAGGCGGTCTCGTCGCCGAGCGCGGTGATGGTGGACCCTGCGCCTACCGTTGCGGTGGTCTGGTCGAGGTCGACCACTATACCGATGGAAACGCCGACCGCCGATCCGCTCAACGAGACGCCGAGCGAACCTGCATAGCTCTCGATCACCGTCTTGCTGTCCGCGGCGACGACAACCGAACCGTCGGCATCGATCGCTGCTGTGCCGGTAGTCGAAGCAGCATCGGTCGGGTCCCGCCCGACCAGCGCCCGCGTGGTGGTATCGTTGACGAGCACATTGAGCCCGCCGGCGCCCGAGGTGCTGTTGCCTGCCCCGGCATTGACGGTGAGCTGGAAAAAGTCCTCCGACGAGGTAGCGTCGACGACGACGTTGCCGCCAGCGGTGACCGTGGTCGCCGCGCCGTTGCGCGTCGCGATCAGCGCTTCGGTCGTTTCGTCAAGCACGGTGACGTCAAGACCAATGCCGACGCCGCTGCCGCTCTTTTGCCCGGAGCCGATAGTGACGGCGATGCTACCCGCGAAGTCGATGACGTTCACGTCGCTCGATGCCGTCACCGAGACGTCACCTGCCGACGCGGTAACCGTCGCTCCGGAGCCAATGCTCGCCCGAGTGGTCACGTCGAGGACGTTGATGACTGCCGAGCCGGCGCCGGTGTCGCCACCCGAGCCGATGGCCGCGCCGATCGCCAGATTGGTGACGTCGACGCCCGTATCCACTGCCTTGACGAAGGGCGAGACGATCTCAAGCGGCTTGAACGTGGTCAAGGCGCTCACGTCGACATTGCCGGTGTCCGCCGTGACCGTGGCGTCACTGCCGATCGTAGCCAGCGTCTCGACATCGAGGACGCCGATGGTGACCGCTGCGCCAACCGTCGTGTCGGAACCGCCGCCTCCGCCCCCGCCCCCACCACCGGAGATCCTCAGGGCACCGCCGCCGGCGATGTTCTGCATGCCGATGTCCTGGCGCGCGGTGACCGTGACATCGCCGTTGAGCGCCGTGACGGTTGCACCATCCGCGATGCTGGCGCTCACCGTGTTCGGATCGTCAGTCGCCGGTGAACCGAGGACGCTGAAGGCGACCGCGCCGGCGATGCCGAGGCTCGATTTGTCGCCGCCGGTTCCTTGCCCGCCGCCACCGGAACCGCCCTGGGTGGCCCCTCCGGTGCTGCTCTGCTGCGAGCCGGCTCCCGAGAGAGCCAGCGCCTTGAACGCATTCACCTCGCCGGCGCTGGTGCCAGCCT
>RXJK01000233.1:0-17377 GCA_003963125.1 Hyphomicrobiales bacterium
GCTGGTCCCAACAGGCGCGCGAGCCGAAGTCGGCGGCGTTGGCCGAGGACGAGACGGTCGCGATGCCGGCGAAGAGCGAGGCGGCGACGAGCGCGGTGGCGATGAGGGTCTTCATGATCATTTCTCCGTGTTTGGATTGCGTGGTGCGAAGTTCGGATGGATCAGGGCTCAGCCCTGGGCAGCCTGCTGGTCCCACCAGGCGCGCGAGCCGAAGTCGGCTGCGTTGGCCGAGGACGAGACCGTCGCGATGCCGGCGATGAGCGAGGCGGCGACAAGTGCGGTGGCGATGAGGGTCTTCATGTTCATTTCTCCGTGTTTGGATTGCGTGGTTTGAAGTTCGGATGGATCAGGGCTCAGCCCTGGGCAGCCTGCTGGTCCCACCAGGCGCGCGAGCCGAAGTCGGCGGCGTTGGCGGAGGACGAGACCGTCGCGATGCCGGCGATGAGCGAGGCGGCGACGAGTGCGGTGGCGATGAGGGTCTTCATGGTAACTTCTCCGTGTTCGGTATGAGATTGGTTGGATTGGTGAGGATGGCCCGCGGTTCAGCCCTGCGAATTCTGCTGGTCCCACCAGGCGCGGGTGCCGAAGTCGGCGGCGTTGGCGGAGGTCGAAACCGAGGCGATGCCTGCGATGAGCGAAGCGGCAACGAGGGCCGTGGCGATGAGCGTCTTCATGGGATTTCCCTTCTGTGATCAGCGGCGGGCCATCCCGCCAGTGACCGAGAGATGGGGACCCCTTCGGCGCCTGCCAGGGGCAGTCGCGGTCGTGTGAACAGGGGTGATCTCGGTGCACGCGCGCGTGAAGACGAGTGATATTCGCTCGATCGGCGTGGGGTAGGCCTCGTGCGCGCGACGGGCAGCGCGGGAGCTGATGCAACGCGCCGCGTGAACGGTTGGGGCGAATGCCCGCGCAGAAAAATCGGGCGCGCGCAATCCCCGCTGTTCCCGGCCCGCTTAAGATGACGGGACCCGGTGCACGAGAGGGTGTCGCTCGAGGACGCTCACGGCGAGACGCACCGGGTGCCGCGCGACGGTTGGCTGGTGCCAAATTCAAGCAACCGGATGGCTCCTCCGATCGTGGGGCCTCGGCGCGGCAGCGGACGCAAAGCCGCGGTGATTTCTTCTGGCCATCCACCGATCAGCGGCTTGCGTCCGCGCCCTCTCACCGGGGGGCGCGCGGGGACCTATTTGCGTCGTCCACCAATTCATTGCGGGGTACCTTTCGCTTGCTGGAATGTCATCCCGGAACGCGCGCAAGCGCGTATCCGGGACCCAGGGGTAGCATGCGCCGCGCGTGGCCCTGGGTCCCGGCTCTGCGCGCTTCGCGCTCCGGCCGGGATGACAGTGGGAGGAGATCGCAGGTGGTGCGCTTTGACGACGCGATAGATCAAGCGCGTGATGCTCCGCACTTGTCACCCCGGCACTTGTTGCCGGGGGCCAGCCCGATGCTGGGTGTGGCGCGTGGGGAGAGGTGGATCCCGGTGACGAGCACCGGGATGACAAGAGAGGGTGTGGCTGTCGTCTGCTGAAATGGCGTCGTCGATCGATTGCGCGCGAAACTCGCTCATCTCTCACCCCGGCACTCGCTGCCGGGGTCCAGCCCGATGCTGGGCGTAGCGCGTGAGGAGCGGTGGATCCCGGTGACGAGCACCGGGATGACAAAAACACCGGCACAGTCTGAATTAGCGAGCGGGCATCACGCGTCGAGGTTACACGCTGGCGAGTGTGTCGGCGGAGAGGGCGAAGACTTCGCCTTGCGCGTTGGCGGTGTCGAGCCAGAGGAAGGGGAGCTGCGGATACTCGGCCTCGAGGATCTCACGGCCCGTGCCGACCTCGACGATCAGCGTTCCCCCGGGATTGAGATGCTTGCCGGCCTCGCCGAGGATGCGGCGCACGATGTCGAGCCCGTCGTCACCGCCGGCGTGCGCGAGCAGCGGTTCCGCCGCGTATTCCGGTGGGAAGGCGGCGACGGCGTCCGCACTCACGTAGGGCGGGTTCGACAGGATCAGGTCATAGCGGCGGCCCTCGAGCGCCTGGAACAGGTCGGAGCGGAACAGCGCCACGTGATCGCCGAGCTGGTAGTCGTCGACGTTGCGGCGCGCGACGTCGAGCGCGTCTTCGGAGATGTCCGCCGCATCAACGTCGGCGCCGGGGAAGGCGAGCGCCGCGAGGATGGCGAGGCAGCCCGAGCCCGTGCACAGGTCGAGAATGCTGCTGACCGCGTCCGGCTCGGGAATGGCGCCGTCGAGGCCCTTGAGAAGAAGCTCGCCCAGATACGAGCGCGGCACGATCACGCGCTCGTCGACGTAGAAGGAATGCCCCTGGATCCACGCCTCGTTGGTGAGGTAGGGCGCAGGCTTCCGCGTCGTGACGCGCTTGTCGATGATGGCGGCGAGGGCCTGCCGCTCGGGCTTCAGGAGGCGCGCGTCGAGCCACGGGTCGAGCTGATCGATCGGCAGGTGCAGCGTGTGCAGGACGAGGTACGCCGCCTCGTCGAAGGCGTTGGACGTGCCGTGCCCGAAGACGAGGCCGGCTTCCGAGAAGCGGCTCGTGGCGTAGCGCAGGTAGTCGCGCGGCGTGAGAAGCGTGTCGATGATGTCATCGGCGGACATGGGAGCCTCGCTCGGCAGTAAGATCATGTGGCATGCAGCACCTCGGGCAGGCGTCCGCGGCGCGTGAGGACCTGGAAGCGGCCGACCAGCAGGATGGCCTGCACGATGAGGCCGAGCGACAGGCCGATCCAGATGCCGGGCGCCCCGACGCCCGCATCGAAGGCCAGCAGATAACCCGCCAACATGCCGATGGGCCAGAAGGCGATGCCCGCGAACACGAGCGGCACGCGCGTGTCGTTGAGCCCGCGCAGCGCGCCCCCCGCGATGGTCTGCAGGCCGTCGGCGAGGAAGAAGCTCGTGGCGAGCGCAAGCAGCACGGCCGCCAGCGCGCGCGTCTCGGGCGCGCTCGCCGCGTCGCCACCGAGGAAGGCGAGCGGGATCACGTGCCGCGTGAGCGCCACTACGACCGTCATCACGCCCATGAACACGAGGCCGAGGCCGCAGGCGGCAAAGCCCGCGCGGCGTACCGCGGGCATATCGCGCCGCCCGACGGCATGCCCGACGCGCACGGTGGCCGCGAGTGAGATACCGAACGGCACCATGAAGACGATGGCCGCGACCTGCAGCGCGATCTGGTGCGCGGCGAGCGCAACCGTACTGATCAGCCCCATGAAGAGTGCAGCGGCCGAGAACGCGCCGAACTCGAGCAGGAAGGCGCCCGTGATCGGCGCGCCGACGGCAGCGAGCTTGCCCGCGAGCTGCCAGTCGGGCCGCCAGAAGCGGCCGAGCACGTGATATTTGCGGAAGGGGCGCTGCGTATTGCACACGACGAGCGCCGCCGCACACATCCCCAGATTGACGAGCGTCGTCGCGAGCCCCGCCCCCAGCACATCGAGTGCCGGCAGGCCGAAGCCGCCGAACATCAGCACCCACGCGAGGCCGGCATTGGCCGGAATGGCCGCGAGCGTGATCCAGAGCGCGGGCTCGGGCCGGTTCACGGCGCCCATGAAATTGCGCACGACCATGAAGGCCCAGGCCGGCATCAGGCTCCAGCCGAGGCTCGTCAGATAGCGCCCCGCGATCGCGGCGGCTTCCGGCGCCTGGCCGAGAGCGAGGAGGATGTCCTCGCCCCACATCTGCAGCAGGCTGAGCGGCACACCGAGGACGGCGACGGCCCACAGCCCGATGCGCAGCGCGCGCCGCACCATGCGCGGGTCGCGCGCCCCGAAGGCCTGCGAGGCGAGCGGGGCCACGGCCGACACGAAGCCGAGGCCGATGGTGAAGGCGCCGAACAGCACGGTATTGGCGAGCGCCGCGGCCGCGACCACGCGGTCGCCCAGGTAGCCGAGGAGGACGAGGTCGGTGGTCATCATGGCGACCTGGCCGAGCTGCGTCAGGGCCATCGGCCACGCAAGGCGCAGCGTCTCCAAGACGTCGGTGCGCCAGGCCGCCCAGCCCCAGGCATCCGGGGCGGCGACGGCGGCGGAGTCGGGATGGGGATCGCGCGCGAGCATGGCGCGCACCATAGGCAGAAGTTGCGGAAAGGGAAGGGTGAACGGGCCGTCCGCAGGTGTTGCAACACGTCCACAGAGGGCACGGCTCAGCGCGGAGTAGGGGCCAGTTCTACCCAGGCTCGGCGTCGCCAGGGGCGGGTGGGCTTGCCTTGGCCGGCTCGCTCGTGCGACGTCAACCCGTCGAACCCAGCCGGATTCGTGAGGCTTCACAACCTCACGGTGCGGCATTTGGTGTGTGCGTGGCGTCGGAGCGATGGCGTCCTTGCTATCGCCACAGCAAACGGGCAAGACCAGATGGCATCCTTCCGCTTCGGCGCCTTGCGCGACCTGTTCGGCAAGTCCACGGAGAAGGCTCCCGAGGACAGGGCTCCCGAAAAGGAGCCAGAGCGCGGCCCGAAACGCGAGGCAGTGCCCAGTCCATCGATCCCGACGGTCGCGCCGACGGCTCTGCCCGAGCAGGCTGCGCTGCCGATGCCGTCGCCCGCGGCCAACGATGCCGCCAAGGAAACGCCTGCGGAAACACACGCAAGGTCAGAGGTGAAGCAGAAAGTGGTTCGCGCGGTTCGCAAAGACGGTGAAGAGAGCTACACGGCAGCCGACATCGAGGTCCTCGAAGGCCTCGAGCCCGTGCGGCGCCGGCCCGGCATGTACATCGGCGGCACCGACGAGAAGGCGCTGCACCATCTGTTCGCCGAGGTGATCGACAACTCCATGGACGAGGCCGTCGCGGGCCACGCCACGTGGATCGAAGTCAGGCTCGAAGCCAACGGCTTCCTCACCGTGATCGACAACGGCCGCGGTATCCCGGTCGACCCGCATCCGAAGTTCAAGTCGAAGTCCGCCCTCGAAGTGATCATGACCACGCTGCACTCGGGCGGCAAGTTCGACAGCAAGGTGTACAATACGAGCGGCGGCCTGCACGGCGTCGGCGTCTCGGTGGTGAACGCGCTCTCCGACAAGCTCGAGGTGGAAGTCGCGCGCGGCCAGCAGCTTTACGCGATGGAGTTCAGCCGCGGCGCGCCGCAAGGCAAGCTGAAGAACCTCGGGCCCGTGAAGAACCGCCGCGGCACGCGCATCCGCTTCCATCCCGACGAGCAGATCTTCGGCAAGGGCGCGGCTTTCAAGCCGCAGCGCCTGTTCCGCATGGCCCGCTCGAAGGCGTATCTCTTCGGTGGCGTCGAGATCCGCTGGTTCTGCGACCCGGCGATCATCAAGGACGAGACGCCTGCCGAAGCAGTGTTCCATTTCCCTGGCGGCCTGAAGGACTACCTCACGACCAGCATCGAGGGGCGGACGCAGGTTACGAAGGACATCTTCGCCGGCAAGATCACGAAGGAAGGCGGCCACGGCTCGGTGGAGTGGGCCGCATCCTGGATCGCCGATGCAGACGGATTCTTCCACTCCTACTGCAACACCATTCCGACGCCGGAAGGTGGCACGCACGAGAACGGCTTCCGTGCGGCACTCTCGAAGGGCCTGCGCGACTTCGGCGAGCGCATCGGCAACCGCCGCGCGTCGAACATCACGGCAGAAGACGTGTTCACGACCACGGCGGTGATGCTGTCCGTGTTCATCCGCGAACCGGAGTTCCAGGGCCAGACCAAGGACAAGCTCGCCACCGTCGAGGCCCAGCGCATCGTGGAAACCGCGGTGCGCGACGCGTTCGATCATTGGCTGGCGGATAGCCCGCAGAACGCGACGAAGCTACTCGAATGGACCATCGAGCAGGCCGAGGACCGCCTCAAGCGCAAGCGCGAGAAGGAGATCGGCCGGCAGTCGGCGACGCGCAAGCTGCGCCTGCCGGGCAAGCTCGCCGATTGCAGCCTGAATTCCAAGCAGGGCACCGAGATCTTCATCGTCGAAGGCGATAGCGCAGGCGGCTCGGCCAAGCAGGCGCGCGATCGCGAGCGGCAGGCGGTGCTGCCCTTGCGCGGCAAGATCCTCAACGTGGCGAACGCCTCCTCCGCCAAACTCTCGCAGAACCAGTTGCTGACGGATCTCGTGCAGGCGCTCGGCGTCGGCACGGGCACCAAGTATCGCGACGAGGACCTGCGCTACGAGCGCGTGATCATCATGACGGACGCCGACGTCGACGGCGCCCACATCGCCTCGCTGCTCATCACGTTCTTCTATCAGGAGATGCCGGAGCTCATCGAGCAGGGGCACCTCTATCTGGCGATGCCGCCGCTCTACAAGCTGACGCACGGCGCGAAGTCAGTCTACGCGCGCGACGACCGGCACAAGGACGAGCTGCTCAAGAAGGAGTTCGCCGCCAACGCCAAGGTCGAGGTCAGCCGCTTCAAAGGCCTCGGCGAAATGAACGCTTCGCAGCTCAAAGAGACGACGATGCAACACGACAAGCGCACGCTGCTCAAGGTCGAGATTGCGGACGACCGCGCCGTGGTGACGGACATCGTCAACGCGCTGATGGGCTCCAAGCCCGAGGCCCGCTTCCGCTTCATCCAGGAGCGCGCGGCCTTCGCCAAGGATCTCGATATCTGACCGCTGTGGCGCCGAGGCCTCGATGACGGAGCGCTTGCGCGATTGGCCTCGATCGGGCGCAAAATGCAGGCGTTGACAGCACTTTCACGCGCGGACTGCGAGGCCCCAACTATCAGATATCGGACAATTTGAGGATGGGCTCATAATCGTCCAGATACGGATCGTGCTAATTTCCATAAATGATTATAAGAAAACAGCGTCCATATTGTTTGCTTAAACATTTTTGAAGGGTTCGCGCATAGCGTCGGCGAAGTTGCCACACCCCCGCCGCGGAGCGTTTCCTATGCAATTCCCGACCCTCGGAATTCGAGGCAAGATCTACGCCGGTTTCGGCGCATTGATCGCCTGCTGTGCCTTCCTCGCCGGCTTCGGCTGGATGCAGCTCGGGACGGTCAGCGGCCAGCTCGATCGCATGAACAACCTGTCCGAGCAGACGGCCCGCATCCTCGATACGGCGGAGCAGGTGCAGGCCTTGCGGCAGCTCGTGTTGCGCTTCAACTTCGACGGCGACGAGAAGTCGTTCACGCTGGCTGGCGAGTATGAAGCCAAGATCGCCGACAACCTGAAGACTGCGATCACCGCGACGCTCTCCGAAGAGCGGCGCAAGTTGTATGCGAGCGTGCAGGATGTGATGGCGCGCGTCGCGCCCGAGCGCGCCACGCTCGGCAAGGAAGTGCGTGCAATGCTCACCGCCAAGAAGAGCCTGTTCAAGATCGGCGACGACCTGACGGTCAAGCTCGATAAGCTCTCGGAGCGCATCCAGGCCCTCGGGCGCGGCAGCGCGCTCAGCATGGCCGGCGCACATATCCTGTCGGGAGGTCTCAAAGTCCGCGTTGCCAACTGGCGCTTCCTCGCCGTGCGCGACAAGGCGGGCGTCGGCGTGTTCAAGCAGCGCGTCGATGAGGTGACGAAGGCGATCGACAGCCTCGAGCGCTTCGACCTGCCCGAGGACGTGAATACGCTGACCTCGGAACTCAACGCGGTGATCATGCAATACACCGAGGCCTTCAACATCGCGGCCGCCGCGCTTCTCAATTCGGATCGCATCTACATCGAGGCGATCAGCCCGCAGCTCGACAAGGCGAGCGACATCATGGGAACGGCGGTCGCCTCGCTGAAGCGCGATGGTGGCATTGCCAAGACCAAGTCGGGCGAGATCGTCGCCTCGACCATCTCGGGCCAGGTCTGGTTCAGCGGCGCAGCGATCCTCGGCGGTCTCGTGCTCGCGTTCTTCATCGCCCGCTCGATCACCGGCCCGATCACCGCGATGGTGCGTGCGATGGGTCGCCTTGCACAGGGCGAGTACGGCACGGAAGTGCCCGCCATGGGCCGCAAGGACGAGATCGGCGAGATGGCGAGCGCCGTCGACGCCTTCAAGCGGGGCGGCCTCGAGCGCATCCGCCTCGAGGAGGCGGCCAACGCCCAACGCGCGGAGGCCGAGCGGCTGCGCGTCGCCAACGAAACCGAGCGCGCGGCCGTGGCGCGCGAGCAGGCCGACGTCGTCGAGCGCCTGGGCCATGGGCTCGCGGCGCTCGCCCAGCGCGATCTCACGCACCGCCTGGAGGCGTTCCCGGCCGACTACAAGAAACTCGAGACCGACTTCAACGCCGCCGTCGATGCGCTGCGCGAGACCATGGTGCTCGTCACGCGCAACAGCGAGATGATCCTGTCGGGTTCGGGCGAAGTGTCGTCCGCTGCCGACGATCTGTCGAAGCGCACTGAGCAGCAGGCCGCGAGCCTGGAAGAGACGGCGGCCGCCATCGACCAGATCACGGCGACCGGCAAGAAGGCCGCCGAAGGCGCCGAGCATGCCCGCGAAGTGGTGGCCGTCGCGAAGTCCGATGCCGAGAAGACCGGCGTCGTCGTGCGCAAGACGGTCGACGCCATGGGCGGCATCGAGAAGAGCGCGCAGCAGATCACGCAGATCATCGGCGTCATCGACGAGATCGCCTTCCAGACGAACTTGCTGGCGCTCAACGCTGGTGTCGAAGCGGCGCGCGCCGGTGAGGCCGGTCGCGGCTTCGCGGTGGTCGCCTCGGAAGTGCGGGCTCTCGCCCAGCGTTCGGCGGAAGCGGCCAAGGAGATCAAGGGCCTCATCTCGACCTCGTCCGCGCAGGTGGCCGAGGGCGTGGAACTCGTGGCCGAGACCGGCAAGGCGCTGGAGCGCATCCTCGCGCAGGTCAACGACATCAACAAGGTCGTGATCGACATCGCATCGGGCGCGAAGGAGCAAGCCACGGGGCTCTCCGAGGTGAACTCGGCGATCAACCAGATGGACCAGGCGACGCAGCAGAACGCGGCGATGGTGGAAGAATCCACCGCCGCCAGCCACTCGCTGCGCCAGGAGGCGAACCAGCTCATGGAGCTGATCGGCCAGTTCCGCATCGGTGGCCGCGCGGCCTCCGCTCCGGCCGCACGGCCCGCGGCGAAACCCGCCGCGCGTCCGCAGGCGAAGGCCGCAGCCCCCCGCAGCAACGGCTCGGCGGCCCTCAAGGAAGCGCCCGCCGCCGGCGAGGACGACTGGCAGGACTTCTGACGCGCCACACGTACCGAAGCCCAAACCAACCGCGCGCGGGGAGCCATCCCCGTGCGCGATGCATTTCGAGGTGCTGCACCGCCGCCGCGCAGTGAAATCCGCGCGCGCATATCACCACCTGTCATCCCGGCCGTAGCGCGAAGCGCGGAGAGCCGGGACCCAGGGGCAGAGCGCGGCATCCGTAGCCCCTGGGTCCCGGATACGTGCTGCGCACGTTCCGGGATGACAGGTGTGAGAGTCCATAGGGCGCAGATCAAAGTGAGTGCGTTCCCGGAAGCCGTGCCCCGGCACGGCTATCCGGGATCCTTAAGCGTGAGATCGAACTCGAGGGGGAAAGATCCCGGCTCTCGCTGCGCTCGGCCGGGAAGGCATGCGGGGAGGGGCGCGCTCCCACCTGCGGGGTGCGGGTCGAGAGCGAGAGATTACCGGCGCCGGGAAGGCATGCGAGAAAGGGCGCGCTCCGGTGCAGAGGAGTGTGGCCACTGCCATTCGGACGGAGATCGCGCCCTGCGCCGTTTCCATCAGAAGGGAGTGGGCGCGGGGCGCGGTCGGGCAGTGCTAGATCACGCGGCCGGTGGCTTCGTCGATGAGGTGCATGTTGTTGAGGTTGGCGGCGAGCTTCATGGGCGCGCCGTCACGCGCACCCGCGTTCGGGTTGACGCGACCGCACACCTGCGTGCCGTTGAGCGGGAAGTAGACGAGCGTTTCCATGCCCATGGGCTCGGTCACGTCGAGCTGGGCGTCGAAGGGGATCTCGCCGGGTTCCAGATGCGGGCCGGCTTCCGTGATGTGCTCGGGCCGCAGGCCCAGGAGAAGCTTGCCGTCCCGCGCGTTGGCCTTGTAGTGGGCCGCGCGCTGCGGCGGCACCTTGAAGGTGATGCCGTCGGTCAGACGCACGTTGAGATCGTCGCCGCCGTTCTCGAGCCGGCAGGGGATGAAATTCATCGCCGGCGAGCCGATGAAGCCTGCAACGAAGCGCGTCTTAGGATTATGGTACAACTCCTGCGGTGAGCCCACTTGCTCGATAACGCCCTTGTTCATGACGACGACGCGGTCGGCGAGCGTCATGGCCTCGACCTGGTCGTGCGTGACGTAGACCGTCGTCGTGCGCACCTGCTGATGCACTTTTTTGATCTCGGTGCGCATCTGCACGCGCAGCTTGGCGTCCAGGTTCGATAGGGGCTCGTCGAACAGGAACACCTTCGGGTTGCGCACGATGGCGCGGCCCATGGCGACGCGCTGGCGCTGGCCACCGGACAGCGCCTTGGGCTTGCGGTCGAGCAACTCCGTGATGTCGAGGATGCGGGCGGCTTCGTCGACCCGGCGCTTGATCTCGTCCTTGGGATACTTCTTCAGCCGCAGGCCGAACGACATGTTCTGCGACACCGACATGTGCGGGTAGAGCGCGTAGTTCTGGAACACCATGGCGATGTCGCGGTCCTTGGGCGGCACGTCGTTGACGACGTCGCCCCCGATCAGGATCTCTCCGCCCGAGATGTCCTCGAGCCCCGCGATCATGCGCAGCGTCGTGGATTTGCCGCAACCCGAGGGGCCGACCAGAACCACGAACTCGTGGTGGGCGATGTCGAGATCGATGCCGCGCACGGCCTCGACGTCGTCGTAGTACTTCACGACCTTGCGCAGTTTCACTTCAGCCATGGTGTCTCAACCCTTGGTGGCTCCGGCCGTGAGGCCGGCGATGTAGTAGTCCATGAGGAAGGCGTAGATGATGAGCGGCGGCGCGGCGCCGAGCAGCGCGCCCGTCATGATCTGCCCCCAGTTGAAGACGTCGCCCTTGATCAGCGTGGTGATGATGCCGACCGGCAGCACGAGCTGGTCCGTCGAGGTGGTGAAGGCGAGGGGATAAAGGAACTGCGCCCAGCTCACCGTGAAGGCGAAGATGGTGGCCGCGATGATGCCGGGCAGCGCCACGGGCACGAAGATCTTGGTCAGCGTCTGGAAGTAGCTGGCGCCGTCGATCAGCGCGGCCTCGTCGAGTTCCTTCGGAATCGAGGCGAAGTAGCCGATCATGATCCACGTGCAGAACGGCACCGTCAGCGTCGGGTAGACGATGAGCAGCACGTACCACTTGTTGATGAGCTGGATGCCGGTGAGCTCGTTGAAGATGGCGAACATCTTGAAGAGCGGCAGGAACAGCAGCGTGTCCGGGATGAGGTAGGTGAGGAACACGCCGGTGGCCAGCGTCGCCGAGCCCCAGAATTTCATGCGCGAGAGGGCGAAGGCGGCGGGGATCGCGATCAGCATGGTGATGATGACGACGAACACCGACACCAGCGCCGAGTTGCGGAAGAAGGTGAGGTACATGGGCGAGGACAACAGCTCGATGTAGTTGTCGAGCGTCGGCCGGAACACCCACCACGGGTTCGTCGCCGCCGAGATCTCCTGGCTGGTCTTCAGCGACGTGATCAGCATGTAGACCGGCGGCAGCAAGAAGAAGATCACGAACAGGATCAGGAACACGTAGGACCATCGCAGCGCCCAGGCCCGGTCGCGGCTCATACTGCCGTGCTTGGGGTTGCGGGGAAGGGCGAGGTCGGCGGAAGCGGAGGTGGCGGTCATGGATCAGGCCTCGTTGCCGCGCTTGGTGATGTCACGCAGGATGATGACCGCCGCGACGGCGAGGATCGGCACCATGAACAGCGACACGGCCGCGCCCTGCGGGATGTCGACCGAGCGAATGCCGACGCGGAAGGCCCAGGTGGCGAACACGTGCGTCTTGTCGATCGGCCCGCCGTCCGTGAGGATCTGCACGATGTCGAAGTTGGCGAAGGTGACGATCAGCGAGAAGAGGGCCGTGATGGCGATGATGTTGCGCATCATCGGCAGCGTCACGTACCACATGCGCTGCCACCAGTTGGCGCCGTCGATGGCCGCGGCCTCGTAGAGCTGCTCGGGCACCGATTTCAGCGCGGCAAGGTACATGATCATGAAGAACGGCGAGCCGATCCACACGTTGACGAGGATCACGGAGAAGCGCGCCCAGTAGGCATCGCCCGTCCACGGGATCGGACCGACGTTGATGAAGCTCAACAGCCAGTTGAAGGCCGAGTAGGACGGATCGAACAGCCACAGCCAGGCGAGGCAGCTCATCGCCGGCGGGATCACCCACGGTACGAGCAGCATGCCGCGCCACTTGCGCTGTCCCTTGTCGGGGATGTTGTGCACGAGGTGGGCGATGATGAAGCCGATGATGGCCTTGAAGATCACGGCCGTGATGGCGAAGATGCACGACTGCTGCACCACCATCCAGAACGTCTCGCGCTTGAACAGGAATTGGAAGTTCCCGAAGCCCACGAAGCGCGTCATGCCCTTGTTGAGGGTGGCGAGGTAGAGGGAATAGAGCGCGGGATAGAGCACGAGCACGGTGATCAAGAGGATCAGCGGCAGCGCCATCAGGAAGGCGATGGTCGACTTGCGGCCCATGGCGCGTCGGAGCGAAGACTTCGCTTTCCTCGGGGAGGCGACCGCGGGAATCGCGGGGCTGCGCAGCGTCGCGTCGACCATGACAGGCGTCCTTGCTTCAGGCTTTCCCTAGAGAACCTCCCCACGCGGGGCGCGGGGAGGTTCGTTCGCATCAACAGGCCGGTCGCATCACGTGCGCATGAAGCCTTCGCACTCGCTCTCGGCCCAGGCGAGCGTCTTCTCCATCGCTTCGCCCTGCAGGTGCCGCACGATCATCTTCGTCTGGACCGCCTGATTGTAGATCTGGAAGGCGATCTTCGGCGGAGCTGGAGCCGCGGCGATGGACAGCGTCTGGTGGTTGTGCGGGTTGGGGTAGTGGTAGAGCGTGCCCTTCGGCGGCCCTTCCTCGGCCCACGTCTTGAAGTCGGTGAGTTTCTCGAAGGAGGGCAGATCGTAGCCGCCGCTGGAGGCCACCATCCGCTCCGCCGAGGCGCGCGTCGAGAGATGCCGCAGGAGACTCTTCGCCGCCGACTTGTTTTTGCTAAAGCCCCAGATCGCCCAGAAGTACGGCAGGAACGGCGCGTAGCGGCCGTTGGGTCCCGACGGGAAGCCGTGCGTCCAGCACTGCTCCGCGATCTGCGGCGCGTCGCGCTTGGCAACGGCCCAGGCGCTCGGCGGGTTCATGATCATGGCGCCGTTGCCGGCGACGAGCCACTTGTTGTTGGAGGCGTCGTCCCAGGCGGGAGCGTCCGGCGGCAGGAAGGCGGCCAAACGCTTGCAGTAGTCGAGCGCCTGGCGAACCTTGTCCGACTTGACGGTGATGTCGCCCTTGTCGTTGACGAGCTGGGCGCCGAAGGCGTGGAAGAAGGCGCCGGCGCTGTCGACGGAGTCCGACGTCGTGCCGAGGCCGATGCCGATCGCCTTGCCGCCCTTGTGGCAGGCCTCGGCTGCTTTGAGGAACGCGTCGAGCGTCCAGCTTTCGGCCTTGGGCGCGCTGCCCGCGGGATACATCGCCTGCACGTCGATGCCGGCCAGCGACTTCATCAAGTCGATGCGCGAGCACGGGCCCTTGATCTGGCTGCCGGAGGTGGCCGGCACGGCCAGCCACTTGCCGCCGACGAAGCCCAGATACTTCACCGTGTCGTTGACGTTGCCGTGCTCCTTGATGAGATCGCCCATCACGTCGTCGACGGGCTCGAGCTGTTCGGCGTAGCCCTGCGGCGACCACGTCGGATGCGCGAAGATGTCGTGGCCGGCCTTGGCCTGCGCTTCGGCCGCGATGGTGATGAGATTCTTGTTGCCTTGCGAAGGGATGAAGTCGATCTCGGCTTCGACCTTCTCCTTCTCGGCCCATTCCTGGACGATTTTTTTGGTCACGTCGTTGGCGCCGGGGACCCAATGATCCCAGAAGCCGATGGAGACCTTGCCGGCCGCGTGCGCCGTGCGCACGAAGGGGGCAGACACCGCGGCTGCGGCGGCAGCGGACGTCGCCAGGAAGCGACGGCGAGACAGCTTGGACCTGCTCATTTGCGAATTCCTCCTTGGGTTTCCTCTGCGTCCGCTGGCGTTGATTGTTGTGGGTGCCGGCTGGGCGCGCGTGTGGATGCAATCAGGGGTTCAGCAGCCTCCTCTGCAGTAGCGTCGATATGATGGAAGATACGCGGCGCAAGATGGGCCGCGCAGAGATGCGATGTTCGGGATTGGTGAAGACGCGCGAGCGGGCTGGCCGCAATGGCTGCGCGCTACGAAGCAGGAGGCGATCAGACGCCGCGAATGGCTTCGGGCCGCGATGGGCAAACTCCATCTCCTGGCAAGCGCTTCATCCCACAGATTGTTCGTTGTTGCCGGGCTCTGAAGGTCCGGATGCTTTGTGTCAGTTGAGCGTCAGATGTCGGCATGTGTCAAGATGGCCCCGCCAATATCACTCGGAAGGCTAATGCCGTGGTGAACGATTGATCGGCATGCCGAAGCTGCCGGTCGACCGTCAACGCTGTTTGAGGAAGCCGGCGGCCCCTGCACCGAGGATGCGCGGCAGGTGCGTATAGATATAGAGGCATCCGGCGGCGCGCACTTCGGCGAGTGTTTCGGCCGTTGCCGGCATGCCGGGCACGAGGTCCCGTTCGCGAATGCGAGACAGGACATGGTTGATCGCCGCGGCGACGGGCTCGGCCTTCGGATCGCCCGGATGCCCCATCGATTGCGAGAGATCCGACGGGCCGATGAAAAACACGTCGATGCCCTCGACGCCGAGAATTTCGTCGATGTTGGCAACGGCTTCCTGATGCTCGATCTGCGCGCAGACGAGCGATTGGGCGTTCGCCGCGGCCGTGAAGTCCGGCATGCGCCCGCCGAGGCCCCAGCGGTCGGGCCGTGTGCCGGCGGCAAGGCCGCGCGCGGCGCCGGGCCCGAACTTGACGGCCGACACGGCGCGGCGGGCATCCTCCGCCGAGTTGACGTGGGGCACCTGCACGCCGGCGACGCCGCGGTCCATCACGGACTGGATGTCGGCGGCGCTGTTGCTCTTGGGGCGCGCGATGGCCGTGAGGCCGACGGCGTCCGCCGCCATCGCCATGATCTCCACGTCGGCGAGCGACAGGCTGCCATGCTCGCAGTCGAGCAGCACCCAGTCGAAGCCCGCGTGGCCGAGCATCTCCACGATCTGCGGCGAGGGGAACATGAGCGAGCAGCCGAGTGCGGCTTCCCCGCGCTGCAGCTTGGCCTTCATGGCGTTGGGCTTCATGACGCGCGCTCCGACCGCGGCGATTTCGACAAGAGCGTGAGCCGCTCGGTGTAGAGAAGGCTCAAGCCCGCGGCGAGCACGAGGAAGATGCCGGCAATGGCGATGCCGTCCGGGATGTCGCCCCACCATGCGTAGCCGAGGAAGATCGAGAGCGGCACGGGCGCGTAGCGGAACGGCGCCACCACGCCGATCTCGCCCGTCCGGAGCGACATGACGAGCAGCGTGTTGCCGGCGAAAAGACAGGCCGCCGAGAACGCCATCAGCTTCCACGCCTGCGGCGACGGCATCGTCCAGGGCGCGTCCAGCGGCGAGACGAGAAGGCCGCTCAGCGTGATGGCGGCCGCACTGGCCGCGCCGACGAACATCGACGGGATGTCCCGCGACAGCCCGCGCGTGGTAAGGTCCCGCGTCGTCGTGAAGACGAGCGCCAGGAGCACGGTGTAGGCCGCCCATCCGAACACCCCGCTCGTCGGCTTCACGATCAGGAGCACGCCGACGAAGCCGGCAATCGCCGCGAGCCAGCGGCTGGGGCCCACGCGCTCCCGGTAGACGATGGCCGCGCCCGCCGTGACCGCGAGCGGCGTCATCTGCATCACCGCATTGACGTTGGCGAGCGGCAGGTCGCGCAGCGAGCACACGACGAGGGTGGATGCGCCGGCCGCCGCCACGATGCGCGCCAGCATCAGCGGTTCGAGCAGCACGGCGAGCGGGCGCATGTAGCCGAGCCCCATGGTGCCGGCGGCGAGCATCACGGTCGCCATCAGGCCGCGCAGGAAGATGATCTCGCTCACGGGCAGGCTGGCGGAAACGAGCTTCACGATCGCGTCGCTGACGACGAACACGGTCGAGCACGACAGGACCGCCAGGATGCCTTTGAGATTGTCGTTCACGCCCGTGCCATTCTCGACAGCTTCTGCTCGCGCAGGAAGGTATAGAGGCCAGCGCCCGTGACGATGGCGAGGCCCACCAGCGTGACCCCATCGGGAAATTCATGCCAAATGGCGAGGCCCGCAAGCACGGACCAGAGAACGATTGAATATCGGAACGGTGCGACCACGACGATCTCGCCCGTGCGAAGGGCCTTGATCAGCCAGTGCTGGCCCGCGAGCAGCATGAGGCCGGCGCCGAGCACGAAGGCGAGGGCCGTGAGCGACGGCATCTGCCACGTTTCGAACAGCAGGAAGACGAGGCTCGCGACGGCGATCATGCCTGTCGAGGCGAACGCCATGGTCAGCGAGGAGATGCCGAGGCCGATGCCGCGCGTGATGAGGTCGCGCGTCACCGAGAAGAAGATCGAGAACAGGGCGAGCAGCGCGTAGGCATTGAAGGCGGCGCCGCCCGGCCGCACGATGATCAAGACGCCGATGAGCCCCACGAGTGCCGCCGACCAGCGCCGCCAGCCGACCTGTGCGCCGAGGAAGATCGCCGCCGCCGCCGTCAACGCCAGCGGCGTGAACTGCAGGATCGCGTAGGCGTCCGCGATCGGCATGTGCGTCAGCGTGAAGAGGAAGGTGAAGGAGCCGCCGACGTCGCACAGGCTGCGCAGCGCGACCTTGGGCTTGAGGGCATCGCGCAGCGCCCGGGCATCGTCCCGCAGATAGATCACGCCGAGGCACAGGAGGGTGGTCGCAACGGCGCGCAGGAAGATCACTTCACCTGTCGGAAGATGACCGGCTGCAAGCTTGACGCAGGCGTCGTTCAGCACGAACGCGGCCATGGAGACGACCATGGCGATGATGCCGCGCAGATTGTTGGTGGAATCGTAGGCGTGGGGGACTGCCGTCACCGCATGCTCCTGCCGGGACCCGGCGCCGGCGCCCGAACGGGCCGCCGCGCAAGGCCGGCAGGCCTAGCACCCCTTCAGCCGCCCGTCACGCTCATATGCCGGGACAGCGCCGGGGCACGCGTGCGCCTGTCGATGACGAAATCGTGGCCCTTGGGCTTGCGCGAAATCGCCTCGTCGATGGCCTTGAGCAACAACCCGTCGTCGGCGGAAGCGCGCAGCGGCGTGCGCAGGTCGGCGGCATCCTCCTGCCCGAGGCACATGAAGAGCGTGCCGGTGCAGGTGAGGCGCACGCGATTGCAGCTTTCGCAGAAGTTGTGCGTGAGGG
>RXJK01000233.1:17427-20038 GCA_003963125.1 Hyphomicrobiales bacterium
CCTTCACCTCGACGTAGCGGGCCGGCCCGCCCGTGCGGAAGGGGATGTCGGTGAGCGTGAAGCGGTCCATCAAACGGGCGCGGACGATCGACAACGGCAGGTACTGGTCCGTGCGGTCGCCGTCGATCTCGCCGAGCGGCATGGTCTCGATCAGCGTCAGGTCGGCGCCGCGGCCGTGCGCCCACAGCATAAGGTCGGCGATCTCGTCCTCGTTGGTGCCCTTCAGCGCCACGGCGTTGATCTTGACCTTGAGCCCGGCCCGCTCCGCCGCCTCGACGCCGGACAGCACCTGGGAGAAATCACCCCAGCGCGTGATGGCCTTGAAGCGGTCGGGCTTCAGCGTGTCGAGCGAGATGTTGATCCGCCTGACGCCGCAGTCGGCGAGTTCCTGGGCGTACTTCGGCAGCTGGCTGCCGTTCGTCGTGAGCGTCAACTCCTCCAGCGCGCCCGAGCCGAGATGGCGCGATAAGGATTTGAAAAGCCACATGATATTCTTGCGGACCAGCGGCTCGCCGCCGGTGATGCGCAGCTTCCGCACGCCCTTAGTGACGAAAGCGGAGCAGACCCGGTCGAGCTCCTCGAGGCTGAGCAGGTCCCGCTTCGGCAGGAACGTCATGTGCTCAGCCATGCAATAGGTGCAGCGGAAGTCGCAGCGGTCCGTGACGGACACCCGCAGGTAGGTGACGTGGCGGCCGAAGGGGTCGACGAGACGGCCCTTGGCCTCGCCGGACGCGCTCCGATCCTTGTCCGAAACTGCCATGTCCATGCTGACGTCCATTCCCTGGAGGCGCGCGACGGCGGCTGCGCCCGACATCCGAGTACGACCCTGCGTACAATATGGGCGGCGCTCCGCGCGGTCAAAGTCTCGCGAGGTTCAGTTGCCGCGGGGCTTCTCGCATCCTGGCAAGCGCAGTGGATTGATCCAGGTTAACGAACCCGTCGATATTGCGGCGCACAAAAAAGGTCGATGGCTGTGCCGAGTCATGGGCTCGCCGCATTCCTCGGGCTGCAATCCGACATGATACGCACGCCCCCGGATGCTAGGCTTCCATCGATTCGCGAGGGGCTGATGGCCAGGAACCTCGGTGGCAACGGCAGCCAGGGATTGACCAGGGAGTAGGATGAAGTTCAGCGCAAAGGCGAAGTCCGTGCTGAAGGCCTGCCTCGCGGCACCGCTCGCGCTGGTGCTGGCCGCCGGCCTCGCGCGCGCCGAGCCGCCGCCGGCTTCGGCCCCTGCGCCCGGTGCGGCCGCCGGTGACATCGCGAACTTTTTCAGCCAGGTCGGCGACCAGATCTACGAGGACTGCATCTTCGAACTGTCGGAAGAGCAGCTCGAGGTGCAGCGGGCGCTGATTGAAGCCTACATGAAGCACGGCGCGCCGCACGCGCTGGCGCGGCAACTCGCCGTCAAGCAGATCCGCCCGCCACGCCTCTCCGACAAGTGCAAGCGCATCAAGAACCAGAAGGGCGTGCCGCCGGCCGAGGTGGCGATGCCCGGTCCTTCCGCTCCCCCGACAGTAAGCGAGCCCGAGACCGGTCCTGCACCCTCTCCGTGGAGCGTGAAGACGAAGCCCGCCACGCCGGCGCCCAAGGCACCCGCCGAGCGCAGCGAGCCCTACTCGATCGCCACCGCGCTCGCCGACAAGAGGGTGCTGCCGCAGTGGGATTGCGCGCCGGGCGTCGATTTCGTGACGATCCAGCACAAGGGCTACGAGCGGAAGCTCTCGGACGGCGAGATCTGCGCCCCCTTCGAGGACGTCGTGCGCAGCGTGCCCGACACGGCCAAGACGTTCCGCATCGGCTACACCATTCGCACCGGCCGCCTGTTCGTCATCTCGGACGATCCTGCCGTCAACGGCCGCACCATCGCCTGGGCCATCTCCGGCCGCGACGTGTGCCGCAACAACCCCGATCCCGACTGCCTCGCCGCCCGCGCCGTGGGTCCTCTGCCGCCCGGCGAATACGCGTTCGCTTCGAGTGCGGGGCACCGCGTGAGCTGGGGGCCGCGCACCCGCCGCATGGTCGCGGGCATCTACCTGACCAAGCTCTACAACAAGGAAAAGTATACGCCCGCGCAGACGCAGGCGATCCTCGCGCGCGGCAATATCGCCATCCACGTGCGCTTGAAAGGCGAGATGTCGGAGGCCTGCCTCGGTCTCGGCGAGCAGGGCTGGGCGTACGTCTCGCAGCTCATCAAGGACGGCCGCGCCACCGGCGTCGTCGCCTACATCGACGAGCCGCACACGCAGATCGCTGAGCGCGCCCCGATCCGCAAGGCCTCGAACTTCTCGATGTCGTCGCTGTTCAAGTAGACCGCGGCGCTGGCGTCGTCACATCTGGCCTCGCGCCCGAGCCTGCACGCGCGCATCGTGCACGTGGTTCGTGGCGACCTTGCCTGCACGCGTGCGAGACCATCTCCGATTTGTGCGAGGCCTCTCCCCTTGTGCCTTCCCGGCCGAGCGAAGCGAGAGCCGGGATCTTTCCCCGTCGAGTTCGACCTCGCCCTGAAAGATCCCGGATACCCGTGCTCGCGCACGGCTTCCGGGAACGCAGACGTGGGAGAAGGAGCGCGACCACAGGCGCGAAGTAAGACGCCCCTGGGTCCCTGATA
>RXJK01000234.1 GCA_003963125.1 Hyphomicrobiales bacterium
TCTCGCCGCCTGCCACCTCGACACGATTCCCGACACGGCTGGATAGCGGCACACCTAACCCCGACTATCAGACGTCCCGCACGAGTTATCGTCCCGCCGTGCTTTGGACTGGAGCACGTGTCCGAGACACGACGCCGCTCGACCCGTACCCCTGGGTCCCGGCTCTCCGCTTCGCTCCGGCCGGGATGACAGTTGAGAGGCGTCCCGCAAAGACCACCTGTCATCCCGGAATTTGCCGAAGGCAAATATCCGGGACCCAGGGATAATTTCAACGCCTACTCCGGCGGCGGGATCGCGCCCTTGCGCTCGACGATCAGGCCGTAGGCCTGCGGCTGGCGGTGCACTGCGAAGTTGAAGGTCGTGCTCTTGTAGCTCTTCGTCAGGTCGAGGTCGCAGCGGGCAACGCACAATTCGTCCCCGAGCGTCGTGCACATGGCGACCGTCTCGCCCGACGGCGCGATGATCTGCGTCTGCCCGATATGCAGCACGCCTTCCTCGTTGCCGGCCTTGGCAACGCCGACGACCCACGTGCCGTTCTGGTAGGCGCCCGCCTGCATCGAGAGTTGGTTGTGAAAGTTCGACAGCGCGTCGTGCTCGGGCGCGGGCGGATTGTGCAGCGGCGTGTTGTAGCCGAGCAGGATCATCTCCACGCCCTGCAGGCCCATGACGCGGTAGGTCTCGGGCCAGCGCCGGTCATTGCAGATGCACATCCCCATAATGCCGCCGAAAGCGCGCGCGACAGGAAAGCCGAGGTTGCCGACCTCGAAATAGGCCTTCTCCAGATGCTGGAAGGGACGCCACGGCTGGTGGTCCGCATGCCCGGGCAGGTGCACCTTGCGATACTTGAGCGCGATGCGCCCCGTCTTGTCGACGAGGATCGACGTGTTGAAGCGGCGCGTGCGCCCGTCTTCCTGCGCTAACTCCGCGTAGCCCAGCATGAAGCCGATGTCGAGCCGCTTGGCTTCGGCAAACAGGGGCTCGGTCTCCGCCGACGGCATCTCCTTTTCGAAGAAGGCGTCGATCTGGCCTTGCTCCGTAAAATGCCAGCGCGGGAAGAACGTCGTCAGCGCAAGTTCGGGATAGGCGACGATATCGCAGCCATGCCCCTTGGCCTGCTGCATCAGTGCGAGCATGCGTGAGACGACAGACGCGCGGGGCTCATCCCGCGCGATGGGCCCGAGCTGCGCCGCCCCGACCGTGACGATCCTCGACATGACCGTGCTGCTCCCGATGCTCCAACTGGAAGGGGAGCCGCTCGCGGCACCCTCACGCAGTCATAGCATCAGGCCGCTTGCGTCGTCTTGATTTCCTTGAGCGCCTCGTCGCGCAGTTCGCGGCGCAGCACCTTGCCGACGTTGGTCTTCGGCAGGTCCTTCTTGAAGCGGACGTACTTGGGCTTCTTGTAGCCGGTGAGCTGCTCCGCGCAGAAGCTCGCGAGCGCCTGCTCGGAGAGCTGGGGATCCTTCGGCACGACGAACAGCATGACGGCCTCGCCCGAGTGTTCGTCCGGCACGCCCACGACGGCGCACTCGAGCACGTCGGGATGGTGCGCGATCACGTCCTCCACCTCGTTCGGATAGACGTTGAAGCCCGAGACGAGGATCATGTCCTTCTTGCGGTCGACGATCTTCACTTGGCCCGTCTCGTCCATGACGCCGATATCGCCGGTCTTGAAGAAGCCGTCGGGCGTCATCACCTTCGCCGTCTCGTCGGGCCGCTGCCAGTAGCCCGGCATCACTTGCGGACCCTTCGCACAGATCTCCCCCGCTTCGCCGAGCGGCACTTCCTTGCCCGCATCATCGCGAATGGAGACCAGCGTCGAGGGAACGGGCAAGCCGATCGTGCCCGTGTATTCCGTGTTGTCGGCGCGATTGCAGGTGAGCGTCGGCGCCGTCTCGGAAAGACCGTAGCCCTCGATGATCGGGCAGCCCGTCACCTTGAAGAACTTCTCGGCCACCGCCCGCTGCACGGCCATGCCGCCGCCGTTGGCGGCCTTCAGCCCCGAGAAATCGAGCTTGGCGAAGTCCGGGTGATTGAGCAGGCCATTGTAGAGCGTGTTCACCGCCGGCAGCATGTTGAAGGAATGCTTCGACAGGTCCTTGATGAAGCCCGGGATGTCGCGCGGGTTGGCGATCAGGAGGCAGCGCCCGCCGATGCGCATGCCGAGCAGTGCGCAGGCCGTCAGCGCGAAGATGTGATAGAGCGGCAGCGCCGTCACGATCGCCATCTGGTCGACGGGTTTGCCCTTTGCGAGCGCCGGCTGCAGCCAGGCTTCGTTCTGCAGCACGTTGGAAACGACGTTGCGGTGAAGCAGCGTCGCGCCCTTCGACACGCCCGTCGTGCCGCCCGTGTATTGCAGGAAGGCCACGTCCTCTGGGCCGAGCTCGGGCTTCTTGATTTTCACGCGCTTGCCCGCGTCAAGCACGTCGTTGAAGCGCATGGCGGCGGGCAGCGTATAGGCCGGCACCATCTTCTTCACGCGCCGCACGACAAGATTGACGATGGCGCCCTTCGGAAAGCCCAGCATGTCGCCCATAGAGGCAACGACGATGTGCTTCAGCGCGGGCGTCTGCTTGACCACCTTCTCGAGCGTCGCGGCGAAGTTTTCGAGGATGATGATGGCGCTCGCCCCGGAGTCTTTCAGCTGGTGCTCGAGTTCGCGCGGCGTATAGAGCGGATTGACGTTCACGACCGTCAGCCCCGCGCGCAGGATCGCCGCGATCGCGACGGGGTATTGCAGCACGTTGGGCATCATCACCGCGACGCGGTCGCCCTTTTTCAGGCCTCGGCTCTGCAGCCACGCGCCGAGCGCCTGGGACTGCCTGTCGAGCTGCCGGAAGGTGAGCGTCTTGTCCATCGAGATGTAGGCGGTCCGGGCGCCGTATTTCTCGAAGCTTTCCTCGAACAGATCGACCAGCGAGGGGTATTGCGACGGGTCGATATCCGCCGGCACCCCTGCGGGATAGTGCTTCAGCCAGCGCCGCTCCATGCCGTGTCTCCCTGGCGATCCGTCTTGTTCTTTGCGTGTTAGGCTCGATCCTTGCCATTTGTACGCAGGCCAACCACCTTGTCCAGGGTACAGGGGGCTGATCGTATACGCCTTCTCGGGCCATCCAGCTGGCCTCCGGGAGGCAGTTTTTCGCCCCGGCGCTTGCGGTTGGGCCCGCCGACCGGCTAAGCACGCTTCTTCATCGACCCCGAACCCCGAGTGCGATTGCGCCATGGCCGACGAGCTACCCTTCAAGAAAACCATGCAATTCGCCTACGGGGAGCCGCGCGAGCTGGCCGAGGGGGTCGTGCGCATCGTGGCGAACAACCCGAGCCCGTTCACCTACAAGGGCAGCAACACGTACGTCGTTGGCACCGGCAACGAGTTGGCCGTGATCGATCCGGGCCCCGCTGACGACGCGCATATCGAAGCCATCCTGCGCTACGTGGGTACCCGCAAGGTCAGCCACGTGCTCATCACCCACACGCATCGCGACCACACGGACGGTATGCCGGCGCTGCTGGCAGCGACAGGTGCCCGGACGGCGGGCTACGGCCGCCGCATCGAGCGCCGCGGCACGAAGGGCACGAGCCCGTCGGGCAGCGAGTTCGTCGACAAGGATTTCGTCCCCGATGTCCCGCTCGTCGATGGCGACGTGCTTGAAGGCGACGGCTGGAGCCTCACGGCGCTGTTCACGCCGGGCCATGCGCCGGACCATCTCTGCTTCGCGCTCGGCGACAAGGGCGTCCTGTTCTCAGGCGACCACGTCATGGGCTGGAACACGTCCGTGGTGGCGCCGCCCGAGGGCAACATGGGCGACTACATCCGCGCCCTCGACAAGCTGCAGGGCCGCCCGGACAAGGTGTTCATGCCGGGGCACGGTGGCCGGGTGGAAGAGCCGGCGCGGCTCGTCAAGGCGTTCCTGCTGCATCGGCGCATGCGCGAGCAGGCCATCCTCGACTGCATCCGCAACGGGAAGAACCGGGTGAGGGACATCGTGCCGGTGATCTACAAGGATCTCGACCCGCGCCTCGTCAACGCGGCGTCTCTTTCAGTACTCGCTCACGTGGAGCACCTGACGGAGCGCGGTCTTTTGCAGCCGACGGCTGAGCCCCTTTCGGCGGATCTTCCGCTTTCCCCTTTTTGACCATCGCGCCGGACCGCGTAGTGCGCAGGCTGCGTCGCCCCCCGCCGTTGGGTCCGGCGGCATCGATGCGCGTCTGCAGCTCCGCCATGAATTTGCGGATGCGCGAAGCGTTCTGACCGAAGTCGAACGTTCCGTAGCGGGAGGAGGAGCGCACGTCGATCCGGGCCCGGTTCGCCGAGCCCTCGACGCGCACGACCATGTCGTCCCAGAACCCGATGATCAGCGTCTGCTCGCTGGCTTCGAGCACGCCGCTCTTCGGCGGCCGCGAGACCGGCGGATCGGAGGCGACCACGCGCCACCTGAGCTTGCGCGCCGTCTCCTCGACGAACTCGAACGCCTCCTCGACCGGCCGGTCGATCAGGAAGGTGCGCAGGTCCGGGTAGGCCTTCTGCTGCGCCTGCGCAACGCGCTCACCCGCGTAAGCCGTGGCATTCATCCCCGGGAGCCGCTTGGCGAGCGCGGAGAACTGCGGTGGCGTGACCGTGTCGGTCGTGATGTCGCTGATCCGGGGCAGGCTCGAGGTCATGGCGAAGAACGTCACCGGCCAGGCCAGCATCAGAAGCCCCGTCAGAAGCCCGGTGGTCGCGGCGAGCGCGCCATTGCGTCCCCGCCACCAGATCAGGCCGAGCGCGAACAGGGCCAGCAGGATGGCCAGCGCCGCCCCGAGGAAGGCGGCCGCGAAGACGTTGAGGGCGACGGGCGTCGTCAGGGCGCCGAAGCGGTGCAGCGGGATGGCGAGCAGCAGCAGCGCCACGCAGAACAGCCCCACCCGGCGAGACCATCGGGCGGCCGAGACCATGGGATATGTGGCCGTGTCGTGCATCTGCCTCGCGCGTGCCGGTCGGCGCCGGAGCCGGCTGCTCTATCAGCGTTCGGCCGACCGGGCCAGCGCACCCTTGCGTGTACTCACCGACTTTCCCGTCCAAATTGCAGCATCGCAAACCGCTTAGGCGTTACGTCCACTGTGAAATCCACAAGGCGAACGCGCCGGCCTCTGCTATCCAAAGGGCAAGGCGCGCCGGGCCTCCAATAGGCCGGACAGGCGACGAATTTGAGGCTTCGGCCGACGCGGTCGGACGAGAACGGAGGCTACACGGGCATGGCGAATCAGAACGACGAAATCCTTTATTCGGTCGAGGGTGTGACCGGCATCATCACCTTCAACCGGCCCTCGGCCCACAACGCCCTGACCTTCGGCATGTACGACCGCCTGGGCGAGATCTGCTCCACACTCGATCCCGCGGGCCCCGTCAAGGCGCTGATCATCACCGGGGCCGGTGGGCGGGCCTTCGCGGCCGGGACCGATATCTCGCTCTTTCGCGCGTTCTCATCCGCCCAGGACGGCCTCGACTACGAGACGCGCATGGAGGCGATGTTCCAGAAATTGGAATCCTGCCCAGTGCCGACCATCGCGGCCATCAACGGCGTGTGCACGGGCGGTGCCGCCGTCATCGCGGCGGCGTGTGACCTGCGCATCTCGACGCGCGATCTGAAATTCGGTTTCCCCATCGCGCGCACGCTCGCCAACTGCCTGTCGGCGGCCAACATCCAGCGTGTCGCCATGCTGACGGGCGTGGGCCGCGCCATGGACCTCTTGATTACGACACGTCTCATCGGCGCCGACGAAGCCCGCGCCATCGGTCTCGTCAACGAGGTGTTCGACGATGCCGAAGGTCTCATGCAGCGGGCCCGCGCCATCGCCGCCCAGATCGCGACCCAGGCGCCGCTGACGATGCGCGCGGCCAAGGAAGTCGTGCGCCGTCTGCGGTCGCGGGCCTTCGCCGTGGAGGACATGGATCTCATCGCGCAGTGCTACGGCAGCGAGGACTTCCGCGAGGGCCTCGACGCGTTCCTGTCCAAGCGCCCGCCGCAATTCAAAGGGCGGTAGTGCATTTGCTCTGCAGGAAATGGTGCGGGCGGGGGGACTTGAACCCCCACAGGCCTTGCGGCCCTACGGATTTTAAGTCCGTTGCGTCTACCTATTTCGCCACGCCCGCTGCCGATGCTCAGTCTTCGTCGGCATCGCTTTCTGTAGCGGTTTCGGAACCGTTGTCCACAGCGTCGGAGCGGACAGGCCGCGCACCGTAGTCGACGCGCATCAAGTAGAGACCCGAGGCGGGCGCGACGGGGCCACAGGCAGCACGGTCCCGGGCTTCGAGCGCCCGGCGCAGGTCTTCGCGCGTCCAGCGGCCTTCGCCAACGAGCTTCAGGGAACCGACGAGCGACCGCACCTGGCTGTGCAGGAAAGACCGCGCGGACGCTTCGATCCAGATCTCGCCGGTGTCCTGCGTGCTCACGTCGAGCCGGTCGAGCGTCTTGACCGGGCTTTTGGCCTGGCATCCCGCGGCGCGGAACGTCGTGAAATCGTGCCGACCGATCAGCACTTGCGCGGCCTCGTGCATTGCCTCCGCCGAAACGCCATGCGGCAGCCACCACACGCGGTTGCGCTCGAGGGCCGGAGGCGCCGGCCGCGGCAAGAGCCGATAGCGGTAATGCCGCGCGGTCGCACTGAACCTGGCGTCGAAGCTGTCGGGAACGACCGCGCAGTCGAGCACGGCAACCGGATTGGGCTTGAGGTGGAAGTTCACCGCATTGCGCACAGTGTCTGCGGGATACTCGCGCGGCAGATCGAAATGGGCGACCTGGCCCATGGCATGCACGCCGGCGTCCGTGCGCCCGGCGCCGCGAATGGAAACGTCCGTGCCGCACAGCTTCTTGACGGCCTGCGCGAGGCAGCCCTGCACGGACGGACCGTCGGCCTGGACCTGCCAGCCGACGAACGGCGTGCCGTCGTATTCAAGCGTTACGCGGTATCGCGGCATTTAGGACTTTGCACTTCGGAAAGGACAACGGCGAGTTCAGGCCGCGTCGCACGTTATCCGCCGCCTCGCGTCCGCGCTAGCGGGCCGCGAACACGACGCTGCGGCGGAGCATATAGACCGCCGCAAAGCTAAGCGCGACCGCTACGACCTTGGCGGCCAAGAGCGCGAGCCCGAGCCCCGTTGCCATCGAGATGACGCAGGTGGTCAAAGCCAGCCCGAAAAGTCCGCTCGCGACGAACTCGGCTACAAGCCGCCGCTGTCGCTTGCCCGAGGCTTCCGCATCGAACACCAGCGCGACGGACAAGATGTAGTGCGCCGCAAGGCCGACGAGATAGCCTGCCGCACCGGCAGCGACCGGCGGCAGCCCGGACCAGGCGAGGCCGAGATAGACGCACGTATCGGCCGCGAGCGCCGCGACGCTCACGCCCACATAGCGCAGGAATTGCACGGGAACGCGCGCGAGAAGCCCCACGCGTTCCGCTTCGAGCGCTGCAAAAGCAGCCATGAGGTCTGTCCTTTACCCGGCAGCCAGGCGGCGCGGCACCATGCGCACGCTGGAGAGAGCCTCCTGCACGCCCGAGCCGCCAGCCTCGTGATACTCGGCGTCCTCGTTGACGTTCCACACGTCGTAGAGGGCCTCGCCCGCGATGATGTTCTTGACCGTCAGCATCGCGGTCATCATCGCGTGGTCCTGGTTGTTGTACTTGTGCATGCCATTGCGGCCGACGAGATGCAGCGAGGGGTACTTCTCGGCGAGTTCCGAACGGATCGCCTCGACGTGCGCCTTGTAGGCGTCGTCGTAGACCGGATAGGCCTTCTTCTGCCGCACGACGCAGCCGTCCTTCACTTCGTCCTCGCGGGCAAGGCCGATCTGCGCCAGTTCCTTCTTGGCGAGCGCGATGAGATCCTGGTCGCTCGAGCCCCACAGCCCGTCGCCCTCGAAGCAGAAGTATTCGAGCCCGAGGCAGGCGAGCTTCTCGTCCGGCACCATTTCCGGCGACCAGGAACGGAAGTTCTGGATGCGGCCGACCTTCACGGCGGGCTCGTGCACGTAGATCCAGTTGTCGGGGAAGAGATCGGGCTTCTCGACGATGAGCGCCACCGTCAGGAAGTCACGATAACGCAGGCTGTCGGCCGCGGCCGTGCAGGCGGGCGCTGGCCCGATCGAATGTACGAGCTCGCGGATCGGGGCCGACGAGATGACGTGCTTCGCTGTGAAGTATTTGAGCTCGCCGTCGGTAGTGGAGGCCGTGATCGTCCACATTTTGTCGCGCTCGTTGTAGCGCAGGCTGTCGAGCTTGGTGCCCATGTGGATCGTGCCGCCGGCCGCTTTGACCTTCGTTGCGGCGGCATCCCACATCATGCCGGGACCCTTGCGGGGATACTGGAAGCTCTCGATCAGCGTCTTGATCTGCTTAGCCCCGGCCTTCTTCTGGCCTACCTTGGGAAGCGAGTTGCGCAGCGCGTTCGACATCGCGCTCCACAGGTCGAGGCCCTTGATGCGCTGGGCGGCCCAGTCGGCCGAGATCTCGTCGCAGCTCATGCCCCACACCTTCTCGGTGTAGGTCTTGAAGAAGATCGAGAACAGGCGCTCGCCGAACTGGTTGGCGACCCAGTCGTGGAAGCTCTGCGGATCGTCCTTGGGGAAGGCCTGGCTCTGCAGGTAGGAGAGGACGCACAGCGCGCTCTCGACGTAGCCGAGGTTGTTCAGCGCCTCGAAGGCCTTCAGCGGATAGGAGAAGTAGACGCCGTTGTAATAGATGCGCGACAGGCGCGGCCGCTCGATGAAGTCGTCGGGCAGGATCTCCTTCCAGAGATCGACCACTTCCTTGGACTTCGAGAAGAAGCGGTGGCCGCCGATGTCGAACAGGAAGTTCTTGTAGCTGGCGGTCCGGCTTATGCCGCCGACGTGCGTCGGATCGGCCTCGATCACCGTCGTGGGGATGCCTTCCTTGGTAAGGAGGTAGGCTGCCGTGAGGCCCGCGGGACCCGCGCCGATCACGAACACGTCTGAATGAGGCATCATCGCTACTCCGCTACGCTCGACATTAACGACGGCACGGCCAAAAGGGCCGGATGCACTGCCGCCGGGGGCTTCACTCGAGCCGTCACGGTAAAGGGGAAGGCTAAAAATTCGGTTGCCCGGATATCCTGTATTGGAGGGAAGTTTATTGCCCGGGCTTCGCATTCTCTTTACCGGCCATAAGGCTGCGCGCGCGTAGAGTGCCGCCCGATCGATTTCGCACCGGTGAACAAAGCGTAAGAGACTTCGGCCCGATGGCGCTGCTGCAACTGAAAGCCTCGGACAGAGCCTCCTGGGGCGACGCCGTGCTGAGCGCCGCAAGCCGTCCCGCGGTCCTCGCCGCATGCGCGACAGGGCTGCTCGTCCTCGCCTATCTGATGACGGCGGCCGCCGGCCTGTCAGAAATGCTGGGCGACACGGATGATGCGGTGCGCCTTCTCACGGTGCGCGAAATGCTCGCCGGCGGCAGCTATTTCGACACGACGCTCGCACGGATCGGCGCCCCCGAGGCGCTGGTCTCACACTGGTCGCGCCTCATCGACGTGCCGCTCGCGACTCTCATCCTCTTGTTGAAGCCGTTCCTCGGCGCCGAGGTGGCAGAGACGGTCGTCCGTGCGGTGTGGCCGCTGCTGCTGTTCTTCGCGCTTGCCTTGATCGTCTCGCGCGAGGTCGCACGCCGCGCGGGCGCACAGGCACCACTCATCGCCATGGTGCTCGTCTTCACGTGCGGTTACGCGATCGTCCAGTTCAAGCCGGGCCGCATCGACCATCACAACGCGCAGATTTTATGCGCGGTTGCCGGACTACTGTTCCTCTTCCGCTCTCTGTCGGAGCCGCGCACGGGCTGGCTCGCAGGCGCGCTCCTCGGCGTCGGCCTGGCGATCGGTTACGAAGCACTCGCCCTGGTCGTGCCGATGCTGTCGCTCGCGGGAATGCTGTATGTCGTGAGCCCGGCTCAGTTCCGCGGGCTCTTGAATGCAATCCTCGCGACGACCGGCACGCTGACCATCTGCCTCTTCCTCACCACGGCGCCGAACGCCTGGCTCGTCGCGCATTGCGATGCCCTCTCTGTAAACCTGGTATCGTTGGCGGCAGGCCCCGCCGCCGCGCTTTGGATCATGTCCCGCCTGCAAATGCCTCTGGCGGCGCGTTTTGCGCTCGTGGCCGCCGGGGCGGGCATCGGCGGTCTGCTCTTTGCACTGGCCGAGCCGAAGTGCCTCGCGGGCCCCTTCGGCGCCGTGGACCCCGCGTTGCGCGCGCTGTGGCTCGACCACGTGGCCGAGACGCAATCGCTGTTCGCCTTCGCGCGCAAGTTTCCGGCGTCCGGCCTGCCCCAGATCGCCTTCCTGCTGATGGGCGTTGCGATCCACGTCTATCTCGCATGGAAGCGGCGCGATGCCGAGACCCTGCTGGCCGCGACCTGCACGCTCCTCGCCGCCGTCCTCGGCTTCTGGCAGATCAAACTGACGCCCTACGTGTCCTGGCTCGTCGTGGTGCCTATGACGGTGTTTGCGGCGACCCTCGGTGGTACGGGCTCCATCTCGCCCACGGTGCTGCGCATCTTCGCGGTGCTGATGCTGTCGCAGACCACCATCGGCGCGGTGATTTCCACCGTCATGGACGCTTCGAGCGGGACGGCTGCGGCGGAGACGGCGCAGAGCGCGCGCGCCGATGCCTGCCATAGGACAAGTATCGTGCGCGAGCTTGCGCGCTTCGAACCGGGCCTCGTCGCGGCCGAGATCGACCTCGGTGCCTACGTCGCGGCTTTGACGCCGCATCGTGTGGTGGCTGCCCCCTATCACCGCCTCGACAAGGGTATTCTCGCGCTCAACGAAGTGATGACCGGCCCGGAGGAGAAGTCGCGCGCCGTTCTGCGCAAGCTTGGGGTCACCTACATCGCGCTGTGCGCGGCCGACGCGGACCCGGCGCCCGGCAACCTCCGCCAGCGATTGATTGCAGGACAGGCGGGCGCGGGCTTCGAGGAGCTGCCGTTGTCTTCGAACGATCTGCGGTTCTGGCGCGTGCGCTGAGCCTTAGGCGGGTTTCGGCGCGGGCGTCTCGCTTCCCGCAGCTGTCGCTACGCGCCCGCGCAGGAGCAACTTAATCGCGTCGATCAGCCTGAAGGGCACGCCGGACAGGAGGGCGCTGACATAGCGCGCCTTCTGGTAGTCACCGTTGAGAGAAATGCGCGGCAGATGGCACAGCCCATGGCGCTGCGGCTCGGTGATGTTGCCTTTGCGCGTCGTCACCGCGGTCATCAGGCCAAGGGCCTGCGCGAGGTCGAAGTCGCGTGGACCGGCAGCGCTGGCATCTCCGTAGGGGAAGGCGAAGTGCCGGCAGGGCTTGCCGAGTTCGCGCTCGATGCGCGCCACGCTCTGGCGGATCTCCTCCCGCGCGTCTTCGAGAGAGAGCTTTGCAAGGGCGAGATGGCCCTTGGTGTGCGCCCCGATGGTGACGAGTGGATCCTGTGCGAGCGCACGGATTTCGTCCCACGATAGGATCAAGTCCAGGCACAGCGACGAGGAATCGTAGCCCGCATCGGCCGCGATCCGTCGGACGATCGCGCGCATTTCGGGCTCGGGGAGGTTCCGCAGGGGCCAGTAGATCGATCGGAACGCCGCACTTTTGCGCGCCGGTGTGTCGGTTGCGAAACTGAGCACTTTGCCCGCGATCGTCACGGTGATGTGGTCCGCCTTCCGGAGCGCGTTCTCGAGCACGATCCACCACAGGTCCCCGGTCCCGTCGGCGTAGTCCGTGGCGATATAGATCGCGAACGGCACGCTGTGGCGCTTGAAAACCGGATAGGCGTGGATCAGGTTGTCGCGGTAGCCGTCGTCGAGGGTGAAGCACGCGAAGGGCGGCGACGGGGCCGGATCGGCAAGCCGCTGGGCAGCTTCGTCGAGCGAGATGATATCGTGCCCGGCCCCCCGCACGGCGAGAATGGCCTCTTCGAGAAAGGCCGGCGTCACGCGGAGTATGCCGTTGGGGTCAAAGGCGGGAGGGGCCTCCGGCGACACGCTGTGCAGCATGAAGATGGCGCCGCGGCCCCGGCAGGCGGGCGCGAAGGCAGCCGCCGCTCCGGAATAATGGAGGAGCGAAAGCGCACCCTTCAAGATATTGTTTTTCTGGCCCGCGAGGACCCCGCGCGCGAATTCGGTCAGGGAGGCGCTCAGCGAGGCCATAGTCGAAAATTCTCCACCAAAACCGAGGCCAGGAAAACCGAGGCCCCCCGATCGTATGCCGTGCGCCTTAACGTCCTCGTTACGAGCCCGGCCCTCGTTCGGACTTATGCAAGATTTCGTGAAAACCGGGTTCGATCCGGGACAGAGGGGCGTGCGCCGCATGCCTTCGCCGGCGCGCCTGCGATCAATGCGTAACAGCAGGTCAGAAATGTCACGCACCGGCCAAGCCAGAATTGGCATGCTCGGACGTGCTCGGTTAATCTTTATGCGAGGCCAAGGACTGGGCAGCACATGCGGCGACTGCTTCGGTTGCAAGCGAGGAGTGGGGGCGAACGCGCGTCACGCGCGCGGCGGCTGCGCCGTGCCCTGCTTGCCGGGGCCGTTGGCGCCTTCGGTGGGCTCGTCGATATCCATTTCGGCCAGCGCTTCGATGCGGGTTTCACGAGCGTTGCGGAGGCCCGCCGCCGCCACCGGGAAGACAACGACGACCGGAATTCGAACAACAACAATTCGAACAACAACGACAGCAGCAGCAACTCCAACTCCAACAGTTCGACGAATTCGAATAGCGGCAGCAACAATTCGAACACGTCCACCAGCAACAGTCCCTCGGCCAAGAGCGGCGGCAGCAGCAGCGGAAGTGGCGACAGCGGCGGAACCGATGCCCCACCGCGCACCCTTGCCGAAAGCTTGGAGCGTCTTTTCAAGCCCGACCCCAAGCCGGCTACGGACAAGCCGCATGGGCACCGCAAGCATCGCCACAAGAAGGGCGAGGACGCGGAGGACGACGAGCCCGCACCGACCCTCTTCAGCACGACACCGGCCGCCAGCGGATCGACGCCCGCGACATCCGCCGCGAAATCCACGCGCTCCGCGAGCGGAGCCATCGGGATCGGGGACTGGAGCGGCAACCTCAATGGCAAGCCGTACGCATCGGGCGAACTGGTCGCCAAGCAGAAGCTGCCCCCGTCTGCCGTGGACCAGATCAAGAAATACGGCTTCTCCGTTGCGCCCGCCGGACCGTCGGGCGTGGCCCGTGTGCGCATACCGGGCGGCATGGATGCGACGGAAGCGGAGAAGCTGCTGAACGACCTCCTGCCCGGACGCCCCTTCGCGACCAACAAGCTCTATCGCTTCTTCGGCCCCTCCAACGAAGCCAAGACCAACGCGCACGGAGTTGTCGCGGTGGGGGCCGCGCAGCCCTGCTCCGGTGACCGTTGCATTGGCCGGCACCTCCTGCAGTGGGACGATCGGGAACTCGCTGCCTGCACCACAGCCCTGAAGGTCGGCATCATCGATACCGGCATCGACCATGCGCACCCAGCGCTGCGCTCCGTCAACGTCGGCGTATTCCTGCCCAACAGCCGCACGCCCGCGCCCGTCTGGCACGGCACCGGCGTCATGGCGCTGCTTGCCGGCACGCCCAAGAGCGGCACCCCGGGCTTGATCCCCAAGGCGAGCTTCTACGCGGCCGGCGCATTCTTCGTGGACGGCCGCGGCGAGCAGGCGACCGACACGGTGGCCTTGATGGACGCGCTGAGATGGCTCGAGGTCAATGAGGTGAAGGTCGTCAATATGAGCTTCGCCGGTCCGCGCGACGAAGTTCTCGAGCCCGAGATCGCGCGTCTCAGCAAGAAGGGCATGGTGTTCGTGGCAGCCGCCGGCAACGAGGGACCGACCGCCGAGCCGAGCTATCCCGCTGCGTACGCGCCGGTGATCGCCGTGACGGCGGTGGCGAAGGACCGGCGCGTGTATTCCTACGCCAATCGCGGCCGCCACATCGATCTCGCGGCTCCCGGCGTCGACATCTGGACGGCCGTGCCGGGCGAGCGGGAAGGCTTTTACACGGGCACGTCCTTTGCTGCGCCCTTTGCGACGGCGCTCGTCGCCACCGTCTACGCCAGCACGCCCGAGCAGAAGAAGGACAAGCTGCTCGTACGCTTGCAGTATCAGGATCTCGGCCTGCCGGGACGCGATTCCACCTACGGCCGGGGACTGCCCGTGGCGCCGAGTTCCTGCACCCCGGCCGTCGCTGTCGCCGAAGATAAGTCGCCCACCCCGGCGCCCAATACGACGCCCCCTGTGACGGGCTCGATCCCGCCGCCGAAAGGATGGAACGCGACGGTTTCGACGCAGCCCTCGGCGTCTCCGCGCGTCAAGGCAGGCTTCCAGTAAATCGCTGCGCGAGGCGCGCGCCTATTTGGAAGACCACTTGCGGCCGAGTGCTTCGTCCTCTTCCTCGTGACCGAACGAGTCGCCCACTGCGGTCTGCTTCACAATCGCATCGAGAATGGCGCTCGCATCGCCTGCGATCCCGGTACCGGGCGCAGTCTTGGAAGCGTCCAGGGGCGCGGTGAACGTCAGGTACCAAGTGCCGTCGACGCTGCGGCATCCGTTGCCGGCGAGCCTGCCCCCATCCGTTCGCGCGATCTCGTACTGCCGGCAATAGCCCTGGGCCTGCGTGCGATACGTGAGGCGCACTTTGATGCTCGTGGCGTCTCCACCGGCAATCTGGATCGCTCGCCCGCTTTGCGCCGTTTCCAGCACCCGGGCGAGGCTGCCAAGCGCGATCAGGCGTCCGTCGCGCAAGGCGAAGAGGTCGCTGGCGGAACCGGCATCCCCCGCCAGACCATGCGCGAACCAGCCGATCGCGATACTGATGGCGATTGCCGCGCACGCGGCGGCAGGCGCCCACGCGAACGAGCTGCGGCCGACGCCGAACGACAGGCTGTCCACGACGTCGCGCCAGAAGGCCTGTCCCCGGCCGCCGGATGTGCCCCGCGCGCCTTCGCTCCGCCTCGTCCCGACCACGATATCGACAAGATGCTGCGGTACTGGCGCATTGAGGATGATGTTGAAGGGCTCGGCGAGCCCACGTCCCGTTTCCGTGAAGACGGCCAGGCGCGCGCGGATGCTCGCATCCTCGGCGATCAGCTTTGTTATGCGCGAGTGCTCGTCGGCACTCAGCGCGCGGTCGGCGTATCTCATCAGGTCTTCATCCGTCACTGGCGGCACAACAGAGAACTCCAGTCCCTAATTCTTTTTCACGCCGGCCATGTCGCCGTGCATCGCCGCAAACAGCGCTTGGCGGGCACGTGCTAGCCGGCTCATGACGGTGCCGATCGGAACCTGCAGCGTATCGGCGGCCTCCTTGTAGGACAGGCCGTCGATGCACACGAGGGCAATCAGCACCTGTTGTTCGGGCGAAAGCTTCTCCAGTGCATTCGCGATATCCGATAGGGCAAGTCTGCTCTCCGCGATATCGCGGCCATCCTCGCCCATGAATTCCCCGCCGTCGTCGATGGTTTCCATCTGCCCCCGGGACTTGAGCGAGCGCAGGCGATCGAACCAGATGTTCTGAGCGATCCTGAAAAGCCAGCTATCGAGGCGTGTTCCTTCCTCCCATTGTGCAATCCTGTCGAGCGCCCGCAGACAGACGTCCTGTACAAGATCGTCCGCGAGTTCCAAGTCTCTCGTCAGAACATAGGCAAACCTGCGCAGGCGCAGCGCCACCATCTGCTGTCTGATGTCGTCCCTCACGCGGTCTCCCCCGCGCCGCCCTGCGAGGAGAACGTGCGGCGACGAGACCTAGTCCCGGACACTTGGTCCGGTAGGTTGCCTTTACTGCATTTCATGTACGAGTTTTCCCCCAGTGTGATCCAATTGCCATCGTGCCCGCCACAACATGGCAGGGCAACGGCCAAGTCGGAAAAAACTCCGCTGAAGGAGTTACCCCTGGAATAGGTCCCTTAGTCAGCCGTTATCGTAGCTGTCAGGGGGTGGGTTCGGGTTTGTCCAGCCAACAGCAAGCTTCTTCCCACTTTCTGTTCGGAGCGAGCTGCATTCAGTCTCGGTCGTTCTCAATGGAGCTACCCCGCGCCGGCGGAACGGCCATGCACAAAGAGTTCAGCTCACGGCAAGTCAGGAGCGCCCCGCAACACTCCTGACTTGCCGCCTTTCGTTTCGAGGCACGGGCATCGTTTCACATTGAGGAATTGTTTTCCGTCTGGCAGGTTCGGCCGATGCTCCGGACCGAGACAATTCCGTGACCGATCCCACCACCTTCTATTGGCAAGATCTGCTGCCGGATTGGCCCGGCGGACAACCTCCAGAACCGCCCTTTCGCAAGGGCTATCCGGTGAAGCTGCGATCGGGCCGCGTTCTGGTCCTTCCGCTGCGCCCGTTGCCCGATGGCGCCCATGCGGTCGCCTCCCTCATCGCGAACCAGGCGTCCTTCGCCGTCATCGAGGCGATCGCGGCGGATATGGCGTCGCTGGCCGAACCTTTCGCACCCGATCTCGTCGTGGGGCTTCCGACGCTCGGTCTGGCGCTCGCCCCGCATGTCGCGCATGCCCTGGACCACACCCGGTATGCACCGCTCGGCTACTCGCGCAAATATTGGTACGACGAAGCTCTGTCGGAACCGATCCATTCGATCACCAGTCCTGGCTCCGGCAAGCGCCTCTACCTCGATCCGAACCTCTTGCCTCTTTTGCGGGGCAGGCGGGTGTGTGTCGTCGACGATGCGGTTTCGACCGGCTCCTCGCTGCTGGCCGTGCATCGGCTCTTTAGCCGGGTGGAGATCGAGATCGCGGCGTTCGTCGTGGCCATGAAGCAGACGACGCGATGGGCAGCCACCCTGTCCGCCGCCGACCCCGCCTTGCCACTCAAGGTGAAAGGTGTGTTTGGCTCGCCGCTGTTCGCAGCCGTCGAAGGCGGTGGCTACGCGCCGGTCCCCGACACGTTGCCGGCCTGCCCGTAGCGAGCGCGCGCCGTCAGCGCGCCGTCGTGCACGCGCCCGTGTCGAAGTGGGCTGCGAGCCCGCATGAACTCGTGAGCATCCGGTCGCCGTTGTGCCCGACGCCGGGGACATCCCATTGGCGGTGCTTCAATGCGCTGCCGTGCCGCGCCCTGAGATAGGCGACGTAGCTCACGCCGCGCGCGTACCGGTAGGGCCCTTGCGCTTCCGCGCCGCAGCTCTTGTCGAGGGCGGGATGCTCGGGGTCGATGTCGGCGGTGCCGAGAAGATAGATCACGTCACGCTGCGCGAAGGCCGCTTCCGTGGCCTTGAGGTCGAGGCGGCCCGCGTACGGGATCGCGTCGTCTGGTCCATATTTCCAGGCGTTGAAATCAGGGCACGTCGCGCGATTGAACGGCGCGAAGCCGCCGCGTCCGTCCGGACGATCGGCCGAGAAGTAGAGATAGCTCGACGGGTTGGCGACGACGTAGCGCACGTGCATCCCGGCCGCTGTCAGCGCCGCCTCGCCGATTCCGACCACCGCGTAGCGTGCCACGACCTGTCCGCCGCCCGAATGCCCGGCCACCACGACCGTGTCGAGGGAAGGAAACAACTTCTTGTCCGCCAGCTTTCGCAGGATGCCGTCGAGCACGTCGAACGCCGACAGCGGTGCGGGCCCCACGGCCGGCTCCCCGCCCATCCAGGCGCTGGACGCCCACCGGATGATGGACGGTCCGAGTTGCCATTCCCGGATGTCGGCCGGGGCCAGGAACTGCGGCACGATCATCAGGCTCGCGCGGCCGGCCTCGCCCGCTGCGAGACGCGCTGCATCGGCGGAACGCTTGTAGACATCGGCGTTGCGCAGCCGTCCGTGCAGCACGAGCACCGCGCGCCGGATGTCCGGCTGCGGCGTGTCGAGATCACGATCGGCGTAGAGCGTGGCGACACCTTGCCCGGCCTGCGTGCTGATCGCCAGCCGCTGCGGAGCGACGACCTTGACGACCCTGGCCGCCCGCCCTTCTTCCTGGGCACAGGCATCCTGCGCCGCGACGTGCGCGAGCACCACGAGAACGCCGAGAAAGAGGCATAGCGCGCGTGTCATGGACTGCCGCATGTGATGATCCCGTGGGGCAGGATCATACCACGCAGTGCACGCGCGTCATCCCATGCGGTCGAGCGTCATCTTCATGACGGCCATGCCGCTGGCGATTGCGGCTGAAATGGCGGGCTTTGCAGCATCGGGAAGGAAATCGGCGATCCAGACGACTTTGCTTCCCCCCAGTTCCGGGAAGACATGCACGGACGCATTGTAGTGACGCGTGAGGCCCCCTTCCGCAGTCCACACGAGCCGCATCGCCGTGGCGTCGCAAGTCACGATCGGCTCGCGCACGACCGCGCCATTGCCGAACGTGACGATGCGCGCGTCGCCGTCGAGCTTGGTATCGACGACGAACCCCGGCACAAGACGCGTGTGCAGCGCGCCGATGTCGGCGATTGCGGCCCACACGTCTTCGGGGCGGGCCGTGGTGATGATTTCACTGCTAACCGTCGCCACTGAGGGCCTCCTGTCTCAAGCCGGCTTTCCGCAATAGGCCTCGATCCTGTATCCGTCCGGATCGATCACGAACGCGGCGTAATAGTTGGCGCCGTAGTCGGCCCTCAGGCCCGGCTTGCCGTTGTCCGTCCCGCCCGTCGCGAGCGCCGCCTTGTGGAAAGCATCGACACTCTTGCGGTTAGGCGCATCGAAACAGACGTGCAGGCCCGATGCCATGTCGGCCTTCACCGGCTTGTGCGTCGCGCCGATCCACAGCGCGACGCTGTCCTTGCCGTAGCCGAGGGATGTCTCGCCGCTCGAGAGGCACGTATAGCCCAGCGGCTTCAAGGTTGCGTCGTAGAACGCCTTGGTGCGTGCGATATCGCTAACACCGAGCGAGAGGTGGTTGATCACGTTTATCTCCATGTTTGCCGGGACTATGCATGCCCCGCTTCCTGGTGGAGAATGCCGAGTGCAGGGCCGATGCGCTTGGGTAAAATTGCGCGCGTCTCGGCTGTCCGTGAGAACGTTTCATTCAGGATTTCGATACCGACATGGCTTCGCGCCCCGACGCCCATCTGCCCAAGCTCGAGGCCCGCACCATCGCTGGCGGGGACGCCTGGTCGGTGATGGAATTCACCTGCCGCGCTGGCCCCGGCGACCGCGCCTTCGAGGAGGCGCACGGCGCATTCTCTGTGGCCGCCGTGGTATCGGGAACTTTCATGTATCGGTCGGGGACCGGCCAGCATCTGCTGCATCCGGGCGCGCTCCTGCTCGGCAATCACGGCGCTTGCTACGAGTGCGGCCATGATCATGGGCGTGGCGACCGTTGCATTTCCTTCCAGGTCGCGCCCGAACTGTTTCGCGAGATTGCAGCTTCGGCCGGAGGAGCGAGCACCTTTCGATTTCCCACCGCGATGATCCCTGCCGGAAGTGAGATCGGACCGTCGCTCGTTGCCACGCTCGCCTCCTGCGAAGATGGGCTGCAATCCGAGGAAGCGGCGTTCGATCTCGTGGAAACGGTCATTGCGCACTTGCGCGATCGGCCGCCCCGCCGCCAGCACGTCTCGGCGCGCGATGCGCAGCGCATCAGCCGAGCGCTGAGGCACATCGAGGAACACGCCGCCGAACCGATCGAACTCGGGGAGCTTGCAGAGCGGGCGGGAACGACGAAGTACCACTTCATCCGCATCTTCCGCAGTGCCGTGGGCACGACACCCTACCAGTTCCTGCTGGAAACCCGGCTGCGCACCGTCGCGGCCAATCTGCTCGGATCCGCCGTCCCTATCACGACGGCGGCGCTGGAAGCCGGGTTCGGCGATATCTCGACCTTCAATGCCCGATTTCGCGCCCGCTTCGGCCTGTCTCCGTCTGCCTACCGCCGGCGGTACGGGCGGTCATCCTGAGGCGGGTGAGGATCAGAGCATGGCTGGGGCGGGAGGGTTCGAACCTCCGCATGGCGGAATCAAAATCCGCTTGATTATTCTGCTGTTTCAAGACGTATTTGGAAAAATGGACGAAATTCGCTCCAGTAATT
>RXJK01000302.1:0-5640 GCA_003963125.1 Hyphomicrobiales bacterium
CACCTTGTCACCGGGGACCTTGCGGGCTCCTGCCCGACTTCATCATCCCACAACTTCGACTGACAGGGACCTTGCCCAGTTGAGATTCTATTGCACCCTGCAAGATCCCGGACAGCCGTGCTTGCGCACGCCTTCCGGGAATGCATTCGGGTAGAGCTTCGTTTAACCGATCGCGGCCCTTGAGACAGAACGGAAAGCAAAACAGCGCCACCTGGCGCCGTTTGCATTTCGGGATCAGGCAGTCGAGCTACTTCGGGGCGCGCTTGGCAAGGATGCGCTGCAGGGTGCGGCGGTGCATGTTGAGGCGCCGCGCGGTCTCCGACACGTTGCGGTTGCACAACTCGTAGACGCGCTGGATGTGTTCCCACCGCACGCGGTCGGCCGACATGGGATTTTCGGGAGGAGCTGCCTTGCTGTCTCCCGGGGCCAGCAGGCTGTCCGTTACGTCGTCGGCATCGGCTGGCTTGGCGAGATAATCGACGGCGCCGAGCTTCACGGCCGACACGGCGGTGGCGATGTTTCCGTAGCCCGTCAGCACAACGGCGCGGGCGTCGGGGCGGAGCTTGGAAAGCTCCCCGATCACGTCGAGACCGTTGCCGTCCTCGAGCCGCATGTCGACCACCGCGAACGCGGGCGGCGCCTGGCGGATGAGGCTCAGCCCTTCGGCGACCGAGTGGGCGAGCCGGACCTGGAACCCGCGCAACTCCATCGCACGGGCCAAGCGCGTCACGAACGCCCGGTCGTCGTCGACGAGGATCAGCGTGCGATCCTCGGGGAGCTCGTCGGGCTTGAAAGTCAGATCGTCTTCAGTCACGGCTGCCTCCAGATTCGGCACACTATAGAGCGCCCGGGCGGAGCCCCCAAGGCTCCTGGTTTGTTTTTCTAGGCAGGGCTTTGTAGCGGGTCTGTCGGAGGATTGCTCCGCACAGGGATCGGCTTTGCGTGCATACCGGCCCAGCTTCCGCTGGGGGGGCGGCCTTCGAAGGATTCCCGCGACCACGTTAACTGTACGACCGCGCCTTGCGCCGGCGCCGGCCTGTTTGCGAGGCTGACAACGGCCCCCGACCGCTCCAGAAGCGTCTTGGCGATGAAGAAACCGAGCCCCAGGCCCGTCGGATTGCCCACCTTGTCAGGGGTCTGTTCCTGCTGGCGAGACGGCCGCGTGGTGATGAAGGGGTCACCCAGGGCCTCCATCACGTCGGGCGGAATGCCCGGTCCATCGTCGGATATGGTTATCACGATCTCCCGCGCCGACCACGTCGCGGTGACGTCCACGCGCGAATGGGCGAAGTCGACGGCGTTCTCCAGAAGATTGCCGATGCCGTAGATCAGCCCGGGCCTGCGCTCGCCGACCGGTTCGTCGATGTCGGTGCCGTCGCCCTTGGCGTTGAGTGGGCTCGCGGAGACCACGATCTGCGTGTTGAAGCCGCGGTAGGGCGCGGCCGCTTCTTCGATCAGTTGCGTCACAGTGAGCTGTGCGTGCAGCGGATCGGGCTCGGCCGGCGTCCGGGTCAGCTTCTTCAGGATCTCGCGGCATCGCACCGCCTGCGATTGCAGCAGCGCCAGGTCTTCGGACATCGGGCTGTTGGCCGGCACCTCGCGCGACAGTTCCTTCGCCACGACGGCGATGGTCGAGAGCGGCGTGCCGAGTTCGTGCGCGGCGGCCGCCGCGAGGCCGTCGAGCGCGTGCAATTGCTGCTCGCGCGCCAGCACCATCTCCGTCGCCGCGAGTGCATCCGACATCTGCCGCGACTCGCTCGCGAGCCGCCACGCATATAGCGCGAGAAAGATCATGCCCGAGACCAGCGAGCCGAGCGTGCCGACGCTGTAGACGAGCGGCAGCTCGAAATCGCCCGGATGCGTCCAGGGCAGGGGGAAGTGGCTGAACGTGAGGAACGCGGTCGAGACCACGGCGACGAGGCCGAGCGCCACCGTCGTCATCGGCGGCAGCGTCGAGGCCGACACGGTGACCGGCACCACGATCAGGAAGATGAAAGGGTTCTCGACACCGCCGGTCAGATACAAGAGCGCGGAGAGCTGCAGGATGTCCCAGGCGAGAAGCGCTGTGGCGAGCTGCGTCGAAAGCCTCGCGCGCATGGTGTAGCGCAGCCGCACGAACACGTTCAGCCACGCCGACGCTGCCACGAGCCCGAGGCAGACGCCGATCGGCAGGTCGAACCCCAGCACGAAATAGACGAAGCAGATCGTGACGAGCTGTCCGATGACGCCGAACCAGCGCAGCCGCACCGCCGTCTGCAAGCGCAGTCCGCTGAGCCGCGTCTCTTTCGCCGTCTTTTGCGTTGCAACCATGAGTTGGCCGTGGGCTCGCGACCGTCTGCGTGTGGCTATCGGCCCTCTAACGGGCCGCTTGTCGCTCCCGATCTGCTACCCCAGATAACAGTGAGAGACCAGCCTGCAATCGCGCCGCGCGCGCACGCCCGGGCCGCCCCTCGGCCTTGTGGGATCCCAGCCATTCAGTCGCGGTTCATCTCACGGTATCAATTCCCATCCATGTCCTGCCGCAGCTTGGCGGTAAGGCGGAGCCCACGACATGCAGAGACGGATCGAAGTCGCCGACCCTATGCCCACACGACCCATTGAACGGAGCTCCGTGCCGGTTGCCGTCGAGGGGCTCACCAAGGTCTACGGCACCGTGCGCGCGGTGGACGGCATCAGCTTCGTGCTCGCGCCCGGAACGATCACGGCGCTGCTCGGCGGCAACGGCGCGGGCAAGACCACGACCATTTCCATGTTGATGGGGCTCGTCCTGCCGACGTCGGGCGTGGCGCGCATCTTCGGCGCCGACATGGCGCGCGAGCGGCACACGGTTCTCCATCGCATGAACTTCGAGAGCCCCTACGTAGATGTACCGATGCGCCTGACGGTGCGCCAGAACCTCGAGGTCTTCGGCCGCCTCTATGGCGTGCGCGATTTGCGCGACGTCATTCCTGCCGTCGCCGAGCGCATGCGGCTGACGGAGCTGCTCGATCGCCCCTACGGCAAACTGTCCGCCGGTCAGAAGACGCGCGTCAGCCTCGCCAAGGCGCTCATCAACGAGCCGGAAGTGCTGCTGCTCGACGAGCCGACGGCGTCTCTCGATCCCGACACGGCCGACTGGATCCGCGGTGAGATCGAGGCCTATCGCGATGCGCGGCGCGCCACCGTGGTTCTCGCCTCCCACAACATGGGCGAGGTCGAGCGGCTCGCCGACCGCGTCATCATGATGGAAAAGGGCCGCATCATTGCCGATGACACGCCCGAAGGGCTGATCCGCAGTTTCGGGCGCGCCAACCTCGAGGAGGTGTTCCTCGCCATCGCACGCCGCACCGGCGACGTGAACGCCAAGCCATGACCATCGAACCTTCCGCGCCGAGTGCGCGCCTCTATCCGCAAGCGACCCCCGGCGCCTCCGCGCGCCGCATCTGGGGCCTCGTCCTGCGCTACTGGTACGTGATGCGCTCTTCATGGCCGCGCACGGCCGAACTCGTCTACTGGCCGCTGGTGCAGATGCTGACCTGGGGCTTCCTGCAGAACTATCTCAACAACACGACCTCGGTCGCGGGACGGGCGGCGGGCCTGTTCATCGGCGCCGTGCTGTTGTGGGATATTCTCGTGCGCAGCCAGCTCGGCTTCGCAGTCGCCTTCCTCGAGGAAGTGTGGTCGCGCAACCTCGGGCATTTGATGATGAGCCCGCTGCGGCCGTTCGAACTCGTCGCCGCGCTCGTCATCGTCAGTTTCACCAAGCTGAGCATCGCGATGGTGCCCGTGACGATCATGGCCTACTGGTTCTTCGGCTATAATCTCTTGGGGCTCGGCATCGCGTTCGCGGTGTTCTTCGCCAACCTCGTCTTCACGAGCTGGGCGATCGCGCTGGTCTCGACCGGCGTCGTGCTGCGCTGGGGGCTCGGCGCGGAGAGCTTTGCCTGGCTGATCGTCTTCGCCCTATTGCCGCTGTGCTGCGTCTATTACCCCGTTGCAACCCTGCCCGTCTGGCTGCAGGCCGTTGCACTGGCACTGCCCCCGACCTACGTATTTGAAGGCCTGCGAGCGATCGTGCTCAACGGCGTCCTCGACGTGAAGCTGATGGTGGAGGCGTTTCTGCTGAACATCCTCTACTTTGCGGGCGGATACGCCACATTCGCCTACTATCTGCAGAGTGCGAGGGTGAACGGAACCCTCGTCCAGATGGGCGAGTGAGAGCTTCACGCCCAACCGAACCGGTCTATCGATGTCCAGATTGAACCTCGCCATCCTCCTGGTGTGCGGATTGCTCGTCGGCGCCCTCGCGGCGGTCGCCGTGATCCCGGACGTCCGCAATCGTGTCTTTCCGGAAGGCAGCACCCGGGCGGTCGGGCAGGCGCTCGTGGGTGGGCCGTTTACCTTGACCGACCACACCGGTCGGAAAGTGACGGATCAGGACTATCGCGGCAAATTCATGCTGGTGTTCTTCGGGTTCACGTACTGCCCCGATGTGTGCCCCACGGCACTGCAGACTATGGCGGCTGCGCTAGAAATGCTCGGACCGAAGGCGGAACGGTTGGTGCCGCTGTTCATTACCGTAGACCCAGAACGAGACACGCCTGAACAGTTGGCTCAGTACGTCTCGAGTTTCTCCCCCAAGCTTGTCGGGCTGACGGGGACCAGGCCAGAGATCGATACCGTGCTGAAAGAGTACAGGGTTTACGCTCAGAAGGTCGAGGATCCGAAATCCACGGCGGGCTACACGATGAACCATTCGTCGATCGTTTATATCATGGGACCGGATGGGGCCTATCGCACCCATTTCACCCATGCGACCGGCGCCGAGACGATGGCCGAGCGTCTGGCCAAGCTGTTGTAGTGAAAACACATCCTATGAGTAATCGCCGAATCAGTGCAGTCTTTCGCCAGCTTGAGTGCGATGATCGTGACGCGCGCCGTGCTGCGAGAAGGCTTTCCTCGAGGATGGCACCGGCACCTGGACTGAACGCGACGGCAACTGGGAGACACTCTCGTGCTCTATCATCTCTTTGAGCTCGGCCGGGCCGGCTTCGGCCCGATGCGTGTCGCCGCCGAGACGACGCGGCTGTTGTTGAACAACCCCTTCAATCCCATCACGCACACCCCGTTCGCCCGTCAGGCCGTTGCCGCCGCAGAAGTCTTCGAGCGGACCACGCGCCGCTATCCAAAGCCCGAATTCGGCCTGAAGACCACGCGCGTCGATGGCGTCCCCGTCCGGGTGACGGAAGAGGTCGTCTGGGAGACGCCCTTCTGCAAGTTGGTCCACTTCAAGCGCGACATCGATCGCGCCCGCGCCTCGCAGGACCCGCGGCTGCTGCTCGTTGCCCCCATGTCCGGCCACTTCGCCACGCTGCTGCGCGGCACGGTCGAGACGTTCCTGCCGGACCACGAAGTCTACATCACCGATTGGCAGGATGCGCGCGAGATCCCGGTGTCGGCCGGCACGTTCGATCTCGACGACTACATCGACACCGTCGCGGATATCTTCCGCTTCTTTGCCGGCGACGTGCACGTCTTTGCGGTCTGCCAGCCGTCGGTGCCCGTGCTCGCAGCGACGGCCGTCATGGAAGCCGATGGCGATCCGCACGTGCCCCTGACGATCACCATGGCGGGCGGTCCGATCGACACGCGCGTCAACCA
>RXJK01000302.1:5736-14924 GCA_003963125.1 Hyphomicrobiales bacterium
CCAAGTGTACCCGGGCTTCCTGCAGCTCTCCGGGTTCATGACCATGAACCTCGACCGGCATATGCAGGCGCACAAGGATCTCTTCATGCACCTCGTCGCCGGTGACGGCGACAGCGCTGCCAAGCACCGCGAGTTCTACGATGAATACCTGGCGGTGATGGACCTGACGGCCGAATTCTATCTGCAGACCGTGGACACGGTCTTCGTGCAGCATCTGATGCCGCGCGGGCTGATGATGCATCGCGGCCGCCGCGTCGATCTCTCGGCCATCCGCCGTCCCGCCATCATGACCATCGAGGGCGAGAAGGACGACATCACGGGCACAGGCCAGTGCCGCGCCGCGCTTGACCTTTGCGTTAATGTGCCGGCCGAGAACAAGATGCACTTTGAGTGCCCGCGCGTCGGCCACTACGGTGTCTTCAACGGCTCGCGCTTCCGCTCCGAGATTGCGACCCGCATGGCGCGCTTCATGCGCGAGCACGATCCCTGCGCCGCGCCCATGCTGTCGATCGGCCAGCTCGAACACATGGCAACGATGCCCTCGCGCACCTCGCGCGCGAACGAGTTCGACAGCTCGATCGCCTTCACCTTTGCAGCCAACTGAGCCGGCTACCTCTCAGCGATCCATCGGTCCAAAGCAGCGCGTCCACCTGTGGCGCCTGCGGACTTGACGTCGCGCCCCGACTTGGCCGACCATCCTCACTCGCGCCGCGCGTTCGACGTGGCGGGCATTAAGGCTTGCACAGACACAATTGTCTGCTAGCTACGCGCAAGCCGATGAAGTGACCCGTCTGTTCTCAGGGGCGCACGGACGCTTGAAGGTGCAAAGCCTCGAGCGAGCGATGCGGGAACGAGGCGCGGTGAGAGTAGGAACTTGAGGGGGCGACATTGCCGGCAGGCAAGAAGACCGCTACCAGCGTTTCAAAGACAGTGGCCCTTCAGGTCGAGGGGATCGGTGTGCCGGTCGAGGTGCGCAGGCATCACGCAGCACGCCGCTTCACGCTGCGCGTGAGCAAGACAAGACGCGCCGTCGTCGTCACCATGCCGACGCGCGCGCGTGTCGATGATGCGGGTGTTTTCCTCAACAAACACATCGATTGGGTGCGCGAGCGCCTGGGCAACGTGCCTGATGGCGTACCCTTTGCACCTGGCCAGACCATCCCCGTGCGTGGCAAGCCGCATCGCGTCGCCGTCGTGGCAGCGGAGCGAGGCGCACCGATCGTCAAGGCCGATGCGAACGCGGCCGTGCCGCGCCTCCTGGTCGCCGGCCGCGTGGAGCATGTGCCCCGCCGCCTGCGCGATTGGCTCTACGAGGAAGCCAAGCGCGATCTCGACGAGCGCGTGTCCTTCCATGCCAAGGCGCTCGGCGTGCGTGCCCGCCGCATCTGCCTGCGCGACCAGCAGACGCGCTGGGGTTCGTGCTCGGCAACGGGCGTGCTGTCCTTCTCCTGGCGCCTGATCCTCGCACCGCCGTTCGTGCTCGACTATGTGGCGGCCCATGAAGTCGCGCATATCCTCGAAATGAACCACGGGCCGCGTTTCTGGCGCCTCGTCGCCAAGTGCGTGCCGCGCCTTGAAGAGGCCAAGGCGTGGCTGCGTAACGAAGGTTCGGACCTGCATCGCTACGGGCTGACGTAAAGGCGCGCGTTCAGCGCTTGCCGAGCCCGAGTTCCTTCAACAGCCCATCCATCTGGCGGCTGCGGCTGTCGGGCCCGTAGATCGGCTCGGGCGGGATCGGCCGATCGTCGTTGGCGGCCTTGTCGAAGAGTTCGGCCTCGATCGGTTCCTGCGGAAGCATCGGCGCGCGGGCAAACCGTGCTGCCGCTGCGGTAGCTGGCTTCGCCGGCGGCGCGCTCACCTGCTGGATCTGCAACGGCAGCGGCATCGGCGGCTTGCTCTCGTGCGCCTGGGCCATCACATCGCGCCACAGCCGCGCCGGCAGGTTGCCGCCCATCACGCGGTTCATCGGGCGCCGATCGTCGTTGCCGATCCATACGCCACCGACCATGTGCGCCGTGTAGCCGACGAACCAGGCATCGCGGAAATCCTGGCTCGTCCCGGTCTTGCCGGCCACCTGGTGGCGCGGGATCTGCGCGCGCTTGCCCGTGCCGTTCTGCACGACGGACATCAGCATGTCGTTGAGCTGCACGACCTGCTGCGGCGCGACCAGCGTCTGCGCCGGCGGGGCCTCGTGCTGGAACACCACTTCGCCGCCGCTGGTGCGAATACGCTTGATGAAATACGGCTCCATCGACCGCCCCTGGTTGGCGATCACGCCGTAGGCTTCCGTCAGCTCGATCAGCGTGACTTCGCTCGTCCCCAGCGCCAGCGAGGCGTCTGCGCGCAGCTCGGACGTGATGCCGAGGCGCCGCGCGACGGCCGCCGTCTTCTTCGGGCCGATGCTCATGTGCAGTCGCGCCGTTGCGGCGTTCATCGAATGCGTCAGCGCTTCGCGCATGGTGACGGAGCCGCGGTACCCGGCGCTCTCGTTCCGCGGGCTCCAGCCTGAACCCAGAAGCGGCAGGTCGTGCACGATGCTGTCCGGCCGCATGCCGGTTTCGAGCGCGGCGAGATAGACGAACATCTTGAACGAGGAGCCGGGCTGCCGCTTGGCGCGCAGCGCACGGTTGAACTGGCTTTCGGCATAGGAGCGCCCGCCCACGAGTACGCGGATGGCGCCGTCGAGATCCATCGCCACCATGCCCGCCTGCGAGGCCTCGCTGCTGTTGCCGTCGGCAAGCGCCTCCTGCACGAGCGCCTGCGCGCGTTTCTGCAGGGGCAGGTCGATGGTGGTCTCGACGACCAGGTCGCCGCCCTTGCCCGCGGTGAGCTGCGGGATCTTCTCCAGCACCGCATCGACGGCGTAGTCGACGCCGGTCTTGTCCCGCGCCTGGTGCCGGTCGGCGAAAGCGAGCGGCGCGTTGGCGGCGATCTCGGCGAGATCCGCGGAGAGGACGTTCGCTTCCACCATCTTCGACAGCACGGTGCGGGCCCGCGCGCGCGCGCTTTCCGGCGCCGAGATCGGCGAGAACTTCGAGGGCGCCTTGAGCAGACCTGCGAGCACGGCCGATTCCGGCAGCGTCAGCTGCCGCGTCGACTTGCTGAAGTAGCGTTGCGCGGCGGCCTCCACGCCATAGGCGCCGGCGCCGAAGTAGACGCGGTTGAGATAGAGTTCGAGGATGTTGCGCTTGCCGAGACGCGCCTCGAGCCACAGCGCGAGCACGAGCTCTTCGGCCTTACGCGCGAGCGAGCGCTCCGACGTGAGGAACAGGTTCTTGGCGAGCTGCTGCGTGATCGTCGAGCCGCCTTGCGAGACGCGCCCCGAGCGCAAGTTGGTATAGGCGGCGCGGAGAAGGCCGACGGGGTCGAGGCCCCAGTGCTCGAAGAAGCGCTTGTCCTCGGTTGCGACCACCGCGTCGATGAGCTGCTGCGGCACCAGATCGAGGGGCACGTACGCTTCCGCCCCGCCGCGGTCCGTGAGCAGCGTCCCGTCGCGCGCCAGGATGCGAATGACCGGCGCCCGCTCCTTGGCCCTCAGGGCCATCGGGTTGGGGATCATCGCCGTGTAGTAGACGAAGCTCGCCGTGAGCGCGATCAGCGCGGGGATGCCGATGTAGAACGGAGACAGGACGAGAAAGCGCAGCTCCCACGGCAGCCGCTGCAGCAGCGACCGGCCGGCGCCGCCTTGGCTGCCGGGATAGGGGGCCTGATGTGGAGCCGCGGAGGCCCCATGCCCGTCTGTGGGTGGCTTTCCCATCGGGCGCCACGGGTCCTCTACGCAACACGGTTAGGCCCGGGTCCATGGGCCACACTGGAAAATAAACGGTTTGCACTAAGGCCTGGTTAACTATCCCTCTGAAGGGCAAGGTTTTTGCGCGCTTCCAAACGCGGGCGAACAGCGTCGCAACGCCTCGTGCACGCAAAAAGCCTTGCCTCGCCTTGCCCTGTCTTTGCCCCGGACCTACAAGGACTTGAGCAGCAGCAGCCACGCCGCGCACGGCATCGCCGGCCGGGCGCTCGAGGCTGGTGATCGCGCGACAGGAACCTCGCAGGAACCCATGAGCTGGTCTGGCAAAGACGGCGGTCGGCGCGGCTACCACCACGGCAACCTGCGCGAGGCGCTGATCACGGCCGCCCTGGAGCTGATCGGCCAGAAGGGGCCCGCAGGCTTTACCTTCGCCGAGGCCGCCCGCCACGCCGGCGTGAGTGCGGCGGCCCCCTACCGCCACTTTCGCGATCGCGACGCGCTGATGGCGGATGTGGCCCGCCGCGGCTTCGAGCTCTTCGCCCAGCGGCTCGAAGCGGCCTGGGATCAGGGGCGCCCCGCGAGCCTCGAGGCCCTCCATCGCGTGGGGCATGCCTACCTGGCTTTCGCCCGGGAGGAGCCCGCGTACTTCTCCGCCATGTTCGAATCCGGTTTGTCGGCGTCCCAGCACCGCGAGTTGCACGAAGCCGGCGACAGGGCTTTTGCCGTCCTTCGCGGCGCCTGCGAGGCGCTGCTGGCCAACGTCCCCGCGGAGCGCAGGCCGCCGGCGATGATGGTCGCGCTGCACATCTGGTCGCTGTCGCACGGGATCGCGAGCCTCTTCGGGCGTGGTGATCAGGCGCGCAGGCCGCTGCCGATGTCGCCCGAAGAGCTGCTCGAGGCCGCGACGCTCATCTATCTCGACGGATTGGGTGTCGCGCAGCGGGCGACGGGCTGACGACCAGCGAGCAATCTTCCAACACATGCCCCTGGCACTTATATTTTGCTGAAGAACCAACACGGACGATGATGCTGATCATGACTGACCTCGTGCCCGTGCGCCGGGCTTTATACGTGTCCGCGGCCCTCGGCACGCTCGTGCTCGGGGCGCTTTTCGCAGGGCCGGCGCTGGCCCAGAGGAAGGAAGGCCCGCCGCGTGCAGGCGTCGACTTTTCCTACTCGCCCATCGTCAAGAAGGCGGCGCCGGGCGTCGTGAACGTGTACGTGCGCGGCCGCGTGCAGAACCCGCCGCTGTCGAACGACCCCTTCATCCAGCGCTTCCTGGGCGAGTTCCTGGGCATGCCCGAAGAACGGGTGCAGAGTTCGCTGGGCTCCGGCGTGATCGTCTCGCCGCAGGGCATCGTCGTCACCAATACGCACGTGGTGAAGGTCGGCGGCACGGCCGAGATCAAGGTGGCGCTCGCCGACCGCCGCGAGTTCGACGCCAAGGTCATCCTGCAGGACGAGAAATCGGACATCGCCGTGCTGCGCATCGAGGGCAACGGCCCGTTTCCCTATCTCGAGTTCGACGACAGCGACGTGCTGGAGGTGGGCGACCAGGTGCTCGCCATCGGCAATCCCTTCGGCATTGGCCAGACGGTGACCAGCGGTATCATTTCCGCCCTCGCCCGCACCGAGGTGACGAAGTCCGGCGTGCAGATGTTCATCCAGACGGACGCCGCCATCAATCCCGGCAACTCCGGCGGCGCTCTCGTCGACATGACGGGCAAGGTGGTGGGCATCAACACGGCCATCTTCACCCGCTCCGGCGGCTCACACGGCGTCGGCTTCGCCATCCCTTCCAATCTCGTGAAGCTCTACGTCGAGAGCGCGGTCTCGGGCCGCAAGATCGAGCGGCCCTGGCTCGGCGCCAAGCTCGATGGCGTCACCCGTGAACTCGCCGAGGCCTTGGGCCTCGAACGCGTGTCGGGCGCCCTCGTCAGTTCCGTTTCGAGCCGCGGACCGGCGGCGCAGGCGGGGCTCGAGCCCGGCGACGTCATCGTTAAGGTCGACGGTTATGAGGTCGTGGACGATCGCGCCATCGGCTATCGCCTGATGACCAAGGGCATCGGCAACACCTCACGTTTCGATGTGGTGCGCAAGGGCCGCCGCGTGGCGGTCGACATCGCGCTGCGGTCCGCGCCCGTACCCTCGCGCGACGACGTGCGCAACCTGTCGGGACAGCATCCGCTCGACGGCGCGCGCGTGGCCAACCTGGTGCCGGCCATCACCGACGAACTCGGCATCAACGAGCAGGAGGGCGTCGTGATCCTGGAGATGGAGCGCACCGCCGTCGCAGCGCGCCTCGGCTTCCGCCCCGGCGACGTCGTGCAGCAGGTCGGGCGCACGCGCATCGACAATGTCGTCACACTGGAGGCCGCGCTGCGCGAACGGCCGCGCGTCTGGCAGATCGTCTTGAAGCGCGGGAACCAGACGCTGCAGGTGCAGTTGCCGGCGGGCTAGGCAAGGCCTCCTGGGGTGCGCGAAGGTCTCGCTCGGGTTCGCGATGGAGCACGTTTGACATGACCAATCTGTTCCAGGCGGCGGGCATGGAGGAGGAAGCGCCGCGTCCTCTGGCCGATCGGCTGCGGCCCAAGCGCCTCGCCGAAGTGGTGGGACAGGACCACCTCGTCGGGCCCGAGGGCACGCTGACCCGCATGCTCGCGGCCAAGCGCCTGCAGAGCATGATCCTGTGGGGACCGCCCGGCACCGGCAAGACCACCGTCGCCCGCCTGCTTGCGCAGGAGACGCGCCTCGAGTTCGAGCAGCTGTCGGCGATCTTTTCCGGCGTGCAGGACCTGCGCAAGGCCTTCGACCGCGCCAAGAGCCGCCGCGAGACGGGGCGCGGCACGCTGCTGTTCATCGACGAGATCCATCGCTTCAACCGATCCCAGCAGGACAGCTTCCTTCCCTACATGGAGGACGGCACCATCACCCTCGTGGGAGCGACGACCGAGAACCCCTCGTTCGAGCTCAATGGCGCCGTGCTGTCGCGCGCTCTCGTTCTCGTCTTCAACCGGCTCGATGATGCCGCCTTCGAGAGGATGTTGCAGCGGGCCGAAAAGCTGGAAGGGCGCGCGCTGCCTCTCGACACCGATGCGCGAGACGCGCTCAAGGCCATGGCCGACGGCGACGGGCGTACCATGCTCAACATGGCCGAGGAGGTGTTCGCCGCCGTGCCGCAGGGCCGTCTCGACCGCGCCGGCCTGATGAAGCTCGTCCAGCGCCGCGCGCCGCTCTACGACAAGTCCCGCGACGGCCACTTCAATCTGATCAGCGCGCTGCACAAGTCGGTGCGCGGGTCCGATCCGGACGCCGCGCTCTACTGGCTGGCGCGCATGCTGCAGGGCGGCGAAGACCGGCTCTATCTGGCCCGCCGCCTCGTGCGCATGGCCGTCGAGGATATCGGCCTCGCCGATCCCATGGCGGTGCAGCAGGCGCTGCTCGCCAAGGAGACGTACGACTTCCTGGGCTCGCCCGAAGGTGAACTCGCGCTGGCACAGGCCGTCGTCTATCTGGCGACCGCTCCGAAATCGAATGCGGCCTATACGGCCTTCAAGGCCGCCATGCGCTGGGCCAAGGAGAACGGATCGCTGTCACCGCCCAAGCACATTCTCAATGCGCCGACGCGCATGATGGAGGAGCAGGGCTACGGCGCGGACTACGCGTATGATCACGGTGAGCCCGAGGCGTTCTCGGGTCAGAACTATTTCCCCGACGGCATGCCGCGGCAGGATTTTTACGCGCCGACGGGACGTGGCTTCGAAGCGGAGCTGAAGAAGCGCCTGACGCATTGGGCCAAGCTACGCGCGGACCGCCAAGGTGCATCGCGTGGTCCGGATCGCGAACCCGGAGAGGACGAGTGAGCGCGCCATGGCGCACGTGACGCTGATCGGCAATCTGCGGCAGTATGCCGGTGGCAAGGTCGAGCACGAGGTGGATGCGGCCAACGTGCGCCAGCTCTTCGAGCGGCTGGGCACGCGCTTTCCTGATCTCCTGCCGCACCTGACGACAGGATCGGCGGTCGCGATCGATGGCCAGATCTACCAGGATGCCCTGTTCCAGGAGATCCGCCCCGACAGCGAGGTGCACATTCTCCCCCAGATCGCAGGCGGCTGAGGGACGTGCCCAGCACACGCCTCGGTTCGCAACAGCGGCGAGCCCCACTCCAACGCTCGCTGCTTCAAGCCGCTTTCGACGCACGGAAGGTCTCGCCGCGATAGCTGAGGGCTTCCGCCACGTGCACGCGGCCCACGGTTTCCGCCGCGTCGAGATCCGCAAGCGTCCGCGCTACGCGCAGCGTCTTGTGAAAGCCCCGGGCCGAGAGGTTTAGGGCTTCGGCCGCCTGTCGCAACAGCGCAAGTCCCTCGGCATCGGGTGTGGCGATCTCGTCGAGCAGGGCGCCGCTGCAATCGGCATTGGTACGCACGCGCTTGGCGCCGGATCGGGCATACCTTTCCCGCTGCACCTGCCGCGCGGCCGTGACCCGCGCACGCACGGCGGCGCTGTCTTCTGTCGGCGCGGCCGATACGAGATCCGCAGCCCGCACCGGCGGCATCTCGATTTGCAGGTCGATCCGATCGAGCAGCGGACCCGAGATGCGCGCCTGGTAGTCTTCCGCGCAGCGGGGCCCGCGCCGGCAGGTCTGGCCCGGCGCGCCGCCGCCGCACTTGCACGGGTTCATCGCCGCGACGAGCTGGATGCGGGAGGGATACGTGATGCGATGGTTGGCGCGCGCGATGACAGTTTCGCCCGATTCCAGCGGCTGGCGCAGACTGTCCAGCACATTCGGCCCGAACTCCGGGAGTTCGTCGAGGAACAGCACGCCGAGGTGCGCGAGCGACACCTCGCCCGGCCGCGGCCGCACACCGCCACCGACGAGCGCCGCCATGCTCGCGGAGTGATGCGGTGCACGAAATGGCCGGCGCGTCGCGATCCGTCCGCCCATCAGCTCGCCGGCAAGCGAATGCACCATCGACACCTCGAGCATCTCTTCCGGCGTCAGTTCCGGAAGGATCGAGGGCAGCCGCGTCGCGAGCATCGATTTGCCCGAGCCAGCCGCCCCGATCATCAGGAGATTGTGTCCGCCGGCCGCCGCCACTTCGAGCGCGCGCTTGGCCCCCTCCTGGCCGCGCACGTCCTTGAGGTCCGGCAGGTCGGCGCTGGGCGGCCCGACGTCGGGGCGCGGCCGCGGCAGGCTCTGCAGCCCTTTGAAGTGATTGACGAGCGACAGGAGGTGCGGCGGCGCGAGAATGCTCATGTCTTCGTCCGCCCACGCGGCCTCCGCGCCGCAAGCTGCGGGGCAGATTAAGCCGCGCCCCGCGGCATTGGCGCCGATGGCGGCGGGCAGCGCGCCGGGCACGGCGCGGATCGACCCGTCGAGGGCGAGTTCGCCGATGGCCGCGTAACTCTCGATCGCGTCCGGCGCGACGGCGCCCATCGC
>RXJK01000302.1:14982-17247 GCA_003963125.1 Hyphomicrobiales bacterium
GCCGGCGCGAGATTGACGGTGATGTGCTTGTAGGGAAGCCCGAGCCCGATGGCATGCAGCGCGTTGCGCACGCGCTCGCGGCTTTCGGCCACGGCCTTGTCGGGCAAGCCGACGATGGCGAACACGTGCGCGCCTGCGCTGATGCGCACCTGCACTTCGACGGCACGCGCTTCCACGCCGACGAAGGCCACGGTGGAAATCTGTCCGTACATGCAATGCACCAGCCCAATGGCGAAAACGAATGCCGTTAGCGTGCCACGTCTCGCCAGCCTCTGCAAGAACATTTGGTGAACAAAGATCGCCACAGGCAGCGGCGTAAACGGCTTGTACGGAGAACCCGGCATTCGCCCGCATCTTCGATCCGACGCAGCAGCGTATTTCATACGCAATTCGAAAAACCTTTGTTTCTCCGCAAGATCCACGCAAGTCCCGACTTCTAATCTGCATCCTGCGAAGAGGGCGAGAACGCCTGTTCGCGCCTTGGCGGGCAATCACAATCGAAGAAGACGGCGGCGGTCGCGGCAGCGCCTGCATGCGCGTTCCTGGAGTAGGCGATGGCAGCGACCCTGACAGTCGCGCAGATTTCCACGATGACCGCTGGGGCGATCCAGGCGCTGAGCCCGAGCGACCTCGCGGCATTCACGGTCACGCAGATCAGGGCGCTGAAGACGACACAGGTGGCGAGCCTTTCCGGCGATCAGGTATCGGCCCTTTCCGCAACGCAGCTCGCGGCGCTCTCCGTGCAGCAATTCGCGGCGATTCCCGCAGGGGATCTCGCGGGGTTGAGCGCTGGCCAGCTCGCGGGCCTCACGGCGGCGCAGGTCAAGTTGCTCCCGGCATCCGTGGTTTCGGGCTTCTCCACGGCGCAGCTGGCGGGGCTGTCGTCGCTGCAAATCGCCAGCCTGACGACGACGGCCGTGGCGGCGCTCGGAGCCGATCAGCTTCAATCCTTGACGACCACCCAGGTCCTCGGCCTCACCGCGGCGCAGGTCTCGGCATTGCCGGCCGGCCTCGTCACCGCGCTCACGGCGACGCAGATCGCGGCGATGAAGCCCGCGCAACTCGTGGGGCTGAAGACCACGGGCATCGCCGCCCTCGCCGACACCCAGATCGATGCCCTGACGACGGCACAGATCGCCCAGCTCGCGGCGACGCAGGCTGCGGCTTTTTCCGCGGCTCAGCTTCAAGGGTTCACAGAGACCCAGGTGGCGGCGTTGACGGTGGGGCAGGTCAGGGTACTGCGCAGCGACATCGTCGCCGCGCTCGCGACCACCCAGATTGCGGCGCTGACCTCCTCCCAGATCGGCGCGCTGGCGACGAGCGCGCTCCTCGCGCTGACCGCGGACCAGATCCAGTCCCTCTCGGCGACGCAGATCAAGGGCCTCGTCGCGACGCAGGTGCGCGCGCTGACGGCGACCGTGCTTTCAGCCTTCGCGTCGACGCAGGTGACGGGCCTCGCCACGACGCAGATCGCGGCGCTGACGACGAGCGCGCTGGCTGCCCTTTCGGCCGACGAGGTGGGAGCTCTTGCCGTCACGCAGACCAATGCGCTGGCAGCCACCCAGATTGCCGCCATGACGAGCACGCAGGTGGCAGCGCTCGCAGCCGCCAGCATTTCCGGCTGGACGGCGGCGCAGGCGAGCGCCCTGTCGACCAGCAGCCTGCAGGCGCTGACGACGAGCCAGTTGCAGGCACTGACCTCGACCCAGGTCGCCGCGATGCAGCCCGCGCGTCTCGCTTTCCTGGCAACGACACAGATCTCCGCCCTCCTGACCGGCCAGATCAAGGCCATGAACGCGGCACAGGTGAAGGCGCTGACCAGCGACCAGGTGAGCGCCCTGGCGGCGACGCAGTTGCAGGTGATGAGCGCGACGCAGTTCGCCGCCCTGACGACGACGAACGTGCAAGTCCTGTCCGTCGACCAGATCGACAGCCTCCTGACGTCGCAGCTCGCGGGGTTGAGCTCGGTCCAGGTCGCCGCCATGACGACGACGCAGCTCACCTCGTTGTCGACGACGCAGATCGCCGGGCTTGCGACCACGCAGCTCCGCGCCTTCACGACAACCCTCATTCCGCTGCTCGGCGCTGATCAGATCGCGGCGCTGAAATCCACCCAGCTCGGGGCGCTGACGACGAGCGCGATCGCGGCCCTCACCACGACCCAGCTTGCCGTGCTGACGGCGGTCCAGGTCGCAGGGCTCGCATCGACGCAGGTGCGCGCGCTGCCCACGGGCGATATCACGCTCCTGACGGCGACCATCATCT
>RXJK01000302.1:17297-18358 GCA_003963125.1 Hyphomicrobiales bacterium
GAGCCAGATCTCCGGGCTCTCGACCGATGTGATCAGCCGGCTCACGAGCGCCCAGGCGACCGGTCTCACGACGACGCAGCTCGCAGGCCTGAGCACGACCCAGCTCGCGGCGTTACCGTCGGCATCGGTTTCCGCGTTCGCCGCAACGCAGCTCGCCGCTTTCAAATCCACGCAGTTCGCGGCGCTCCAGGCAACGGCGGTGGCGGCGCTGACGACGGCGCAGATCGCGGCGCTTGGGACGTCGCAGGTTGCGGGCCTGTCGCGGACGCAGATCGCGGCCATGGCGTCGTCCCAGATCGGCGCGCTGCAGAACACGCAACTTGCCGTCTTGTCCGTGAGCCAGATCCAGGCGCTGACGAGCGACGATGTGGCAGCGCTTAGCGCTTCGCAGATCGGCGTGTTCAACGCCACGCAGATGGCCGGCATGACGCCGGCTGTTCTCGCGACGTTGTCCACGACCCAGATCGCGGGCTTGACGTCCTCGCAGGTCAAGACGCTCACCGCCGCGCAGATGGCAGCCCTCACCAGCACGCAGATGACCGCGCTGGCGGCGGCGGTCATTTCCAATTTGACGGTCACGCAGGTCCGCAGCCTGACGAGCACGAGTTTCGGTGCCCTGGCGGATACGCAGATCCCAGCGTTCACCTCCACGCAGATTTCGGCCTTGTCGGCAGGCGCCATCGGCGCGCTGACCTCCACGCAGGCCACGGCCCTGACGACCACTCAGATCGCGGGCCTCAACGCCACGCAGGTGCGGGCGCTGAGTTCGACGGCCGTCGATGCCCTCTCGGCCAGCCAGCTGGCCGCATTGAATTCCACGCAGATCGCGGGACTCACCGTGGCCGCGATCGGTGTCCTGACCCCGACCGAAATCGCTGCACTGTCCACGTCACAGATGTCGGGCCTGCAGGTGACCCAGATCGCGGCGCTCACGAGCGACCAGTTCGCGGCGCTGGCGGCATCCCAGATCGGCCTGCTGACGACGACGCAGGTGCGCGGCATCACCACGACGGCGATCGACGTGCTCACCCTTCAGCAGCTCGCCGCATTCTCCTCCACCA
>RXJK01000302.1:18408-19907 GCA_003963125.1 Hyphomicrobiales bacterium
AGCATCGCCTCGCTCGACCAGACGCAGATCGCAAACCTGACGACGACGCAGCTCTCCGGCATCACGACCGGCCAGCTCCGGTCCCTCGACACGGGCACGATTGCGCTGTTGACGACGAGCCAGTTCGCCGCGCTGACGTCGGGACAGCTTTCCGGCCTGACGACGTCGCAGATCGGCGTGCTCGATAGCAGCATCGTCTCGACCCTGACGACCACCCAGCTCCAGGGCTTCAACGCCACCCAGATCTCGGCCCTCACCTCGACGGACGCCCTGGTGCTGACGACGACGCAGCTCGGCGGGCTGACCTCTGCCCAAGTCGGGGGCCTGTCGAGCGATGCCATTGCCGCGTTGACGACGACGCAGATCGGCATCTGGAAGTCGACCCAGATCGCGGGTCTGACGCGGTCTTCGCTGGCCGCCCTGACAACGACGCAGGTCTCGAGCTTGACGACGACGCAGATGTCTGGGCTTACCGCTGGCACCCTCGGCGGCCTGACCTCGGACGGGCTCCTCGCGCTCACCGTCACGCAGTTCGGGGCGATCGCCTCCACCCAGATCAACGGCCTCTCCCTCGATGCCGTCGCAGCCCTGACGAGCACGCAGCTCCAGTCGCTCACGACGCAGCAGTTCGGGGCCCTGACGGCGCTGCAGTTCGGCGCCATGTCGTCGACCCAGATCGCGACGCTGACGACGACGCAGCTCGGCCGCATGACGACGACGCAGATCCGCGGCCTGTCCTCGACCGGCGTGACCGGCATCAATGCGACGCAGTTCGCCGCGCTCACGGCGACACAGGCCGGCGCCTTGTCGGCACCGGCCTTTGCCGCTCTGGACACGAGCCTGCTTTCGGGCCTTTCGACGACGCTCATCGCCAGCCTCACGACGAGCCAGATCGCACAGATCCCGTCGGCGGCGTTCGCGGCCTTCACGGCGACGCAACTTGCCGCGCTGGCGGCGGTGCAGATTGCCGCCTTGTCGACGACCGCCATCGCTGCTCTGTCTTCGACGCAGGTCGGCGGGCTTTCCACCACGCAGTTCGGCGCGCTGTCGACGACCCAACTCGCGGCCCTGACGTCGACGCAGGCGCCGGCCCTGACGACGTCCCAGCTGGGGCGCCTCTCGACTTTCCAGATCGCGTCGCTGTCGCGGGATGCCATCGGCGCCTTGACGACGGCCGATCTGAACGCACTGTCGACCTCCCAGTTCGCAGCGCTCACCGCGACGCAGATCGCCGGGCTCACGTCGACCCAGGTGTCGGCGCTGGGCAGCACCCAGGTGACAGCCTTCACCACGACCCAGATCAGCGGCCTATCATCCTACGCGCTGTCGGTCCTGACGACGACGCAGATGGGCAGCCTGACGGTCAGCCAGATCGCGGCCCTGTCCTCCCAGAGCGTGACCTATCTGTCTTCGGCCCAGTTCGGCGCGCTCACGACGACACAGATCGGCGCCTTGTCCTATTCGGCGGTCGCGCATCTGAGCAACGACGTGATCACCGG
>RXJK01000302.1:19957-24872 GCA_003963125.1 Hyphomicrobiales bacterium
TGGATGGCCTGACCGTCACCCAGATCGGGGCCATGAGCGCAGCGCAGATCGACGCGTTCGATCTCTATGACATCGCCTCCTTCGACGAGACGCAGCTCCAGGCGTTGACGAGCACGCAATTCCGCGTGCTTTCTTCCGACGAGATCTCCATCTTGAATGCGACGCAGGTCGCAGCCCTCGCGGTGACGCAGTTGCGGGCGCTGACGGCAACCCAGATTGCCGGCTTGACGCCCTTTGAGATGGCGGAGCTGACGGGGGCCCAGGTCGGGCTCCTGTCGGCCACCCAGATCTTCTACATGACATCGACCCAGGTCGCGGCGCTGTCGACGAGCGGTCTCGCCGCGCTGTCGGCCACACAGGTCTCGGGCCTCTCGATCGAGGATCTGATCGCTTTGTCGACGACGCAGGTCGCATCCCTTGCGCCCACCAGCCTTTCGGCCCTTTCGGCGGCCCAGATCACGGGCCTGTCGACGGAGGATTTGGCCGCGCTCTCGACGACCCAGGTGCAGGCCTTCACGACCACGCAGCTCGCGGCCATGACGACGGCGCAATACAACGTGCTGTTCCCGCCGGCGGCGTGAGCTTTGCTTTAGTGCGCGGGATGGTTGGGGCGTACCGTCCGGTGACGGGCGCCATGCGGGGGCTGGCACGCCATCACCGGACCGGCTCGGATACGGAAGCCTTCCCGAGGGCGCGGGCTGCTCCCGAAGGACGCGTGGGTTCGCAGGAGGCCTGAGAGAGCCGTCGCGGACCCTGCCGCTCCGAGCGGACCGTAGTTCCACGAGTTAGCAATCATGTGACAACATGCCCGTCATGCGCATTTGTAGGGTGCAGCCGAGGGCAAGGCGTTGCAGCCGGCTGCACGTCGCGGCTGGCGCGCATGCAGACGTGTTTCGGAGCAATATTCGCCTGATCAGCTTGGACGAATGGGAGCGCGGAGCGAATTCCACTGCGCGCTCTTGAGCTTGCACCGCAGCGATCGGCGGCCTAGGGGACCAGCACCACGCGGCCGACGACCTTTCCGGCCTTGAGATCGTACACCGCGTCGCTCGCCTCCGAGAGATTGCGCCGCGTGACCTTGATCGGCTTCAGCGCGCCTTTCTGGGCAAGCGCGACGAGTTCTTTCAGCTCCGGAAGCGTACCGACGTAGGAGCCGCGCACGCCCATGCCGCGCAGCGGGAAATAGACCGTCGGCAGCTTGATCTCGCCGCCGTAGAGGCCAACGACGACGATGTCGCCGCCCTTCTTCAGGCCCGCGACTCCGAGCCCGATGGTGTTGCCGCCGCCCACGAGATCGAGCACGCACAGCGCCCCGCCGCCGGTGGCGTCGATGATCTGCTTGGCCGCGTCCGGCGCGGAGCCGTCGATCACGGAAAGGGCGCCAGCCTCCAGGGCAGCCTTCCGCTTCGCCGCATCGATATCGACGACGATTCCGCCCTTGCCGCCCATCGCCTTCAGAACCGTCAGCGCCATGTGGCCCAGGCCGCCGGCGCCGATGATGACGACGGGCTCCTCCGCGATCTTGGCGCCGAACTTCTTCAAAGCCGAATAGGTCGTGATGCCCGAGCAGGCGAGCGGCGCCGACGACGCCGGATCGAGTGATCCGAGATCGATGCAATAGCGCGCATGCGGCACCAGCACATATTCAGCGTAGCCGCCGGCCATAAACACGCCCATCGAGCGCGTCTTGACGGTGCAGAGGTTCTCGTCCCCGCGCTTGCAGGTGGGGCATTCCCCGCAGCCGAGCCAGGGATAGACGACGACCGAGGTCCCGGGCTTCACGTTGGCGTCGGGACCCGCCTTGACGACGGTGCCGGCGATCTCGTGCCCCATGGTCAGGGGGAGCGTAATGCCGCGATCCTTCAAGGTCATCTTGTTGCCCGAGCCCAGGTCGTACACACCCTCCCAGATGTGGATGTCGCTGTGGCAGACGCCTGCGGCCGTCATCTTGATGAGGACTTCGGCGCCCTTGGGCTCCGGCGTCTCGTTTTCCATCCGCTGCAGCGGCGCGCTGTGCTCGGTGACGCAGTAGCAGGTGTGTTTCATGGCGGGGGCTCCTCCTGGCGTGCCGGTACGGCCGGTCTTCTCTTGGGAGCCGAGCTTACAGTTTTGCCCGCAACAGGCAACGCTGGCGGAGTGCTATCGCGCGTCAGGAAAAGAGTTTTCGAAACTCTGCCTCGCCCTTCGGCGTGAAGCGCACGATGCGCGTGCCCTTGAGGCGGTGCGCCCAGCGCAGCGCGAACATGCGGTCGAGCAGGCCCGCCCCGAGGCTTCCGGCGAGATGCAGCCGCCGCTCGCTCCAGTCGAGGCACGTCCGGCAGACGGGCCGTCGCGACGCCTTCAGGGCCGCGATGTCGAGCCCGAAAGCTGCAAAGCGGGCCTCGCCGCGGTCGGTCATCGACACGGCCCCGTCGTGCAGGGCGATGAGGTTGTCTTGCGTCAGGCGCTGGAACAGTTCGACCCCGCGTTCTCCGGCAAGGTGATCGTAACAGACGCGCGCCCGCCGCATCTCGGGGTCCTTGGGGCCTGGCCTGACGCGCCGCTGGCCTGAACGGTCGGCCAGTTCCATCAGCGCCTCGATGGCCGCGCCGACATCGGGGCCTGCGAGACGGAAATAGCGGTGCCGGCCCTGCTTCTCGACGCTCAGCAACCCGCCATCGAGAAGGCGGGACAGGTGGCCGCTGGCCGTCGCGGGAGCGACGCCGGCTTCCTGGGCGAGTTCACCCGCCGTCAGCGCCTGTCCGCTCATCAGCGCGGCGAGCATGTTGGCGCGCGCGGGATCGCCCATGAGCGCGCCGACGGTCGAGATGCTGGGTCCATTCTGCATGCTGGAAGACTAGCACGGACGGAGAAGTGTCGCTTCGGCCGCGACCAAATATTCGCGCCTCGCCACCGGTCTAGGCATGGGCCTCGAAGCCAAAGGAGGTTCGGAATGCTGACCTGTGTCATTCGCTACCACATCGACCCGACCAAGAAGGCCCAGTTCGAGGCCTATGCGCGCACCTGGGGGCAGGCCATTCCGCGCGCAGGCGCCGACCTTGTCGGCTATTTCGCCCCGCACGAAGGATCGTCGACGCTGGCCTACGGCATCTACAATATCGCCTCGCTCGCGGCCTATGAACGCTACCGTGCGCGACTGTCGGCCGATCCGATCGGGCAGGCCAACTACGAGTTCGCCCAGCGCGAGCGCTTCCTCCTCCGCGAGGACCGCACCTTCCTGAAGCTCGTCTCGGGCCCGCACGCCGACCGCGTGGTGCACGAGTAGCCGCGGCGCCGGTGGATCCGCGCTCCGAATATTCAAGCAGCAAAGGAAGTTGAGGCCGCATCTTGCGACCGAAGACGTACGTATCCGGACGATCTAGATCGTCCGGATACGCTGCGACACGACGACATCGCCGAAATTAACCAGCGCCTAAATGCTTTCGCATCTCCTGTGACCTATTCATTGTAAGGATCGGGACATGACATCCTGAATGGGATCGGGCGCCATGGTTTTCGCGGTGAAAGCGGCCGGCGAGGCGATGCCGGCTTACGATGCGGTCGTGATCGGGTCCGGGTATGGCGGCGGGGTTTCGGCCTCGCGCCTGGCACGCATGGGTTTCCGCGTCGCGGTCCTCGAGCAAGGGCGTCTGTGGCGTCCCGGTGATTTCCCCACGACCATCAAGAGCCGCCGCAAGACCACGCGCATTACCGGACGCATGCCGAAGATCGGCGATCCGGCGGGTCTCTACTATCTCTCGGTCGGCAAGGGCCTGACGGTGTTCGGCGCCTCGGGCTTGGGCGGCGGATCCCTGATCAATGCCGGCGTCACGCTGCGCCCCGATCTCGCGAAACTGCGTAAGGCCGGCTGGCCCGAGCCCGTCGTCGGTGACGGCCTTCTGGCGAAGGGCATTGCGCGTGCGGAGCACATGCTCGGCACCGCACCGGTGCCGGAGCCCGAGCGCTTCCCCAAATTCAACGGCATGAAGAAGGCCGCGGAGGCCGCCGGTCTTACCCCCATCCGCGCCTCGATGACGATCGCGCATGCGCCGGGCCCGAATGCGGCGGGCGTGATGCAGTACGCCTGCCGCTATTGCGGCGACTGCTGGTCGGGCTGCAACCTCGGCGCCAAGATCACGACGGGCAACACCTATCTCGTGGACGCCGTCGACCACGGCGCGACGGTGTTCTGCGAGGCGCGCGCGAAGTCCATCGCCAAGACCGCAAATGGCTGGGAGATCATGGTCGATGATCTGTCGCGGCCTAAGACGATCCGGCGCATCGAGGCCAAGATCGTCGTCCTCGCCGCCGGTACGATGGGCACCAACGAATTGCTGCTGCGGGCGCGCGCCAAGGGCTTGGCTCTCTCCGACAGGCTCGGCGCGAATTTCTCGGCGAACGGCGATGATCTCGTATTCGCCAGCAACCTGAAGGATCCTGTCTACTCGGTCGCCACGGGCTTTCCCACCCAGGCACCGCGCGATGCCGTGACCGTCGGTCCGCACAGCATGGCGATCATCGATCTGCGCGACGAGGACGGTCCGCTCTGGCTGCACGATGGCACCATGCTGACGGCCATGGCGGCACTCTCGCCGCTGGAATCGTTCATGCGCCTCAATTTCCGCGAAGGTTTCCGGCTCGTGAAGCAGGGCATTTACGGCGACGAATTGCGCCGCTCGCAGCTTCTCTACATCGTCGCGCATGATGACTCGAGCGGGCGCCTGCGCCTGCAGCGCGACCACGTCTACGTCGATTGGCCGAACTACGGCAACGCGCCCGAGCGCCTGCGCGCGGAGAAGAAGGCCAAGGCGCTGATCGAAGCCATGGGCGGCGTCTACAACCCCAATCCGTTCACGCTGCCGATCTTCGGCGGCAACCGCATCATTGCCCATCCCCTCGGTGGCTGCGCCATGGGCGATACGGCGGAAACGGGCGT
>RXJK01000302.1:24965-25107 GCA_003963125.1 Hyphomicrobiales bacterium
GGCGATCGGACAGCAGTGATCGCAAAATACGAGCGCTGGCTCGCCGATCAGCGCCATCTCTTGCGCTCGCTCGACGAGCTGCGCGGCTGCGATCTCGTCTGCTTCTGCGCGCCGCAGCCATGCCATGGCGATCTCCTGATGC
>RXJK01000302.1:25162-25572 GCA_003963125.1 Hyphomicrobiales bacterium
TGCCGCGTGAGCGCGCAAGTAGAGTCCGAGAAAAAGGAGTGGGGAGAACGGGAAAACCGAAAACCCGCTGCCGCATGCCCAGCCGGCACGTCAAGGGTGAAGCTTCGCCCGCGTGCCGCGGCCCTTGACCCGCCGGACCGGAGAGGCGGCTGCCGAGAAGGTGTGACGAAGGACTGAAGTGATCAGGAGATCAGGCGGATCCCGCGCGCTTCAGTCCGGCCAGGCTGAAAGGAGCCGCCGATGCTCACCTCCCCGACAATCCGCAAAATCTTCGAGGGCGTTGCGACACGCCATGACATGTACCGCATGTTCAACCGCCATCGTGGCAATCCGACCATGGCCGACGGCGATACCGGCCATCTCTTCGCCGGTGAGTGGTTCGAGATCAGCGAAGCCGACCACGATTATAT
>RXJK01000377.1:0-3377 GCA_003963125.1 Hyphomicrobiales bacterium
GACAAGGGCGGAATGGCAATCGCTCTCCTCACCCTCATCGGTCATCCCGGTGCTTGTCACCGGGATCCAGCCTTCCGCAAGCGCCAGAGCAAGAGCAAGAGGTGAAGTGGCCCCCGGCAACGAGTGCCGGGGCGACATTGGTGGAATGGCAATCGCTCTCCTCACCCTCATCGGTCATCCCGGTGCTCGTCACCGGGATCCAGCTCTCCGCAAGCGCCAGAGCAAGAGGTGAAGTGGACCCCGGCAACGAGTGCCGGGGTGACAAGGAGGCGCGTCTCACCGCGGTGCAGGCGCCGCACGCAGCGCTCATCTCGCTGCTAACCCGCGCCGCATCACGACACCAGCGCCTTCAGCGCGGCGCCGAGCAACACCACGACGAGGAGCGCCGCCGCCCGCTGCAGCCAGCTCTCGCCTGCGTTGCCGATCGTGCGCAGTGCCGTGCGCGCGACGATCGCGCACATGCCCGCGAGCGCCGAGGCGAATGCAGCGCCCAGAAGAATCTCCGCCGCCTTGAACGGCAGCGCCTTGCTTCCGGCAACCCACCCCACGGCGAAGACATAGACCAGCACCCACGTGACCCCGAGCGTCGGCAGCATCGGCAGGTCGCTACGCGCGTAGCGCCTGAGGAAGGCCGCGAGCTTGGAGGCCATGTCCGCCTTCCGGCCTCCCGCCTGCTACGTCGCGCCCGCAGGCAGGATCTCGAGAACCGTCTCGGGCGGCCGGCACAGCCGCGCGCCCTTGTCCGTGACGACGATCGGCCGGTTGATCAGGATCGGGTGCTGCAACATGGCGTCAATCAGCGCCTCGTCGCTCAACGCAGGATCGCCGAGTCCCAGTTCTGCGTAAGGCGCCCCCTTCTCGCGCAGGATCGCCCGCGGCCCCACGCCCATGGCTTTGAGGATGGCCTTCAGCTCGCTCCGCGTTGGCGGCGTCTTCAGGTATTCGACGACCCGCGGCGCATGCCCCATCCCCTCGAGCAGGGCGAGCGTCTTGCGCGAGGTCCCGCACGCCGGGTTGTGATAGACCGTGACGCTCATCGCGAAATGACCCCCGTGCAAGCCTGGCCCTACGCGCGGCGGCACCACCGCCCGCATCCGCAGCAGGCTCGAATTAATCATAAGCCCGCAGAATTCGCCAACCGGCGCCTCCCGCAGTGCGGGATGTGACGCCGGCGCCACGCCGAAGCCAAAACCGGCCATTGGGCACCGCCCCGGCGCTCCGTCCGCTTCCGTTCTATGATTGATTGACTGCGCTGCAGGTGTTGGCGGCTTCGGTCTCGACTGCGGGATCCCTGGCCAGTGTGCGTACTGCAGGGGGATATAATGCGGGATTTATTTTTCTCTTCGATCACGATCCGCGCTTGCGCCGCGGCGGTCGCGCTCGCCAGCAGCGTCGCGCTGGCCTTCGCCGCGAGCCCCGAGGCAGACCCCGACGCGAGCTGCCGCATTCCCTTCGAGACGCTGAAGGACCCCAAGACCGGCGACGTGTTCCCCATGTCCGCAGCCCTCAACGACAACGCCGATCTCCCCGCACCTCTGCGCCAGCGCTACATCGTCGCCGATCTGAGTTCGACGGATGAGAACGGCTACTGCCGCGGCGTCGCCGAGCATTTCACACCCGTCAAGGATCTAAGCGAATTCCCAGTGCTGCGCGCCATCGCGGCCGAGCGGGGCGTCGATGTCGCCGCGCTCGCGAACGAAAGCGCCGAAGCCCTGCTCGCCCGCGCCGCCACGCCCGAGGCCACCGCAGCGCTGAGCGTCGAACTCGACAACCTCAAGAACTATCTGCAGCAGGTGCAGCGCTTCAAGACGGAGCCTCTGAACAAGCCCGGCGTGTTCCACGGCTATTGCGTCGGCCAGACGTTGAGCCTGTGCGAGATCGTCGAGGGCCGGCCGAAGCTCGTCTATCGCTTCGTCACGTCGTCGAGCAAATGGTCGCCGCCGCTCTACCGCTATTACGCGCCGATCAACTTCATCAAGTCGCGCAACTGGGGCTCCGATCGCCGCTACACGCCGGCCGACGCGCGCCGCGACGCGCGCATGGGCGGCGGCACCGCGCGCCCGGTGCCCTTCGCCAACGACGGCGAACCGATCGAGATGCCGAACTTCCTGCACTTCCTGCCGATGCCGGGCTACACGGGCGAGACGGGCAACGGCATCCACCAGATCGCGGGCGGCACGGATTCCGGCGGCACGTTCGGCGCGCCCGTGAGCCTCGGCTGCCTGCGCCTCGGCCGCTTCCAGTCCAAGCTCGCACGCTGGTGGACGCCGACCAACGCGAAGTTCTTCGTGCATTTCGAGCCCAACCGCTATCGCAAGTTCGGCATTGCTTCGACGGGCAAGGCGCGCGGCTTCCAGGCACCCGTCGCAAGGATCGAGACGGCCGCCGCGGATGCCACGACTACCCCACGGCCGCGTCCGAAGCGCACCGTCAAATCCGATGCGCCGTTCGGCTTCTCCTTCTCGATCTTCTCGAACTGAGGCCGCTGCAGCGCCCGCAGGCGCACTTCATCACTGGCCTCAACGCGCGCCGATTTCCGGTTGAAAACGCTGATCTCTTGCTCGCGCGGCACCACCTCTTCAGGCTACAAGCAGGGCCGCTTCGATCGGCAACTCTGGGGGCTCGTGGGGCGTGGCGCGCGGCGTGGATGACGGCTTCCACCTCGACATCGATCTCGACTTCGCGCGTCGCGAGGCCGATCGCATCGCCACGCTGTTGCAGGCCCTGCGCCGCCGCCACGACCTCTCCCGCTACGAATATACGCGCGTCGTACGCATCGTGCCGGGCGGGGACACCTTCGCCCATCCCGTGCTGACGCTCGGCAACCGCTTCGCCGACACGGAAGACCAGCTTCTCTCCACCTACCTGCACGAGCAGATGCACTGGTACCTCTGGCTGCTCGGCACGCCGGACGTCGATGTCGTCGCGCCGTTCATGGACGATCTCGTGCGCCGCTATCCGCAGGCGCCCGTCACGCTGCCGGACGGCGCGCGCAACTACGAGGCGACCTACGTGCACCTCGTCGTCAACTGGCTCGAGGTCGCCGCGCTGTCGGAGTTCATCGGCCGCGAGCGCGCGGTCACGCTCGCCCGCGCGCAGAAGAGCTACCGCTGGATCTATCGCACGGTGCTCGAAGACTGGGACTGGCTCGCCGATCTCTTCGAGCGCCACGGCCTGGTGCCGATCCGCCCCGCGCAATCGCTCTTGAACCCGAAGCCGCCCGCGCGGCCTAGCGCCGCGAAGCGAAAAAGCCGCGCAGGATCTCGCCCGCCCGCGTCTCCTCGATCCCGCCGAGCACCTCGGGGGCGTGGTGGCAGGTCGGCTGATTGAAGAGCCGCGCGCCGTTCTCGACCGCCCCGCCCTTGGGATCGCTCGCC
>RXJK01000377.1:3427-3680 GCA_003963125.1 Hyphomicrobiales bacterium
GGCAACCTGCGCTAAGTGTGGGCTGCGTTGCGTGCCTCTGTATTGTAAAGCGTGTTGCTTTCGCGGATGCTGTTGTTGCTCTTGTGTGTGAGTGGTGAGCAGAGATGTCTGCTCCATCGGGGTGTCGACGCGCAGTCTTAACGCAGAGCCTTGCCTCCGAGCGCCGCGGGGAGAGACGCGAGTCTTCGCGTGCTTGACGGGGGTCACTTCTGATGCGATGAAGATGGGGCCGTCTAGAAGCGGAAGCAGAAGC
>RXJK01000371.1:0-3594 GCA_003963125.1 Hyphomicrobiales bacterium
GCCGTCCGCCGGCATCATCTGCCCGGTCTTGTGATAGCGCTCGCAGCTCCAGTCGAAGTCGTCCCACTGGAAGCTCAGGCCAAAGCGCGCACCGACTGCTTCGAGCACCCGCACGCCCTCCGGCACCACTTCGCGGCCGATGCCGTCGCCCGCGATCACGGCGATCCGCATGCTGTTGCCTTTTCGCGGTATAGTGGTGGCAGTCGACATGCTCAAGTCTCCGGTATCGGTCCCGTGGCCATTGAGCATGGGGATCGCACAAGGTCAAATGCCAAGCGAAATCAAGACATGTGCCGCAATTCCGGCTGCCCTGAACCTGAGCTCAGAGATCGCATGCGATGAACCTCTGGCTGCGCCTTTTGTGGGTGATGCTGTCGTCGCTCTGGCGACCGGCGCTCGACCCTCGCACCGGCATCTCCCGCGTCCACTTCAGGGTCTGGCCGCACGACCTCGACCACAACATGCACCTCAACAACGGGCGCTACCTCACCTTGATGGACCTGGGCCGGATCGACTTCGTGCTGCGCTCCGGGCTGTGGCGGCCGCTGTGGGAGCAGCGCTGGTCACCGATCATCAGCACGGCCGCCATCCGCTTCCGGCGCGAGCTGCGCCCCTTCGAGGGCTTTCGCATCGAGACGCGGCTCGTCGCCTGGACGGACACGACGGCGGTGATGGAGCAGGTGTTCGTGTCCGATCGCCGCCGCGTCGCCGCCCGCGCGTTCGTGAAAGCGGGTTTCTATGCCCGCAAGGACCGGGCCTACGTCACGGTGAAGCGCGTGGTGGAAGCACTCGGCGCATCACCCGAGGAGGCGGAAAGCCCGCCGACGCCGCCCGAAGTGGAAGCCTTCCTCAAGGCCGACGGCGCCCTGCGCAACCCGAGCGACGGCCCGAAGTAGCCGTCACCTTCTCGATCAGAACCGCTTCAGCAGGCGCTCCAGGTATTCGAGCTCCACGGGCGGACGCGTGCTTTCGCCGATGCGCCGGCGCAGCTCCTCGAGGATCTCCCGCGCGCGCTGGATGTCGATCTGGTCCGGCACCTTCACGCCGACGCCTGGATCGGTACCATCCGTGCGCTGCGGCGGACGTCCCATCGGATCGAGCTCGTTCTGCGTGCCCGTCATGCCGTAGCGGGACGGCATCTGCTGCAGCATCTGCTGCGCCATCTCCCGGGCACCCTGCCGCAACTGCTCGAGCACGTTCTTCTCTTCGTCCGCGGCGCCTTCGAGATCGCCGTTGCGCAGCGCGCGCTCGGCCCGGTCCATGGCTTCGCCCGCGCCGTTGAGCTGGCCCGGCGCGTTCATGCCGAACTCGCGCATGCCGCGCTGCAGCCGGTCGAGACGATCGCGCAGCTCGCGCTGGCGATTGCCGAGCGCACCCATCTGGTCGCCCTGGCCCTCGCCGTTCTGGCCCTGTCCCGGCTGTTGACCCTGACCGCCCTGGCCTTGCTGACCACGCTGGCCTCGTTGCCCGCGCTGGCCCTGCTGGCCCTGTTGTCCCTGCTGACCCCGCTGCTGACCGAAGGTATCGTCCAGAAGCTGCTGCTGGCGCCCGATGATCTGGCCGAACTCGTCCATCATCTGGCCCATGCGCTGGCCCTGGCCCTGATCGGCCATCCGGCCCGATTGCAGGCGGTCGAGCAGGTCGCGCAACTGGCTGAGCATCTGCTGCGCCGAGTCCTTGTCGCCGGACCGCGCCATGTTCTCCAGGTTCTTGAGCATCTGGTCGAGATCGCGGCTCGTCATCATCTGACTGTTGCGATCCATGCCCTGCATCGGCGGCTGGTCCTGCGCCTGCTTCTGCAGCTGGTCAAGGAACTGCGCGAGCGCCTGCCGCAGCTCCTGCATGAGCCGCTGGATCTCCTCGTCCGATGCGCCGTTCTCGATGGCTTTCGACAGCCGCTCCTGCGCCTCGCGTAGCGCCCTCTCCGCGTCGGTGAGGTTGCCGTCCTCGATGCGCAGCGCCACGTTCCAGAGTTGCGCCATCACGCTGCGGTAGCCGGCGCGGCTGTCGTCGCGCACAAGCCGCCAGTACGCCGAACGGATGCCGAGATAGACCTGGAGGTCGTCGATGAAGCCCTCAGGCTCCAGAGTCAAAGCCTCGAGCGCCTTGGCGACGTCGAGGCGGTTGCGCGGATCTTCCACGAGATGCCGGCGCTGCTCGACGACGGCGCGTGCCAGGGCCTTACGAAACTGCCGCTCCGGCAGAACCATTTCGAGCGTCTTGCTGCGCCCGGTCTGGCCGGCGAGATCCTTGGCGACGAGGGTGAGCTCCACGCTCATACCGGCCCAGAGATGATCGCCGAGTTCCTGGAAGCTCTGCCCTTCCGCACTCTTCGGGTAGGCTTTCGGCAGCCGCAGCGCGATCGATGGCGGACGCTCGTAGGGCAGCCGCGGGCCGCGGTTGGCCTTGTTGCGCGCCCAGGCCGTGGTGGAAGTGTCCGCCTTCGGACGGATCCGCTTGATGCGAGCCTCCGCTGACACGACACCGTAGTCGTCCTCGACCTTGTAGAAGAGTTTCAGGCCGCCGCGCAGCGAGCGCTCGGGCTCCTTGGTCAGCGCGATGGTGGGAGGATTGTCTGGCGTCACCTGGATCGTCCAGGTGCCGATGCGCGTGCCGTCCGCATAGACGGCGAGGACGCCGGATTTGCGCAGGTCGAGCTTGACCTCGGCGACATCCGCGCCGGCAACGGGCGCACCCGCCGTGCCGTTGGGCTGCGCCGCGTCCGTTTTCTTACCTTCGATCTTGTGCGGGCTTCCGTCTTCGCCCGGAACCTCGACGGTCAGCGTACCGATGCCCGCGCCGGCCCCGCGCACGACGAGCACGCTCCGGTCCGGGATCTCGAGCGCACCGGCGGGCTTCTCCTCCCCGGTCGCATGCGGCCGGCCGCCGTCGGCCAGCATGATCGGTGGCTTGCCCGTATAGGCCGGCGGCGTGATCCAGGCGTCGAGGCGCGCTTCCGCGCCCTTCGAGAGGGCGCTGAACCGGAAGGCCGAGCGCAGCCGATCCGAAGCGCTGTCTCCCACGCCGACGAGCAGCGTCACCACGGCGAGAAGCAGCAACACGCGCAGGGCGAACGGGTCGCGCCGGTCGGTCCGCGGCGCAGGCGTGCCGACCCGCAAGCGAGCAAGCGTCTGTGCCAGCCGCGCCTTGTGCGCCCGCCACAGCGCGACGGTGCGCGGATCTTCCGCATTCAATGTCAGGGTGTCTTCGTAGGAGGAGGCCGGACGGTGCGGCACACCCGAAACGCGCTCGACCCGGCGCACTGCGGCATCCCGGTCCGGCATCCTGACACGCACGATCCAGACGAACACACCGAGCAGGGCCAGCGCGAAGGCCGCCAGCGTCGCCTGATGCGCGATGAGGTTGAGCTTCGGCCAAAGGCCGGCGAGCGAGACGGCGAGGAACAGCCCGACGAGACCGATCGCAGCCCACACGCGAGGCCACAGCGCCTCGAAGAACAGCGCCCAGGTCGACAGACGCACCTTGCGCTCGAAGGCCTTCGCGAGCGCAGAGGGAGGCGCTTTTGCTGCTGCCATAAGTGCCACTCTCTCCCGATGCCGCATCCGGGGACCGGGAATGCGATCCCCTCGGTCG
>RXJK01000371.1:3690-4228 GCA_003963125.1 Hyphomicrobiales bacterium
GGGCAACAAAATGCCCGCCGTGCGGACGCACGACGGGCTTTTCTCGACACCTCGATCCTGCGGGGTCAGGCCGTTTTACTTTCCTTGCGCGACGAGACCCTGAGCATGATCCACCCCACGATCAGCACGATCAGCGCGCCGATGATTTTGAGCCCCAGCTCCATGGCATGGTGGCTGATGCCATACTGAACGCCGATCGCTTCGAAGTACGGGTTGCTGATGGGATCTTCCATGATGAGCTCGCCCGCGATCCACCCGAGCAGCGCTGCACCGGCCCAGACCAGGATCGGGAAGCGGTTGAGCAGCGACATAATCAGCGTCGCGCCCGCAACGATCAGCGGGATCGAGATCACGAGGCCGAACACGATCAGCCAGGGATGGCCCTTGGCGGCGCCGGCGATGGCCAGCACGTTGTCGAGGCTCATCACCATGTCGGCGATGGCGACCGTCTTCACGGCGCCCCAGATGCTCTCCGAGCCCGCGATGGACTCCTCGTCCGCTTCATCGTTCTGCGTCAACAGCTTGACCGCGATGTAGA
>RXJK01000405.1:0-1503 GCA_003963125.1 Hyphomicrobiales bacterium
GCCGACGCGATGAACGTCACCGACATCTGCAGCGTCGGCACCACCACCTTGAACCCTTGCGCGATGCTGGACGCGATCGCCATCGCATCATCGAGCATCCCGCAGATGAAGCCGCCCTGCACGTTGCCACCGGGATTGGCAAACGACGGTGGCGGATTGAACGCGAACTCCGCCCAGCCCTCCTTCGAGGACAAATCGATGAGTTCCATGCCCATCAGTTTCGCGCTCGGCGGAAAGCGTGCGGGATCGCGCAGCAGCGCGCGGATCTGATCGTCGGTCAAGGACATGGTGGTCGGCAGGCTCCTGGCGAAAGCGGGCCGCGACCATAACCCGGCGCCGCAGCCGGTCAAACTGCCAGCCTGAAATGCGCACTTTCCGAGATCGACGATGAGCGGGGGTGTCCAAAACAAAGCGCGCGGCATCGAGGATGCCGCGCGCGGATCTATCGAACGCGAGCCTCTGTGCTCACCACCAGCCGCTGTCGTAGGAGCGGCGCCGGCGGCGGGGACGATCGTCGTCGTCATCGTCACCCCAGTTGTCGCGAGCCTTTGGTCGCACGATGATGCCGCCCTGCGGTTCGCCCGACATCAGGATGATGAAGTCGGTACCACCGCCCGGCCCCGCGGTTTCCTTGTGGATGCCTTCGTCGGACACGATCAGCGACGACCCCGGGGGAACCACCTCGGAGATCTTCGCCCGCGCTTCCTCCGGGATCTCGATGCGATCGAGCACCGCCTTGGCCTCTTCGGGATCGGTCGGCGTGGCCTCGGGGCTCTTGATCGACATGCGGCGGGCATGCTGCGGCGACGGCGTGCGCGTGTTCGGCTCCATGCCCTTCACGTACATGGAGAGCGCAGTCCAGCGCACCTCGCTGCCCTCGTGCGCCATCGCCGTGAACAGCGTCGTGCCGAGCGGCTTGTCGGCATCGCGAATGGTCACCGGCATGTCGAACACAGGCTCGAAGCCCTGCCGCACGTAGATGCGCTTGGTCTCGCGGCTGATGAAGACGGACATCGGCATCAGCTTGCGCTTGGCAAGCGCGGCGGCTTCGACGGCGGCTTTGCGTGCGTCGTCCGCTTCGTTGGCTTCGAGCCGTGCCTTTTCGGCAGCTTCCACTTTCGGCTGCGCCATGATCGAGGCGATGCGCGCCTCGACGTCCTCGACCCGCTTGCGCGCGGTGGCGAGCGCGGCCTCGGCACGCTGCTGCGCGGCCGGATCCTTCGCGGCCGCAAGCTGGCCTTCCGCGTACTTCACTTGCGCCAGGAGGTTTTCCTTGATGCTCTCGACGCCGCGCAGGAAGCGCGTGTCACGGCCAGCTTCGGCGTTGAGGCGGTTCGCGACCGCGCGCAGGGCGCCGGCCTTCCGGGCCGCCTCGTCCGCGGCCTCAGCCTTAGCTTGCGCATCGCGCTTCAGCGCGTCGAACACGGAGGCGGTTCCGGCATTCGGGACATCACCGGCGCCGAGCCGCATGGGCTGCTCGCCGTCGACGGACGCCGCCTTCAC
>RXJK01000405.1:1553-6517 GCA_003963125.1 Hyphomicrobiales bacterium
CGCAACGGCCGTGGGTTTGAAGAGGGCCGGATGCGAGAAGTCGACGGGGCTCATGTCCTGCCGCACGAGCACGACACGCATGCCGCGCTGCGTCAGGTCGAACAGGTTCTCCGCGACCTTGTAGGGCAGGCGCACGCAGCCGTGCGAAGCCGGATACCCCGGAACCACGCCGGCGTGCAGCGCGATGCCGGACCACGTGATGCGCTGCATGAAGGGCATGTCGGCGTCGTAGAGGTTCGAGACGTGATCGCGTTCTTTCTGGATCACGGAGTAGAGGCCCACCGGCGTCTCGTTGCCCGTCGACCCGGACGAGACGGGAGACCGCATCAGCCGGCCTGCCGCGTCGTAGATCGTGACGCGCTGATCGTTGAGCGAGACGACGGCGACCATGGGCCCCTGCACGTCGCGCTCGATCTTGTCGCTGGTCTTTGCCTCGGAGCGCGGCGCTTCCGGTTTGCGGGCCTCGCGCTTGTAGGTTCGCGTCGGCCCTTCGAACCAGAGCTGGGCTTGAGCGGAACTGCTGAGCGTTAGAGCTGTGAGCCCGACCGTTGCCGCAGCGATCACGCCGAATGACCGGGTCGAGGGGAGAGAAGCGCGCATGCCTTCAGACCTTTCGAACACGCAAAGACGCAAAGGGAGAGCCAATGGGATATCAGCGTAGCCCTAAGCGGAGGTTACCAGAAGTCCCTGGGTGATCAGGGACCTGCTGGCGCAACTGCAACCGAAGCGCCAACACGGGCCTACAACGCAGTTCCCTGGGTAACAGTTTGAACACTGTATTAGAAATTCACGTTCTTGATGACGTAGCCGCCGGCAAAGGCGATCACCCCGGCCACCAGCACGTACGGCAGCAGCCCGACCAGGACGGCGAGCAGGGCCACGAAGGCCCTCAAGACCTTCTCGCCCGCATCCCAGAGCTGGCGCAGCACCTTGAAGGCCATGAAGGCCAGCCCCAGCACCACGACGGCCAGCACGACCTGCTTCCACAGCGGCAGCGCCTGCCAGTTGGATTGCATGACGGTGACGATCTGCCCGAACGACCACGTCCAGATGATGCCGAGGAAATGGAAGATCGCGGCGATCCCCTGCTGCAGGAACTGCACGATGGCATTGATGACCTGATTCATGGGCGGGGCTCCTCCGCTTGAAACGGCAATGGGGCATGGGCGACGGGAATGCGCATGATTGCCATTGCATGTGCATATCGGATCACCGGTGCGAGATCATCGTCCGAGTCGCCCCGTTTTCCGCGAGCCTTCGCCCCCTGTGGGGGAAAAGTCACGCCGGCCGCGCTTCATTGGCCGCGGGGGCCTCTTTCTGTCACCCCGGCACTCGTTGCCGGGGTCCACTTCTCCTCGCGCTCCGAGACTTGCGGATGGCTGGATCCCAGTGACGAGCACCGGGACGACACGAGTGTGTGCCGCGAGCAAACCTCAGGCCAAGTTCAAAGGGTGTCGGCGAGCCCCTCGGATGATGCCGCCGTCCTGCAACGCTGCCCCGCGTCAGCACGATCGGGCTTGCATCGAGGCGCACGCGCCCGCCATCGTTGCCAGGCACAACAGGGGAGCCGGGAATGACACAGGACGTGCGGGCGAAGATCGAGGCGGCCGTCGATGCGAACTGGGCCAAGGAAGTGGCCTGGCTGAAAACCCTCGTGGCATTCCCGAGCCTCAGGGGCCAGGAAGCCCCGTGCCAGGACTGGATCGCGAGCGAGTTCGCGCGCCGCGGCTGGCCCGTCGATCGCTACACGCTGGCCGAGGTGGAAATGTCCCATCTGCCGGGCTTTTCGCCGATCGCGGACACCGACTACACGCGCGCTGTGCAGGTGGTCGCGAGCCTGCGTGCGCCGAACCCCAAGGGCAAGAGCCTGATCCTGCAAGGCCACGTGGACGTCGTCCCGGCAGGCCCGCCCGAGATGTGGACCACGCCGCCCTTCGCCCCCACGGAGCGCGACGGCAAGCTCTATGGCCGCGGCTCCAACGACATGAAGTCCGGTGTCGCCGCCATGGTCTTCGCGCTGGACGCGCTGCGCAGCGCGGGTCTCAAGCCGGCGTCCGACATCTACGTGCAGACCGTCACGGAGGAGGAATCGACCGGCAACGGAGCATTGTCCACGCTCGCCCGCGGCTATCGCGCCGACGCCTGCCTCATTCCCGAACCGACCGCCGCGCGCATCCTCCGCGCGACCGTCGGCGTCATGTGGTTCCGGCTCAAGATCCGCGGACGCCCCGTGCACGTCAGCGAGAGCGAGCGCGGCACCAACGCGATCCTCTCGGCCTACGGCCTGATCGAGGCTCTGCGCGGCCACACGCGCGAACTCAACGAGCGCGTGAAGTCCCACCCCTGGTTCAGCCGCATCCCCAATCCCGTAAAGTTCAACCCGGGCAAGATTTCGGGCGGCGACTGGGCGAGTTCCACGCCCGCCTGGTGCGACGTCGACTGCCGCATCGCCGTGCTGCCCGGCATGTCGCTGGCCGCTTTCCGCGAGGAACTGTCGGGTGTCGTCAAGGCGGCCGCACGCCAGGATCCCTTCCTCGCCGAGAACCCGCCCGAGATCGTCTGGAACGGCTTCCAGGCGGACGACTACGTGCTCGAGCCGGGCTCGGAGTTCGAGGCGAGCGTCCGCGCTGCCCATCGCAGCGTGCATGGCACGGAACCGGAGGAAAGCATCCTGCCCGCCGTCACCGACTGCCGCTTCTACGGCCGCTACTATGACATCCCGAGCCTGTCCTACGGCGCCACCGGCGGAGGGAGCCACGGCTTCGATGAGGCCGTCGATCTGGAAAGCATCCGTACGCTCACGCTCGCCCTGTCGCTCTTCATCGCCGACTGGTGCGGCGTCGAGGCAATCTGAAGGACCGGACGCCTTAGGCGGGACCTGGATCAGGCTTGCGTTCCCGGCCGAGCGGAGCGAGAGCCGGGATCTTTTCCCGTTCGTGATCTGATCGTCGGCTAATCCCGGGCGTCGAAGCGGTCGGCATCGAGGCCGAGCAGCTCCCAGCTCTTGCGCATGTGCTCGGGCAGCGGCGCCGTCACGTCGATTTTGGGCTGGCCGGGTGCCGGGTGATCGATCACCAGGCGCCGCGCGTGCAGGTGCAGCTTCATGTCGATGCCGCTGTCGGCGAGCGCGGGGTGCTCCCCCTCGTACTTGTTGTCGCCGATGATCGGATGCCCGATCAGCGCCATGTGCGCGCGCAGCTGGTGCTGCCGGCCCGTCACGGGCTTGAGCGACACCCACGCCGCCTTGTGCGCCATGCGGTCGATGACGGAGTAGTGCGTCGTCGCGTGCATGGCCTTGTCCTGCTCGCCGGGCAGCGCCTTGCGCACGCGGTCGCCGTCAGGTCCGGCGGCCTTCACCAGCGCCGCCTCGACCTTGCCCTGCGGCGGCTTCGGCACGCCCTTGACCAGCGCCCAGTAGGTCTTGGCCGCCGAGCGGGTCTGGAACGTGCGGCCGAGCTTCGCCGCCGCCTCCCGCGTCTTGGCGACCAGCAGCACGCCCGTCGTGTCCCGGTCGAGCCGGTGCACGAGCCGCGGCCGGTCGCCGAACCGATCCGCCATGCCCGCGAGCAGCCCGTCGATGTGCCGCCGAGTGCCGGTGCCGCCCTGCACCGCGATGCCGAACGGCTTGTTGAGCACCATCACGTGCTCGTCCTCGAACAGGATCATGCGCTCGATGAAGTCGCGGTCGGCCTTGGAGAGCCCAGGCGGCGGGGTGAGCGACGGTTTCGCCTTCGGCGGGGTGCGCACCACGGCGGGCACGCGCACGTTCTGCCCCGCTTCCAGGCGCTGGTTTGCCTGCACGCGCTTGCTGTCGACGCGCACCTGGCCCGAGCGCAGGAGCTTCTGCAGGTAGCCGTGGCTGACCTCGGGGAAGCGCGTCTTGAACCAGCGGTCGAGGCGCAGACCGGCCTCGTCCCGCTTCACGGTGAGGGTTTCGACGGGGGCGCTTGCGCCGGGCGTGTTCGTTGGAGCCATGGCTCTGCATAGACGGCTGGCCGCGCCAGGACAACCGAGCCGACCGCGGCAGGCCTTCCTGAAGAGCGCCTACGCGCCGTTAAGCCTATTGGGCAGCGGTGCTGCGCCGCGCCGCGGGCTGCTGCCGGATACAGCGCAGCGGCGGATCCCGCGCCGTTATGGGCTCCACGCGAAGCCCCCATCCGGGGCCTCGAATGGAAAACATCCCGCAACTCTGATCTGGCGCAGGAATTCGTTGAAAACCTTTGGTTCACCGACGGATAAAGGATGGTCGAAATCAACTCCGCATGCTGCAGCCGCAGGTTTCGGTCAAGCCTGAGCGCTTAGCCTGCGCTTTCCTGTACAGGCAAAGCCTCGGAGAAGGCCGATGAGCAGCATCAATACGAACGTCGCAGCATTGACTGCGCTTCAGTCCCTCAACTTCGCCCAGTCTCAGCTCATCCGCGCCGAGAACCGCATCGCCACCGGCGAGCGCGTCGCCACCGCGCAGGACAACGCCGCCTACTGGTCCATTGCCACCACCATGCGCTCCGATAACGGGGCGCTCACCGCCGTCAAGGACGCGCTGAGCCTCGGTTCGGCGACGGCCGATGTCGCCTACACCGGCATCAACAACAGCATCAAGCTGCTCGATCAGATCAAGCGCAAGCTCGTCGCCGCGCGCGAGCCGGGCGTCGACCGGGGAAAGATCCAGAGCGATATCGCGGCCCTGCAAAGCGAGCTGCGCACAGTGGCGCAGACGGCAAATTTCTCCGGGCAGAACTGGCTCAACATCGATACGAGCACCGGAACCGACACGACCGTGCAGATCGTCTCGTCCTTCTCGCGCGACAGCACCATGACCGTCGTCGTCGGCAAGATCAGCTTCAATCTGTATACCGCCGCCACGGGCCAGACGACGGCCCTCTACGATACCAATCCGGCGGCCTCGGCCAAGGCCGGCCAGCTCGACAGGCAGCACACGGCTGCGAGCGGCTCAACCTACACGA
>RXJK01000405.1:6567-19567 GCA_003963125.1 Hyphomicrobiales bacterium
ATGCCCTGACCGACAGCGCCGCCGATCTCGCCGATCTCGACAGCTACATCCAGGGCGTCGAGACCACGATCCTGCGGCTGACGGATTCGGCGACGGCGCTCGGCTACGTCAAGCTGCGCATCGACCTGCAGAAAGGCTTCGTCTCCGACCTCATGTCGACCGTGCAGAAGGGCGTCAGCCAGCTCGTCGACACGAACATGGACGAGGAATCGACGCGGTTGCAGGCCTTGCAGACGAAGCAGTCGCTCGGCGTGCAATCCCTGTCGATCGCCAACAATTCGAGCCAGAGCATCGTCAAGCTGTTCACGGGCTGACGCCCCGGGCGCTCACGCCAGCAGCGCGCGCGTGAGCCCGAGCCCCGCATAGACGGCGAGCAGCGCCAGCACCACCGACCCGATCACGTAGAAGGCGGCCGCGGCATGCTCCTGCCGGCCCATCAGCGCCACGAAATCGAGCGAGAACGCCGAAAACGTCGTGTAGCCACCGAGCACGCCGGTGGCGAGAAACGTCCTCAAGTCGTTCGAGCTATTGAAGCGCAGCGCCAGCGCCTCGATCAGCACGCCCATGAAGAAACACCCCGTCACGTTGATGGCGAACGTCCACCACGGGAAGCCCGCGCCCAGCCAGCGCCCCATGCCGATGTTGATCAGGTGCCGCGTGCCCGACCCCAGCGCCCCGCCGGCCATGGCATATAGAAGGAGTTTCATGCGTCTTGCCTCTCCGGCGCCCAGCTGATGTCAGCGGAGCTAGAAAAGCACGACCTCATCCGCCATTTCCAGTGACGGCCGCGCATGAGACCCGGCAGGGCCGACCGCCGCTCAGTACAGCAGCGCGATGCGCGGTTTGCCCGTCTGCGCGATCTCGACGCGCTTCGAAGTGAGCGTCGCCGTCCCCATCGGCGTCGGGATGGAGATCTGGTAGGGGACGAACATGTGCGCGCTGGGCACTGGCCGCAGCACCACCTCGATGTCGCGGTTCTCGGCCATCTTCTGCGTGTACTCGTCCGGCTTGTGCCCCGCGATCGGCACGTAGCGCACGCGGCACACGTGCCCGACGCTCGGCTGGCCACTCGGCGACTGCTCGCTGATGCGCACCTCGCCCTTGCGGCTGAACACGAGGTCGAAGCGCTCGCGCCCGTCGAAAATCGGGATGCGGCGGTCGCACGGCGCCTGGCTCGACGCCAGCATCATCATGGCGCTGAGCGGATCGACGACGCCCTTGAGATGCTGGGCGCGCACCGGCACGATTTCGGGCTTCGGCGGCTGCGGCGGCATGTGCGCGACCGAGTTCACGGCGCCATCCTCGAAGCCCATGCGGGTCATCATGCCCCTGGAGCCGGACTTCACCTCGAAGGCGTAGGCCGAGGGCTGCGGCAGCTTGTCGGACACGGTGCCGATGGCCCGGATGTCGCTCGTCCAGCTGATGGCGCCGAGCAGCATCGACAGGCTGGCCGACCCCTTGAGATTGTAGGTATCGCGCTCGGCCTCGGCCTGGAAGGCGAACGAGCCGATGCCGAAGCCGTTGAAGGCCACTTCGTATTCGGCCTTGAGGTTCGCGGGCCATGTCGGCGCCTGCGCCTGCGCCGAGGTCGTGGCGCCCAGTATGCCGAGCGCGAGGCACGAGGCCCGCAACATCTTGGACGCGCTCAGGAAGCTTGCGAACTCACGCGCCACCGGCATCCGCTTCATGACTGTCCCCGACACAACCGAAAGCAACATCACAAGATACGCAAAACCGACGCGATAACGCTTCTACCCCTCGTCCTGTGCCGCTGAGGGTTAAGAATTTTTGCGTCCGTTCTGTGTCTCGGGCAGTCTGGCGCAAATGGGTAAACGAATTCCACCCCCGCGGTCCGGATTGGCACGGGGCTGTGGATGGCGCGCATCGGCCGCGAAAGTGGAGGTAGGGCTTGACGCCTGCGCCCGCTCCTGTAGAACGGGCCGCGATCAGCAGGCCTCCCCCCGCGGGAGGCCGCGACCGTTTAGGCCCCGCGACCGTTTAGGCCCAGGGCCTAGGCTTAGCCTCGAGACATACCGGGATTTTGTTATGAGCCGCCGTTGCGAACTGACGGGCAAAGGCCCCCTCGCTGGCCAGCTGCGCAGCCACGCCGAGAACAAGACGAAGCGCACCTTCCGCCCCAACCTCGTCGACGTGACGCTGATCAGCGACGCGTTGCAGCGCAGTTTCCGCCTGCGCGTCAGCGCCAACGCGCTGAAGACGGTCGAGCACCGCGGCGGCCTGGACAACTTCTTGATGAAGGCGCGGCTCGAGGAGCTCTCCCCCCGCTGCCAGAAGCTGAAGCGCGATATCGCCAAAGCCCGCGAAGAGCAGGTCGCGGCCTAAGCCGATCCAGCCCCTTCGCTGAGATTTTGAAAGGCCTCCGTGCATGCACGGAGGCCTTTTCGTTTCCATACGGCCCCGCGCACTCTTTGTCATCCCGGTGCTTGTCACCGGGATCCAGCCATCCGCGAGCGCCGGAGCAAGTGGAGAAGTGGACCCCGGCAACAAGTGCCGGGGCGACAAAGGCGGATAGGCGCGCAGGGAGCCGGTAGCAGCATCCTAAAGTCTTTTCGGGCCGGCAGGCCTGCGCACCTTACGTCCGCCTCGTGCCTTGCGCGTCGCTGAGCGTGAACTGCAACAGCAGTGTCCGCTGCAGCAGGTGGTTGAAGTTGTCGTCCGAGATCAGCGTCACGACTTGATCGCCCGCACCATCGCGATGCACGGCGACGCCTTCCATGTTGTCGATCTGGAAGTCGCCATTCACCTGCAGGAGGATGTCGCCCGTGAGCCGCGCGCCCGGCACGATGTCCGGCCCCTTCAGGCGCCGCAGCCGCATCTGCACGCCCTCCGTCCAGCGGAAGCGCCGTTCGAGCACCAGCAAGTCGCCGTTCTCGAGGCCCGTAGTGTCGGTGATGTCGAAGCCGTCGATGTCCTTGAGCTGCAATTTCTGCGGCTCGCCGCCGACCCACAGCCAACCTGTGTGATAGCCGCTGCCGCGGGTGTAGCGCTCGGCGAACGCGATAACGCTGCCTTTGTGTGGCCCGGCCTTCAGCACGCCCACGGCCTCGAAGCCCTGGTTCTTCGGCATGCGGCGCACGTCGGGCGGTGGCGTGATCTCGCCCTTGGCCGGCCCCGACAGCCGCCGTTCCGTCACGTCGTAACGCATGATGCGATGATGCCGCTCGAAGCCCACCAGCACCTGGCCCTTGCCGAGCGTGCCCTCGAGCAGCGTGATGCTTTCCGCATCCTGCTGCTTCTTGTCCCGCAACGGCGCGCCCTCGGCATCCCGCAAGGGGCCCATCCACGCGTTGGCAAGCCCGGTCGGCCGCTTGCCCTCGTACGTGATGTCCGCCGACAGCCAGCACCCGACGTCTGTGATGGCGAGCAGGCCCGAGCCGTTCGGCTCGATCACGAGGCCCGACAGGCCGCCGAAATGTTCGAAGTCGGAGTAGAGGGAAACGCCGCCGCGGAATTCCAGCGCGCCGAAGGTTGTCATATCGGGCTTTGCGGCATCGAAAGCCGGGATGGGGCGGGCCGTCAGGGTGAGCCCCTGCTCCTTGGTCAGCAGGCCCTTGCCGCCGTCCTCGTCATCGCCGGCAGCGCGGAGCGGGGAGGGCGCCAGGGCGAGCGCCATGGCGCCTGTCAAAAGTCCGCGGCGTGAGACGAGCGAAGCGGGGCGAATAATGCGAGCCATTCGGCAATCCTGAACGAGCGCGGAGCCCCGGGTGAACGCACATTGCGACCGGCGCCCGTCGGAGAGCCTCAGGCGAGCTTGCGCCGCTGCGGCTTGTGGCGCGGCGGCCCCTGCTGCTGCCGCGCGTCCTCCTCGAACATCTCGACGAGCTTGTCGGTCATCGCGCCGGCAAGCTCGCTCGGGTCGGTGATGGTGACGGCGCGCTTGTAATAGCGCGTGACGTCGTGGCCGATGCCGATAGCGAGAAGCTCGACCGAGGACCGGTTCTCGATCTCGTCGATCACCTGCCTCAGATGCTGCTCCAGGTAGCTGCCCGTGTTCACGGACAGCGTGGAATCATCGACCGGCGCACCATCCGAGATCATCATCAGAATGCGGCGACGCTCAGGCCGCGCCTGCAGGCGCTTGTGCGCCCAGGCCAATGCCTCGCCGTCGATGTTCTCCTTCAGCAGGCCTTCCCGCATCATGAGGGCGAGCGAGCGCTTGGCCCGCCGCCATGGGGAATCCGCGGCTTTGTAGACGATGTGGCGCAGATCGTTGAGACGGCCGGGGTTGGCAGGCTTGCCCGCCGCGAGCCACGCTTCGCGCGCCTGCCCGCCCTTCCAGGCCCGCGTCGTGAAGCCGAGGATCTCCACCTTCACGCCGCAGCGTTCGAGCGTCCGCGCGAGGATGTCGGCGCAGCACGCCGCGACCATGATGGGGCGGCCCCGCATGCTGCCGGAATTGTCGAGCAGCAGCGTCACGACCGTGTCCCGGAACACCGCATCCCGCTCGTGCTTGAAGGAGAGCGGATACATGGGATCGATGATGATGCGCGTCAGCCGCGCGACGTCGAGTTGCCCTTCCTCGAGGTCGAAGTCCCAGCCGCGGTTCTGCTGCGCCATGAGTTTGCGCTGCAGGCGATTGGCGAGCCGTGAGACGGCGCCCTGCAGGTTGCGCAGTTCCTTGTCGAGGAAGGAGCGCAGGCGCTCCAGTTCGTCCGGCGTCGACAGGTCGTCGGCGGAAATTTCCTCGTCGTGGGCGCGCGAGAAGACCTTGTAACCGAAGGCTTCCGGGTTATCGAGAATGCTTTGGTTCGGCCGCCACGGCTCACGCGCGTCGGCCATCTCCTCGCCTTCGCCGTCCGCGTCGAAGTCGTCCGTGTCGGCGTCCTGCGGCTGCTCGGTGGTGTCGCCCTCTTCGCCCTCGCCGCGCTGCTCCTCGCTCGACTGCTCCTGCGCGTCCTGGCCCTCGGACTGCTCCTGCGAGCTTTCGTCGCCCGTGTCGGGCTCCTGCTGCTCTTCCTGGTCGCCTTCCTCGCGATCCCCTTCGCCCTGCTCCTCGGTGAGGTCGAGCGTCTTGAGGAGGTCGCGCAGCACACGGCCGAACGCTTCCTGGTTTTCCGGAACGCGCTCCAGCTTGTCGAGCGTCTGCCCCGCGCGATCTTCGATCCATGGACGCCACAGGTCGACCATCTTGGCCGCCGTCTCGGGCGGCTTCGCGCCCGTCAGGCGCTCGCGCACGATCAGCGACAGGGCATCTTCGAGCGGAGCGTCGCCGCGCTCCGTGATCTCTGCATAGCGGCCATGCCCGTACTGGTCCTCGACCCGGGCGGTGAGGTTCTTCGCCATCCCCGGCATGCGGTTGGCGCCCAGCGCCTCGATACGTGCGCGCTCCACGGCTTCGAACACGGAACGGGCAGGCCCCGACTTCGGCATCAGCCGCGCATGCAGGCGCTTGTCGTGGCAGGCCGCCATCAGCGCGAGGCTGTCGGCCCAGCCGCGCACCACCGCGATCTCCTGCGCGGAAGGCACGCGCGAAGGCTCGGGCAACTGGATCAGCTTGTCTTCGATCTGCGGTTTGCCGGGCGCGAAGGCGACCTGCACCTCGCCGTCGCCGGCAATCGCGCGCACGGCAAGCCCCAGAACCCGCTTGAACGGCTCAGCGGGCGCTTCCTTGCGATTGGGTGGGCTGTTCGGAGGGGCCATGCTTCAGGCTTGCTTCATGCCGGATGTGCTGTGCGACGGCGGCCGACGCACGAGCGTCGTCGAGCGTGGCGGCGTTGGAGCGGCGGACCATGCTGTCGAGCCGCTCACGAGGGCCGCCTATGCCAAGGCCACGTTGACCGCGCTCTCGGGCAATTCCTCGCCGAAGCAGCGCTGGTAGAATTCGGCGACCAGTGGCCGCTCGAGTTCGTCGCACTTGTTGACGAACGTGGCGCGGAAGGCGAAGCCGATGTCGCCGAAGATCTCGGCGTTCTCGGCCCACGTGATCACCGTGCGCGGGCTCATCACCGTCGACAGGTCGCCGTTGATGAAAGCCGACCGCGTGAGATCGGCGACGCGCACCATGTTGGAGATGGCCTTGCGCTTGGCCTCGCTCTTCTGGAAGCTCTTGGCCTTCGACAGCACGATCTTCACTTCGATGTCGTGCGGCAGATAGTTGAGCGTGGCGACGATCGACCAGCGGTCCATCTGGCCCTGGTTGATCTGCTGCGTGCCGTGATAGAGGCCCGAGGTGTCACCGAGGCCGATGGTGTTCGTCGTGGCGAACAGCCGGAAGTAGGGATGCGGCCGGATCACCTTCGACTGGTCGAGCAGGGTCAACTTGCCCGACACTTCGAGCACGCGCTGGATGACGAACATGACGTCGGGGCGGCCCGCGTCGTACTCGTCGAAGCACAGCGCCGTGTTGGTCTGCAGCGCCCACGGCAGGATGCCCTCGCGGAACTCCGTCACCTGCTTGCCGTCCTTCAGGACGATGGCGTCCTTGCCGACGAGGTCGATGCGGCTGACGTGGCTGTCGAGATTGACACGCACGCACGGCCAGTTGAGGCGCGCAGCCACCTGCTCGACGTGGGACGATTTGCCCGTGCCGTGGTAGCCCTGGATCATCACGCGCCGGTTGTGCTTGAAGCCGGCCAGGATCGCGAGCGTGACTTCCTTCGCGAACACGTAGTCCGCGTCGAAGTCCGGCACATAGTCGTTGGGCTTGGAGTAGGCCGGCACCACGAGGTCGGTATCGATGCCGAATACATCTCGCACGGACACGGTCTTGTCCGGCGTGCCGGGCGCGCCGGCTTGGGCTTGGGCAGGCATAGCGTCCTTTTTCCGGGTAGTCTGCACGGTGCGACGGGCTCGCATGCCCCCACCGGCGGCAGATGCGTCAGGTTCATAGGGAACCGGTTTGGTCAGACCAACCCGGCTTGTTTCAGATAGTTATAGGCTTGGATGATTTCGCGCAACTTGTCCTCGGAGCGCTTATCGCCGCCGTTGAGGTCGGGGTGGTGCAGTTTCACCTGCTCCTTGAACCGCGACTTGATCATCTCGCGCGTGGCGGTAACCTCAAGATTCAGCGTCTCTAAGGCCTTGCGCTCGAGCGGCTTGAGCGTGCGCCGGCTCGCCTCGGCCTGCGGCCCTTTGCTTGCCCGCCAGGCGAAGAAATTGTGCGGATCGTTCACACGCCCACGCTCGCCCGGCTGCTCGTTCATGTTGGCCCGCGTGCCGTGCGCCCAGGCATTGGCGCCCGTCTTCCAGGTGGGCCGGTGCCCGATCACGCTTTCCTTTTGATAGGCCGCGACCTCGTCGTTGCTCCAGCCCTCGAAATAATTGTACGAGGCGTTGAACTCGCGGATGTGGTCCATGCAGAAGAGGTAATATTGTCCGTCGAGGCCACGGTGCATCGGCGCCCGGTGCTGGCCCGGGTTCGTGCATCCCTTCCAATCGCAGCCCGGCAGCGCGCGCGCGTCGACCTTCGCCTCGTCCCGGCGTACGCGCACACTGTCGAAATATTTTGAATCGAGCTTCATGGCTCACCAAGTATGGTCGTACTCTGCCACCCGCACAAGATGACCGCCGCAGCGGCGCGACAACAAATTCCGGGCGCGTCGCGAACGCCGCACTTGTCTCGTTCTTTGTATGATCGGAACCGGGCCTGCTCCGGGTCTTTTTTGCCGCCTGCCCCTTGATATTGTCGCACCACTCTGCAATGCCTCCGCATCCCGGAAGTCTAGGAAAGCCTGTAATGGGTTTCGATACCGCTAATCGCAGCCGCAATGTCACTGCCGTTCTGGGCCCCACCAATACCGGCAAGACACATCTGGCCATCGAGCGCATGCTCGGGCACGAGAGCGGTCTCATCGGCTTGCCGTTGCGCCTGCTGGCGCGCGAGGTCTACGACAAGATCTCCCAACGCGTCGGCGCCGACCGGGTTGCGCTGATTACCGGCGAGGAGAAGATCAAGCCGGAGAGCGCGCGTTATTTCGTTTGCACCGTCGAGGCGATGCCGCGCGAGGCCAACGTCGATTTCCTCGCCATCGACGAAGTGCAGCTCTGCGCCGATCCTGAGCGTGGGCATGTCTTTACCGATCGCCTCCTGCACGTGCGCGGGCGGCAGGAAACGTTGCTCCTTGGCGCGCAGACCATGCGCGAGGCGATCACGGATCTCATCCCCGGCGCGAACTTTGTCTCGCGCCCGCGCCTCTCGAAGCTGACGTACGCAGGCGAGAAGAAGATCACGCGCCTGCCGCCGCGCTCCGCCGTCGTCGCCTTCTCCGCGGCGGAAGTCTACGCCATCGCCGAACTCATCCGTCGCCAGCGCGGCGGTGCCGCCGTTGTCCTCGGCGCGTTGAGCCCGCGCACGCGCAACGCGCAGGTCGCTCTCTATCAGTCGGGCGACGTGGACTTTCTCGTCGCCACCGATGCCATCGGCATGGGCCTCAACCTCGACGTCGATCACGTCGCGTTCGCCGGCGTGCGCAAATTCGACGGCCAGGTGCATCGTCAACTGACGGCGGGCGAGCTCGCCCAGATCGCGGGCCGCGCCGGCCGCCACATGAATGACGGCACCTTCGGCGTCACGGGCGGCGTGCCGCCCCTCGAGCCCGATCTGGTCGAGCGTCTCGAGACGCACGCCTTCGACAGCGTCAAGTCGCTGCAGTGGCGCGCGCGCGATCTCGACCTGCGCACGCTCGACGGCCTGCGCGACAGCCTGCGCCAGATGCCGCGCGAGCAGCGCCTGTCGCGCGCCCGCATGGCCGACGACGTGATCGCGCTCGAAAGCCTCAGCAACGATCCCGAAGTCCTCGACATGGCGACGACGCCGGAGGCGGTGAGCCGCCTGTGGGACGTCTGCCAGATCCCCGACTATCGCAAGATCTCCTCGCAGAACCACGCCGAACTCGCCGGCACCGTCTACAAATTCATCATGACGGGCGAGGGCTGCATCCCCGAAGATTGGTTCGCCAAGCAGGTCGCCTTCTCCGAGCGCACCGACGGCGACATCGACACGCTCTCCAACCGCATCGCGCACATCCGCACCTGGACGTTCGTATCGAACCGCGTCGAGTGGCTGGCGAACCCGGCGCACTGGCAGGAGCGCACGCGTGCCATCGAGGATGCCCTTTCCGACGCCCTGCACGAGCGCCTCACGCAGCGCTTCGTCGATCGCCGCACCAGCGCCTTGATGCGCAGCCTCAAGGACAAGGACGACATGGTCGCCGAGATCGGCGAGGACGGCCGCATCGAGGTCGAGAAGCACTTCGTCGGCCGGCTCAAGGGCTTCCGTTTCTTCCCCGACACCGAGGCCGAGGGCATTCACGGCAAGGCGATGCGCTCGGCCGCCCAGCACGTCGTGTCCCGCGAACTCGGCATGCGCGTGCGCCGCGTCGTCTCGGCGAAGGCCGATGCCTTCAAGCTCACGCGCCAGGGCGCCATCGTCTGGCGCGACGAGGAGATCGGCCGCCTCGAGGCGGGCGAGGATCCGTTGAAGCCGCTGGTCTCCGTCACCGCCGACGAGTACCTGCAGCCCGCCGACAAGGAGCGCGTCCAGGAGCGTCTCAACACCTGGGTGAGCGAGGCGATCGGCGAACGCTTGAAGCCCCTCGTCGAGATCTCCAACGCGACCGACGTGCAGGGCTTGGCCCGCGGGATCGCCTTCCGGCTGAAGGAAAGCTTCGGCGCGTTGGCGCGCGAGACGGTGGCGGAAGAGGTGCGCTCGCTCGATCAGCCGGCGCGCGCGCAACTGCGCAAATACGGCGTCCGCTTCGGCGCCTTCAACATCTACTTCCCGTTGCTGTTGAAGCCCGCATCGGCCGACCTCGCCTGCACGCTGTTTCTGCTGAAGAACAAAGCGAGCCTGGGCCTCGACAAGGACGACGCGGTCCTGCCCGAGCCGCCGCGCCCCGGCCTCACGTCGACCCTCGTCGATCCGAAAACGCCCGAGGCCTTCTATCGCGTCGCGGGCTTCCACGTGTGCGGCCCGCGCGCCGTCCGCATGGACATGCTGGAGCGCCTCGCCGATCTGATCCGCCCTCTGATGGCCTGGCGCAAGCCGCAGGGCGAGGGAGCGGAGACCGCCACGCCGCCCAAGGGTGCCACCGGCGATGGCGGCTTCACGGCCGTCCCCGAGATGATGTCGATCCTCGGATGTTCCTCGGCCGAACTCGGCAATGTTCTCAAATCCCTGGGCTTCTGGGCCGACCGCCGCCTCGTCAAGCCGGAACCCGTTGCGGCCAAGCCGGCGGATGACGCGCAGCCGGCCGATGCAGCGCCTTCCCAGGGTGAAACGGCAACCGAGATCCCGGCAGAACCTGCTTCTGCCGAGGCCACGACCGTCGAACCCGCCCCCGAGCCGGTGCAAGCTGCTGCTGCGGACGTGCCAACGACACCCGAAGCCGAGCCGCCCATGGCTGCGGAAGAGCAGGCCCCTGCGGCAGCTGAACCTGTTTCTGAAGCAAAAGCCGGCGAAGAGAAGCCGGAAGAGAAGTGGATCGAGATTTGGCGACCGCGTCGTCGGGGGGCCCACGGCGGCCAAGGAGAACGCCGCGAGGGCCGCGACGCCAAGCCCGGCGAGCGCCAAGGCCACGGCCGGCGGCACGGGCACCATCGCGGCCGTCAGCACGACCGCCATCGCCCGGGGCAGCCGCCGGTGGAGGTAACCCAACCTCAGCCCGTGGCAGCCGATGCCTCAGGCGCCGAGGCCGCTCAATCGGCCGCAGCGCCCGCCTCCGCCCCCGCCGAACCGCGTCGGGAGCACCGGCCGCACAACCAGCACAGGCACGCGGGCAAGGGCGGCAAGCCGTTCGACCGCAATGCCCAGGGCAACGGCGGCAAAGGCGGTCGTCCGCCGCAGCGCTTCGACCGCAAGCGGGAGGATCGCCCGCGGGCCGTCATGCAGGCGGGCCCCCCGCAGAAGTCCGGCGCGATCGACCCCGACTCCCCGTTCGCGGCGCTGAGCCAGCTCAAGGCGCAGATGGAGAAAGCCAACTCCAAGTAGCGGCAGGGAGGTGCCGGTGCGCGAGGAGGACGAGGACGACGACGACAACGAAGCCGGCCCCGGGGCTGGTCAGCGCCTCGACAAGTGGCTTTGGTACGCGCGCATCCTCAAGTCCCGCACCCTCGCCGCCGAGGCCGTTGCAGCCGGCCGCATCAGGGTCAATCGCGTCCGGGTGGCCAAACCCGCCTACGCCGTCAAGCCCGGCGACGTCGTCACGGTCGCGCTGCGCGGCAAGGTTCACGTCCTGCGCATCCTTACCACGGGCGAACGGCGCGGGCCGCCGTCCGAGGCGCGGACGCTTTACGAAGATGTCTCGGCGGCCGCCAGTGTCGACAAGTTGACGGACGCGGGGAAGTGACTGAGGGATAACGGCCCGATGGGCGGCTTCTGCAGCCCTGTGCGTCAGCACGTGCGGCTTGCAGGGCAAGCCCGACGTATGGCAACAGAAGTTTGCTGAACGGCACGCCTTCGCTAACTGCCACGCCCAGGACCGCGCATGACCTACGTCGTCAACGACAGCTGCATCAAGTGCAAGTTCACGGATTGCGTTGAAGTCTGCCCCGTCGATTGCTTCTACGAGGGGGAGAACATGCTCGTGATCCACCCGGACGAGTGCATCGATTGCGGCGTGTGCGAGCCGGAATGCCCTGTCGAGGCGATCAAGCCCGACACCGAGCCGAACCTCGAGCAGTGGCTCCAGGTCAATCGCGAATACTCCGAGAAGTGGCCGAACATCACCTCCAAGAAGGAGCCGCCGGCCGACGCGGACGAGTTCCGGACCGTGTCGGACAAGTTCGACAAGTACTTCTCGGCGGAGCCAGGCTCCGGCGACTGACCCCCCGTCCGCAGCCATTTCAGATACTGCCGAGCCCGCCGCAACCTTTGGTTGCGTAAAGATGCGCGTGTATACCGAACCCGCGCTTAAGGATGCGCCGCGCGAATGTGTCTTTGCGGATACCCGGACACTTCAAAATGCGCGAAGTTTATGTTATGTGTATGAGTGTGGTGGTGGTGTGAACGAGTTTTCCAACTGAGACCCGCGTTCAACATGCGGTTTCACTGCGCCGGACCGGCGGGAGCCCGGTCGTTCGAGAGCTTTAGCGCAGTTGTGCTCAACCAACCCATAGACGGCCCGTGCGCGAACCCGCGTTCGCATGCATCGGGAAGGCATGAACTCTGAGGGACGGAGACGCTAGTCGGCCGCCCGCGCTTGCGCGCGTCGGGTCGAATGCACATCTGAGTGTGCAGGTGCGGGAATACAACCGTTAGTGATAGTGAGATATCTGACATGGCACGCAACAAGACCTCGGGCAAGGGAGCAGAGAAGAAGGTGGCAGCGAAGAAGGCCTCTGTGCAAAAGCCTGCCCCGGTCCGTTCGGCTGCCCCCGCGGCTAAGCCTGGTGCGGCCAAGGCAACTGGCAAGAGCGCCCCTGCACCGGCTCCTGCGGCCAAGACGACGCCGGTGAAGGCGGACGTGACGACGAAGAAGCCCATTCCGGCCCCCAAGAAGCAGGAGAAGAGCATCGAGAAGCCGACCGTTGCCAAGGCCGCGCCCGCCAAGGCGCCCGCCGCAGCACCCGCGCCTTCCCAGGCGGCGGCGAAGCCTGCCGTAGCACCGAAGGCGTCTGCTGCCCCGGCGAAGTCGGCGCAGCCTGCACCTGTCAAGGCCGCAGCGTCCGTCAAGGCCGCAGCGCCGAAGCCTGCCATGGCACCCCAGAAGATGCCGGTCGCCGCCGCTCTTGCGAAGGCCGCACAGACTGCGGCCGCGACAGGCGCGCGTGCCATCCCGGCGTCCGCCAAGCCACAGCAGACGATCACGGCGCCCGCCAATACGGCCGCTAAGCCCGCAGGCCAGGCCGCCGCGCCGGCTGCGGCCGCGGCAGCGCAGAACGCGGCGGCGAAGAAGAACGTCAACACCCGCCACGGCTTCAAGACCAGCGAGTGGATCGTCTACCCGGCGCACGGCGTCGGCCGCATCGTCGGCATCGAGGAGCAGGAGATCGCGGGCATCTCGCTCGAGCTGTTCGTGATCACCTTCGAGAAGGACAAGAT
>RXJK01000274.1 GCA_003963125.1 Hyphomicrobiales bacterium
GCGTGTAGATCTCGATGGCCTTGTCATGGTGCGGCAGGGCCAATTCCGGCTGCGCATTGGCCTCGTACATCTGGGCGACGTAGTAATGACCGTCGGCTAGGGAGCGCTGACGCTGCTCGCTGTTTGGATCAGCAGCAAGAATTTTCTCGTCGTTCTCGATGCGCTCGAGTGCATACTTGATGGCCTCGTCCCGCTGCCGCATCATCGTCAGGACGTCGGAAAGGCCCGCGAGCGCGTAGTTCAGCGTTCGCCGCAACTGAAGTTGGTCTGGCGCGCGTGTCAATGGAGCTTGCACAGCCAGCTTGGCGACCTCGTAGGCTTCCCGGGCACGCTGGTAGTCTTTCAGCCGAGTAGACGCCTCGGCAACCTTGATCAGGCTGAATGCCCACGCGTTCGCATAGACTACGTTCAGCCTGTCCTTGCTGGACAGGATTTCACGCAGCCGGGCACTTTCGGTGAAGTCGGCCCGCGCCTGCTCGTAGAGCGCCGTTTTCTCGGCCACCTTGGCGGCCTGGAAGAGAGACGCGTCGCCCTTGACGATGTACAGATTGCCCTGGAAACGCTGGATCAGCAGTTCCAGGTCCTTGTTCTTCTCTTTGGCGGTTTCGAGCAGGGCGAGCGCTTCGCCGACCGTGTTGCGGGCCTCGTCGAAATTCTGGCGCTGGCGGTGCAATTCGCCCTGGTGGATGTAGGACCAGGTCACGTCCTCCAGGCTGCGTGCATTGAAGTTGCGCTCAAGCGAGGCTTTGGCGAGCGCGAGAGACCGCTGCACGTGCTCGGACGCTTCGGCGTAGAGGTTGCGCTCCAAGTCGATGAGGCCGATCTCGCGGTGGCAGGTGGCCACGATCGAGGCCAGTTCGGGATCGGCGAGCAGCACGTCGTCGGACAGCATGGACGTTTCGGTCAGGCACTTCTCGAACTGTCCAAGCGCCTCCGTGTTGCGTCCCTTGACGCTGATCGAGCGCCCTTTTGTCCAGTAGGCGCGGGCAAGATCGCGCCGGAACGTCGGGTCTTGCCGGCCTTTCGCGAGCAACTTCATTTGCTCGAGTGCCGCGTCGGCCAGCCTGGCCTGCTGCTCCAAATCGTTCACCTGTCCGTAGCTGTCGGCGAGTACCATCTCGAAGCTCGTGATCTCGCGCATGACACTATCGGAACTGTTGCCGACCGAGCGGACGCTCTGGATCATGTCGGCGGCGGCGCGTACAAACGTGATCGTCTCGCCTGTCGGCAGGCCCCGCTCCTTGTTGGCGCGCACGGCCTCTCGCACGAAATTGCTCGACCCGGTCAGCACCCTCTCGAGCATTCGCGCATTCTTGGTAGATGTCGTCCAGGCGAGGTAGGCCGCGACCGACGCCACGATGAACAGGCCGGCCATGGTCGCGGAGATCTTGTACCAGCGGCGGCGCTCGCGGATCTCGGCCTCGCGGTTGCGCTGCATCAGCTCGCCGAGGCCGACGCCGGTCATCCCCGCAATGAGCTTGAAGACGGCCAGCTCTTCCCGGTCGCCCTGCTCGCGCGCGTCGGCGGCGATCGGCACGGCATCCTCGACGTCCGTTACCTTGCCGCCCTGCACGTGCATGCGCAGGGCTCTGGGAAAGCAATCCTGCGGCTGGAATTTCGCGCCGGGCTCGCCATCGACGATGATAGGCAGGATGCGTGCATCGGGCCGCGTGGTCTTGAAGTGGATGATCTCCTGTTCGACCGGTTCACTGGTCGCGGCCTTGGGCGAGCAGATCAGGATCATCGACTGGGAGGCGTCGAGTTCGTCCTTGAGCCCCTCCATCCGGGAGCCGGCGCTGACGTCGGTCCGGTCGCGAAAAACCGGGTAGAGCCGGTCGGGCACCTTGCCCATCGGCGTTTCGAGACCGACGAGCTCTTTCGGCACGCGGTAGTTCTCGATCCGCTTCTGGATGCGCGAGGCCCACGCCGTGTCGGCGTGCGTGTAGCTGATGAAGGCCCGATTTTTGTATTTGCGCGTCGGCGCGTTCATCACAGCGAACCTCCAGGGCGTGCCCGCTGCACGCACTGCAATATGCGGTTGCGACGCCTCGAAATGGCGCGATAGCCGAAATGCACGAGTGCCGTCAGTGTACGTCGCTGCTCCGACGGCTGCCATTGAATTTTAGGTTTGGACTGTTACAAGTCTGTGGTTCACTCCGTGCGCTTCCTGTTTTTCGTTTGCCGGTCGGTGCCTATGAGTTCGCAAGTGGACGTCGTCATAAGAAACAAGCACCGCGTGTTCGACGGCTTCTTCAAGCTCGACGAGGTCACACTGTCTCATCGTCTCTTCGACGGCGGGATGAGCCCAGAGAAGAAGATCCTTGTTTTCGAACGCGGCGATGCGGTCGCGGCACTGATTTACAACAAGACAGACCATCGCGTGGTCCTGGTCGAGCAGTTCAAGGCCCCGACGCTGGAGAAGGGAAGTAGCAACGGCTGGATCACCGAAGTGATGGCGGGCATGATCAAGCCGGGCGAGACGCCGGAGCAGGCGCTTGCGCGCGAGACGCTGGAGGAAACCGGCTATCGCATCACCGATTGGGAGTTGATTACTACGTTCTTCTCCTCCCCTGGCGGCAGTTCGGAGCGGATTTTCCTCTATCACGTCGTGGTCGAAGCCGCCGACAAGGTCGGGCAAGGCGGCGGGAACGCGCGCGAGGGCGAAGATATCCGCGTCGTCACGATGAGCCCCGATGTGCTGTTCGAGAAATTGAGCAAGGCGCAACTCGAAGATCCCAAGCTCATCATTGCGGCCTACCATCTCAAGGATCGGTTGCGCCTGACGCCGCGCAAGGCCGTCGAGTTGCCGTCGGGCCGTGGGCGCATGTACCAGCTGAAGGACGCTCCGGATCTCAGGCTCGGCATCCAGACGGGCCGCGTGCTCGATGCGCGCGACATCGAAGTCTGGGTCAGCCCCGAAAATACCGACATGATGATGGATCGCGTCATCGGCCGCACGATCTCGGCCAATATCCGCTATGGCGGTGCCGACAAGGATGCGCGCGGCAACATCGTCGAGGACACGATTGCCGATGCGTTGCGTGTGGCTTTGGGAACGCGGCGGCACGTGCAGCCGGGCGAAGTCATCGAGACGACGGCCGGCGCGTTGGCAGAGAATGGGGCGCGCAAGATCCTGCATGTGGCGGTCGCAGTGGGGCAAGGGCCGGCGAGCGGCGTGAGCGCCGATCCAGCGACCGTTGCGACCTGCGTCACCAACGTGCTGGAATACGTGCACCGGGGCAACAGCGGCTTCCGGATCCTCGGCCGCAAGGACAGGTCGTTGCTCTTGCCCTTGATGGGCACGGGGGACGGGGGGCTCACGCTCGAGCAGGTGGCGCCCTTGCTGATCGGCCGCATCAAGCGGTTCTACCGGTCCTATCCCGACACGGCCCTGCGGGAGATCTACCTGCTCGCCTTCACGAACGTGCAACGGTCGGCGATCGAGGACGCGATCCTCGTAGACGGCGAGTTCACGCCCGTGGCGGACGGCGCAGTCGTCTGAGCGCCGCGGGAGAACCGCTTCCATGCCGAATGCATCGCAGATCTCCTACGTCGTCCGGCGCTACGTCAATCGCTGGTTCTGGCGACCGTTGCAGCAGGTGGCCTCCGTGGTTCACCCGATGCCCGTCGTGTCGTCGATCCTCGTCTGGCTGCTCCTCGCCAAGGTCGGGCAGATGCACGAGGTGTACATTACGTACCTCGAGGCGCCGGATCTTACGGAAAAGCTGGGGCACATCCTTCTCGCCGTTGCGGCCTTGGCGGCTGCCAGCGCGGCAATCTTCTATAGCAACCATCTGCTGAGCGCGATCCGCATCGACGTCATCTACGCCCAGTCCGGCGACTTCACGAACGAGCGGCATCTGAAAATGCTGCGCAACAGCGCGGGGGTGATCCTGGCCGCGGCGCCTTGGCTCGGGGTTTGGTTCGGGACGAGTACCGCGGCCCGCATCCTGGAAGGCAACATCGCGAGCCTGCGCAAATCGGTCGAGGCGTTGCCGGCGCTGGCGGCGTCCGCCGACCCTGTCATCGCGCAGATGCGCGGCACGCCGACACGTCTGTTCCTCGCATCCGGTATCGCCTTGATCGTGGGTTTCGTCTGGCTCGTCTTCCTGCATTTCACGCGGCAGTCCCCGCGCGTGCGCGGCACCGTGTTGGCCGCCAGCGCTGCCCTCGTTCTTCTCGCGCTCGTCGTCCCCCATGTGGCAGCGGCGGCCGCGACCCGTTGGCCGACGCTGCAACTCTTCGATCTTGTCTCGTATGCCCGTGCGGTCGGCCCGCTCGCGACAATGCTTGCGGTGGTCGTCGTGCTGATCGGCGGCCTCGCTCTCCTGGCGTATCTGTCGGGTCAGGTCGGTTTCCCGCTCATCCCGCTCGTGCTCAGTGCAACCCTGCTCGGCGCCATGTTCGGATGGCCGCTGCAGGCTCTGTTCCTCGCCATGCTGGCACTTTTCGCCTTCCTGACACTGGCCGGACTGGCCACGCGGCGCTGGGCGCTGAGCGGCCTGTCTTTTCTTCTCGTGCTGGCCATGGTCATCCAGGCGCGGCCGTGGAGCGTGGGGGGGAGTGGGGCTGGAGGCTTCACTGCAAATCCAAATCCGCCACCTGCCCTCGACGCGGCGTTTCGTGACTGGATGGATGCACGTCGTGCCGACATCGAACGGTTCAAGAGCGAAAAGGGCCGGCGATACCCTGTCTTTATCGTGGCAGCACAAGGTGGCGGCATCTACGCCGCGTCGGCAACGGCGGCGTTTCTTTCGGCGTTGCAGGACCGATGCCCAGCCTTCGCGCGCCACGTGTTTGTCATCAGCGCGGTCTCGGGAGGAGCCGTCGGTGCCTCGGCTTTCCAGACCATGCTGCAGCCCCCGCGCGACGACTCGGCTTGCCGCTTTCTCGGCGACACATCGGCTGGAGCCGGGCCCCTACAGGTGCGCACGGGCCGCGTCATGCAGGATGATCACTTCTCTCCTCTGCTCGGCATGATGTTGCTCGATCTCGCGGGCTTCGACAGCGATCGGGCCGTTGCCCTGGAGCGGAGCTTCGAGCGCTCTGTTGCCATGAATGGCCAGCCCGGCAATCTGGCGCAGGCGTTCGATCAACATTGGACGCCGCGAAGTATGTCGCCGGCGCTGCTGCTGAATGCGACGTGGGTGGAGACGGGTTATCGTGTCGCGTACGCGCCCTTTGCCCTCAATGGCATGCGCGACAAGACTTTCTACGGCTTCTCGGATCCTGGCCTTGCCGCGGCCTACCGGCCGGGGATCACCGTTGCGCAAGCGGCCATGACCAGCGCGCGCTTTCCCGGCGTCCTGCCTGCCCGCGTCGCTGCAGTGCAGACCAAGAACGGCTTGACGCGGTGGAACTTCGTCGACGGAGCCTACGCGGATGGCTCGGGTGCCGCGTCGGCGCTCGAAGTCTACATGGCGATCGAGAAGCTGGCAGCGGCGGAGGGCGTGGATTTGCGTCTCATTCTCCTCACGAGCGCGCGCCGGGACCAAGAGTTCGCTGAGGTGAAAGGAGTGGCTGCGCGCGATATCTTGGCGCCGGCGCTGGCAGTCCTGCGCGTGCGGGATCTGCTGTCCCAACAGGCAGTCATGCGGGCGTTGAGCGAGATCGAGGGTGCGGCGCAGGCGACCGGGCCGAGCCGGGCCAAGACGGGGAACACCGGAGGCTGGAAGGCTGCCGTCGTCGAACTGGACCAGAACGCTTTCACGTTGCCGCTGTCGTGGGAAATTTCACGCGCCACGCATGGGATCGTATCGCTTGCGGTCGCGTCGACGGGGCTTTGCGACCATCGATCGATGGTCGCGGACCCCGGCGATCGCAGCGAGATTCATTCGAACGACGTGTCGCTGCCGTCCATCCAAGCCAACAGTTGCGTGCTCCAATCGGTTCTCAAGCTCTTGGACCCCACGCTCCAACTCGACTGAACGCAGCACCGCCGCATCTGCTCTGGCTTCCTCCTGGTGCGGCTCCCGAGCGCGGCTACTCCGCGCCGAGGGCGATATTGGCCTCCTTCGCCACCTTGGACCAGCGCGCGAGGTCCTTCTCCATCAGTTGATGGAGTTGTTCCGGCTTACCGGGCGGCGCAGCCTCCACGTTGATCGCCGCGAGGCGCTGGACGAAGGCGGGCTCGCTCAGCAGGGCGTTGATGCGCTCGCTCCAGTAGCTAATGACATGGGGCGGGGTCTTGGCCGGCGCCAACAGGCCGGCCCAGGAGACGACGTCGATGTCAGCGAGTTCCGGAATGCCCGCCTCCTTCATGCTCGGCACTTCAGGGATCAGGGGCGAGCGCTGCGGTGCCGTGACGGCCAACGCCTTCACGTTGCCTCCGCGCACTTGCGACAGCGATGAGGTCATGGCGTCGATCATGATCTGCACGCGACCCTGGGACACATCCATCAAAGCCTGGCCACTTCCGCGATAGGATGTGTGGACGAGCCTTGCCCCGATCGTGCGCGAGATCATCTCGGTGAGGAGGTGGCCCGCCGTTCCTGCTCCCGGGTTCGCGGCGACGTACTTGTCAGGCGAGGCACGCATCAAGGCAACGGCTTCGGCGAGCGTGTTCGCCGGGAAGTCCGGAGGCACGACGATGAGGAAGCCCGTCCAGCCGATCAACGCGATCGGAACGAGATCGGTCAGAACGTCGAACGGGATATTCTTCCTGACGGCCGGGTTGACGGTGAGTGGCGAATTCGAGCTGAGAAGCAGCGTGTAGCCGTCGGGTTGCGACCTTGTTACGGCCTGAATGCCGATCGCGCCCGTCGCGCCGGCACGATTGTCGACGACGAGGGTGGCGTTGTGGCGCTGCTTCATCTCGTCGGTGAGCAGGCGGCCGACGACGTCCGAAAAATTACCTGGCGGGAATGGCACGACAATGCGCACCGGCCCGTTGGGATAGTCTTCTGCACCGGCACTTCCTGCGGTGGCCAGCGTGAACGTGCCGGCCAGCCCCGCCATCACGGCGCGACGCGATACGAGCATCATTTCCTCCGAGGTCTTTTTTTTTTGTCGTTTCGAGCAGGCTTCAGTAGTCCGCGAGGTCATCGACGGCGTGACCGCGCATGGGCACGAGAACGGTGCGTTCGAACGACATGAAGACGGTTCCATCCGCCTTCTTGCCGACGGTACGCACCGTCACCACGCCCTGGGTCGGACGCTTCGCCGAGGCTCGCTTCGAGAGAACTTCCGTCTCCGCGTAGATCGTGTCGCCGATGAAGACCGGCGCCGTGAGCTTGATGTCGGTCCAGCCGAGATTGCCGATGGCCTTCTGGCTGACGTCGGCCACGCTCATCCCCACGACCATGGACAAGGTGAGGCAGCTGTTGACGAGCGGGCGCCCGAATTCCGACTTCGCCGCGTAAGCGGTGTCGAAATGGAGGGGGTGCGTGTTCATGGTGAGAAGCGTGAACCAGGTATTGTCGGTCTCGGAAATGGTCCGGCCCGGGCGATGCTCGTAGACGTCCCCGACCTGGAAGTCCTCGTAGTAGCGCCCCCCGCTGGCGCGAAAGCGCTTGGGGCCGACTTCCTTGGCGATGGCGACCATGCCTATTCTCCTGGTGTCCGTGATGCGATGTCGGTCGAATTCGGGATGACCCTACGCGTGTGCTCGCCGAGGGCCGGATAGGTGAGCTTCGGCGACGCGGGCTCGTCGAGGAACAGGATCGGCGGGCCAAGATGGCGGGTGCCGTTGGCATCGATGCGCACCATGCCGCGACTTGCGACATTCGCATCGGCGAGCGCCTCCGGCAGGGTGTTGACCGGCCCGTAGCAGACGTCGAGATCGGCGAGGAAGGCCAGCCAGTCGGCGAGTGTGCGCGAAGCAAACGTCTCGACGAAGAAATCGATGACCGGCTGCTGATGGGGCCCCGGCCCGCGCGTACAGAGCGGGACGAGATCCGGCCGTCCGAACGTCCGCAATAGCGTGTCGATGAATTTCGGCTCTTGGCCGGCGAGAACGATCTGCCGTTTGTCTGCGGTGTCGTAGATTCGGTAGAAGGCGGCGCCTCCTGTCGTGCGCTGGTGCTTGACGGACGGCTGGGGCAATCCGAGCAGCGCAGGGCCGATGACGTTGGCAGTGGCCGCAAGCAACGCGTCATGCATGGCGATGTCGATGCGATCGCCCTTGCCCGTCTCCTTGCGCCTGAGGAGGGCCATCAGCACCGCCGATTGCGCCTGCAGCCCCGCCACCAGATCGGCGATCGGCAAGCCCGGGACCGCGGGGCGGCCGTCATCGCCGAGCGTCAGGCTCAAGACGCCGGTGAGAGCTTCGAGCGCCAGATCATGGGCGGGGCGGCCCGCATAGGCGCCCTGTGCGCCGAACGCGCTGATCGAGCAGTAGACGATCGCCGGGCTGCGACGGGAGATGTCCGCATAGCCGACGCCGAGACGATCGGCGACGCCGGGCCGGAAGCTTTCGACGAAGACGTCGGCGTCCTCGCACAGAGCGAGGAGCGCCTCGCGGCCGGCGGGCGACTTGAGATCCAGGACGACACTCTTCTTGCCGCGATTGAGATTGCGGAAGAAGACACTCTCGTCGCCGTCGAAGGGGCCGATGTGGCGGCCGGGATCGCCTTCGCCGGGCGGCTCGACCTTGATGACGTCAGCGCCATGGTCCGCGAAGGTCAGCGTCATCAGCGGCCCGGGCAGGAACCACGACAGGTCGATGACCTTCACGCCCTGGAGCTTCATGCCTTGGCGCGCTCCTCTTCGATGACGGCGTTATCGGCGCCGAGCGCAGAGCAGGCCTTCTGGCTCATTCTCTTGCCGTCGATCTTGATCGGATTGGCGAGGACCTTGAGGGAGCCGCAGTTCGGATGCGGCACGCTCGAGACCATGCCGGTCTGGTGCGTGAACGGCGCATCGAGCGCCTGATCGACATCGAACACCGGAGCAATCGGGATCTTGGACGTGAGACGCGCCAGCCAGAACGCCGTCGGCTTCTTGCGCAGTTCCTGGTCGATAATGGCGTTGAGATTGGCCTTGTTCGCGCGGCGGGCGGCGGCAGTTGCAAACGCCGCGTTGGCGTAGAGGTCCGGCCGTCCGATCTCGTCGCACAGGATGCGCCAGAACTTTTCCGTCATGCACATGATGAAGATCCAGCCGTCCGATGTGGGGTAGGTCTGGACCGGCACCTGCGAGAGGTGGGCACTGCGCGATTGCCGGCCGGGCTTGTCGGCTGAATTCAGATACCAGAGCGCAGAATAGGTGAGCTGGTGCAGGGCGACGTCGAAAAGGCACGTGTCGACATCGCACCCGAGGCCCGTACGGCGCGCCTGGAGGATGGCACTGAGGAGCCCGACCGTTCCCGTCATGCCGGTCATGGTGTCGATCATCGAGGCGCCGACGCGTGCGGGCGGTGCCTCGGGCTCGCCAGTGAGGCTCATGAGGCCGGCTTCGGCCTGCATAAGATAGTCATAGCCGGGCCAATTGGCGCGCTCGTTGTCGCGGCCGTATGCGGAAATGTGCAGGCACACGATTGCGGGATTGATCGACTTCAGGGCGGCGTAGTCGAGGCCCAGCGTCTTCGGAAGGCTGCCGCGCATGTTGTTGACGACGGCGTCTGCGCCGCGCACGAGGCGGTGGAAGTCCTTGCGGCCCGCTTCGGACTTGATGTCGAGCGTAATGCTGCGCTTGCCGAGGTTCCAGGCCTGGAAGTACTGGCTGTCGCCGGGGCCCAGCATGTGCGGGCCGACGTGGCGGGCCGGGTCACCGCCGACGTCGGCCTGCTCGACCTTCAGGACATCGGCACCGAGTTCTGCGAGGAACATCGTGCCGTAGGGGCCCGCACCATACTGTTCGAACGAGATCACGCGCATGTCGCTCAAGGGCTTCATCAGAAGGCATTCCTCTTGAGGAGTTGCTTGGCGATGATCAGGCGCTGCATCTCGTTGGTGCCTTCACCGATGCAGGTGAGCGGCGCGTCGCGGTAGAGGCGCTCGATGTCGTATTCCTTCGAGTAGCCGTAGGCGCCGTGGATGCGCATGGATTCCGTGCTGTTCTCGAGCGCGGCCTCCGACGCGAAATACTTGGCCATGCCCGCTTCCATGTCGCAGCGCTGGCCGCTGTCGAAGGCCTTCGCCGCGTCGAGCGTCAAGAGGCGCGCGGCGCGGGCCCGCGTGGCCATCTCACCGAGCTTGAGAGCGATGGCTTGGTGCTCGGCGATGGGTTTGCCGAACGTGCGCCTGACCTGGGCGTAGTCCATCGCAAGCCGCAGCGCACCTTCTGCGATGCCGACGCCGCGGGCTGCGACATTGATCCGGCCGAGCTCGAGCCCGCCGGTGGTCTGATAGAAGCCCTTGCCCTCGACTTCACCGATGAGGTGATCGGCGGAGATGCGGTAGTCCTCGAAGATCATTTCGGCGGAGTCGATCGATTTGTAGCCGAGTTTCTCGAGCTTGCGTCCGACCCGGAAACCCTGCTGCTTCGGGGCGATGAACAGGCTCATGCCGTTGCGGCGCGGCTCCGCCTGCGGGTCGGTCTTGACCAATAGCGCGAAACACGATCCCTCGATGCCGTTCGAGATCCAGGTCTTGGTGCCGTTGATGATGTAGTCGTCGCCGTCGCGGCGCGCCGTCATGCGGATGCCCTGCAGATCGGTGCCGGCATCGGGCTCCGTAAGAGCAAGCCCACCGCGGACCTCGCCCGAGGCAAGGCGCGGGAGCCATTGCTCCTTCTGGCGCTGCGTCCCGAATTTCTCGATCGCGAGTGCGAGCATGAGGTGCGAGTTGAAGATGCCGGTGATGGCCATCCACACCGAGGAAATGCGCATGACGATCTCGGCATAGGTGGTGGCCGGCAGGCCGAGCCCGCCGTACTCGGTGCCGATGGTGGCGCCGAACAGGCCCAGCTCCTTCATCTGCTCGACGATGTGTGCGGGCCAGCGATCGGCGTGGTCGTACTCCTTGACGATCGGCCTGACTTCCCGCTCCAGCCAGCGATCGATCGACGCGAGAAGGCTCGCCCTCTCGGTCTCGTCAACTCGAGGCGTCGGATCCGCGATGCTCATGGCAAGCCTCTTGATCTTGGTTGTCCGGACAAATATTTGTTGTCCGGACAGTGGTCAAGAACGCTGCTTCGCAATTGCATATTGCGCTGCGAACGAAGAAACCTCGAGTACGAGTAGAAGCATTCGGCGTGCGCCGAGGATCTGGAACCCTTCAGCATGAGCCGCCTCGTGAAGCGGAATTCGCCTGTCGCAATCGCGGCGAACGATGAGGATACGCCGCTCTACCGCCGCGTCGTCGACGTGATCCGCGGTGAGATTGCCTCGGGCCATTTCAAGGTCGGAGCGCGGCTGCCGACGGAGGACGGCCTGTGCCAACGCTTCGGCGTCAGCCGGCATACGGTTCGCGAGGCGCTGCGCGCGCTGCGGGCTGAAGGCCTGGTCGAGTCGCGCCAGGGGGCCGGGACAACGGTCCTCCGACGTGATGCGGCGTCGCTCTATACCTACTCCGTTGCGAGCATCGAGGAACTGCTGCAGTACGCAACGCGGGTGCGCTATCAGGTGTCCCGCAGCGGGATCGTCATCGCGGATGACCGGATGGCGGAACGGCTCGGCTGCCAGAAGGGCGATCGCTGGCTGCGCGTCGAAGGCTTCCGCTATGCCGACGGCGAGCGCCTGCCCGTGTGCTGGACCGAAGTGTTCATCCGCGCGGAGTACGCCGGCATCGGCATGATGATCGGCCGGCGCACCGGAACGATCTATTCCTGGATCGAAGAGATGTACGGCGTGCGCGTCGAGACCGTGGAGCAGCAGATCCGATGCGAGCCGATGCCCGCGGTGGCCGCAAGAGGCCTCAAGGCCAAGCCGGGCTCGACGGCCGTCGGCATGCATCGCTATTACCGGCTGGGCGACGGGACGCTCATCGAGGTCGCGACCAATATCCACGCTGCCGACCGCTTCAACTACACAGTCAAGCTCGATCGGCGCTGATCTCGCTGCGTTGCTGCAGGCGCGCCCCATGTCGGCTGGACGTCTTTTCCTTTCGCAGTGGCGAATTGTTTCTGCTGCGCTGCAGCATGAGGCGGCCGCTGGACCCGACCGCGCCAGCCGCATAATGTGCCGGCACAACGCTTTCCAAGAAGGGCTCATGTCGTCCGCGGTCCGCATTGCCTATGGAGACTTTGGCCGTGTGGCGTTGCTCGACATGGATCGCTCGCTCGTGCGGCATGCGCATCCGCATTGTCACGTGCTGTTGAAAGTCGAGGGGGCCGATACGGCCTTCACGGTCGGCAACCGCCTCGTCCCTCTCTCCGAGGGCAATGCCGTTCTGGTCAATGCCTGGGAGCCGCATGCGTATGTGCATGTGCCCAAGAGCGCCGCGACGGTCATTCTCGCGCTCTATATCGAGCCGCAGTGGCTGCAGCTCATTCACAAGTCTTGGGTCTCGAGCAGCGCGCCGCAGTTCTTCCAATCCCCGTCCGGCGAGATCACGCCGCGCATCCGCAAGCTGGCCATGACACTCGCAGAGCAGATGGTTCACGATCCCGGTGGGCGGGTTGCGCAGGAAAAGCTTCTTTCCGAGCTGATGATTTCGACCATCGAGCGTTTCGCCCAATGGCGGGCGGGCGCTTCGGTGTCCATCCTCGCCAGCGCGAACAAGCATCGCATCGATTGGCGCATCCGGCGGGCGCTGGACGTCATCCGGACGCAGCCGCGCGGCGTGACGATGGACCAGGTCGCCAAGGAGGCAGGCCTTTCGCGCTCGCACTTCTACCGGCTGTTCCAGCGCAACGTGGACGTCAGCCCCCACGTCTACATGAACGTCTTCAAGATGGAGATGGCCGTGCGCTCCATCGTCGATTCCAACGATTGCCTTTCGACCCTCAGCGGCAATCTGGGCTTCAGCGCGCCATCGCATTTCAGCCGCTTCTTCCGCGAGAACGCAGGCGTCACGCCCAGCGAGTTCCGCTCCGTCACGCGTATGGGCCTTTCCGCCCAGGCCTGACCGTTGCCTCGAATATGAGACGAATTGGTAAGTCGTGAGACGCAGCGGGCTCGCATGCGCGCGCGGCGAATGCGAGCGTCGTGGGACCTGCCGCGGGAGCACCGAAGCTCTCGGACAAGAGCAGGCCCGGAGAGAGAAGCCCTGGAATGTCGGTCCCTTCTGAGACCTGGGTTGGCCGCTCGATACCGCGCGTCGAAGACGCCGCGCTGCTGACCGGGCGCGGCCAATTCATTGATGACCTGGGCGTGGCGCCGGGCACGCTGCATGCCGCAATCCTGCGCTCACCCCACGCCCACGCCGAGATCCGCGGCATCAACGTCTCGACCGCAAGGGGCAGCGAAGGCGTTGCCGCCGTGATCACGGGTGCCGATGTCGAACGGCTGACCAACAGCCTGCCGGTCGGCGTGCGGGCGCCGCTGAAGTGCTGGCCGATCGCGATCGATCGCGTGCGCTATGTGGGCGAGCCCGTCGCGGTCGTCGTCGCCACCGACCGCTATCTCGCCGAAGACGCCCTCGACCTGATCAGCGTCGACTATCATCTGCTGCCCGTGGTGGTCGATCCGAGGCAAGCCCTCGAGCCTACGTCGCCGCGCCTGCACGAGGGGCTCGGTTCCAACATCGCGAGCGAGCGCACGTTCCGCTACGGCGATCCGGAATCAGCGTTTGCGTCAGCCGACCACCGCATCGGTATCGACATCACGTATCCGCGAAACTCGTGCACGCCTCTCGAGACCTACGGCGTCGTTGTGCGCTACGACGCGGGCGAGGACAGCTACGACGTCCTGTCCGGCTTTCAGGGCCCCTTCAGCATCCATTCGGTGATCGCGCGCGCCCTGCAGGTGCCGGGCAACCGCCTGCGCCTGCGCACACCGCCCAACTCCGGGGGCAGTTTCGGCGTCAAGCAGGGCGTGTTTCCCTACATCGTCCTGATGGGTGTCGCTGCGCGTGTGGCAGGCCAGCCCGTGAAGTGGATCGAGGATCGCCTCGAGCACCTCACGGCCTCGGTGTCCGCCACCAATCGTGCGACACACCTGGAGGCGGCCGTCGACGCGTCCGGGCGGGTCCTCGCGCTCGCCTGGGATCAGGTGGAGGACGTGGGCGCGCACATCCGTGCGCCTGAGCCCGCCACGCTTTACCGTATGCATGGCAATCTCACCGGTGCCTACGACATCCGGCACATTGCCGTCCGCAACCGGGTCGTCGTCACCAACAAGACGCCCACCGGGCTCAATCGCGGTTTCGGCGGGCCCCAGGTGTATTTCGCGCTCGAGCGGCTGATGCAACGCATCGCGCGGCAACTGCGGCTCGATCCGGTGGAGGTCATCCGGCGCAACCTCGTGCCTGCGGAGCGTTTCCCGTATCGCACCGCGACAGGCGCGCTGCTCGACTCCGGTAACTACCAGCAGGCGTTGGAGATTGCCCTGCGCGAGGGTTCGCTGGCCGATCTCGAAGCGCGGCGCGACGCGGCCCGTGCGGCCGGCCGGCGTTACGGCATCGGCTTCACGGCGGTGATCGAGCCGAGCGTGTCCAATATGGGCTACATCACGACCGCGCTCACGCCGGACGAGCGTCGCAAGGCGGGCCCGAAGAACGGCGCACAGGCGACAGCCACCATTTCCATGGATCCGCTGGGTGCCGTCACGGCGCATGTTTCATCCGTGCCGCAAGGGCAGGGGCATCGCACGGTGCTGTCGCAGGTGATCGCCGACGCGTTCGGGCTCAAGCCGTCCGATATCGTGGTCGCGACCGACATGGATACGGCGAAGGACGCCTGGTCGATCGCTTCGGGCAACTACGCGAGCCGCTTTGCCGCGGCGGTGTGTGGCGCCGGAAAGATCGCAGCCGAGAGGCTGCGCCAGCGGCTGGCGATGATTGCGGCCAGCCAACTCAACGTGCGCGCGGAGGACATCGAGTTCGTTGACGGCAAGGTGCGCGCCCGCGGCAATCCCGGCAACAGCATCCCGTTTGCGCGGCTCGCCGCCACGAGCCACTGGGCGCCGGGCACCCTGCCGAGCGCCGAAGCGACGGCGATCCGGGAAACGGCCTTCTGGACGGCGCCGGAACTCACGGCGCCCACGGAGGCCGATGAGATCAACTCTTCCCTGTGTCACGGCTTCATCTTCGATATGTGCGGCGTCGAGATCGACGACGTGACGGGCGCCGTGCGCATCGACAAGTACGTCACGATGCACGACTGCGGCCGCATCCTGCATCCCGGGATGGTCGCGGGCCAGATCACCGGCGGCTTCGCGCATGCCGTGGGCGCGGCACTCTACGAAGAATATGCCTACGATAGCGACGGCAGCTTCCTGGCCGGCACGTTCGCGGATTACCTTCCCCCCACCTCGATGGAAGTGCCGGCGCCCCTCATCCTGCACGTGGAAACGCCTTCGCCGTTCACGCCGCTCGGCACCAAGGGGGTGGGCGAGGGCAACTGCATGAGCACGCCGGTGTGCATTGCCAACGCGGTCGCCGATGCGCTCGACGTCGAAGACATCGACCTGCCGCTGACACCCGCGAAGATCGTGGCCGCACTCGGGATACGCGAGCCCGCTGTGCCGACTTCAGCACGTCCCGATGCGCCGCTGGCCAAGGGAGGTCGCAACCTGCACGGCAGCGGTTCTGCGGATATCCATGCCTCTCCGGCCGACGTATGGAAGGCCCTCCTCGATGCCGACGTGCTCGCCTCCATCATTCCCGGCTGCCACAACGTGGAGAAGGTGTCGCCCACCCACTTCCGGGCCGACGTGACGCTCGGGGTCGGGCCGGTGAAGGGGCTCTATCGCGCGGACGTGAAGCTTTCCGACCCCGTGGAGACTGTCTCTGCGAGGTTGACCGGCAGCGCCATTGGCGCGCTCGGTTCGGCGCGGGGCGAAGGGGTTTTGCGTCTCTCGCCTACAGGCGATGGCGGCACGCGCGTCAGCTACGATTACGAGGCTCAGATCGGCGGCAAGGCCGCTTCGATCGGAGGCCGCCTCCTCGATGGGGCCGCGCGCATTGTTATCAAGCAGTTCTTCGAGGCGCTCGGTCGTCGCGTCGGCGGTATCGAGGGACCTCTCTGGCGGATCTGGCTGATGCGCCTCCTGCAGCGCGCGGGGGTGAAGCCATGAAGCCCCCGCGGTTCGACTATGTGCGCGCCCACTCGCTCGCTGAAGTAACCCATACTCTCGCGGCCGAAGGGGGAGACGCGCGGGTCATCGCCGGTGGTCAGACGCTCGTCCCGATGCTGTCGATGCGTCTCGCCCGTCCGAAAGTCCTGATCGACATCATGGGTCTATCGGAGCTCGCACGTATCGAAGCGACGGAGAACGGCCTGCGCGTGGGGGCCGCGGTCCGCCAGGCGACGCTGCTGGCGCATCCCGATCTCGCGCGCCTTCAGCCGCTGCTCGCGGCGGCGCTGCCCTGGGTGGGCCACGCCCAGACACGCAATCGCGGCACCGTGTGCGGGTCGATCGCCCATGCCGATCCGAGTGCCGAGTTGCCACTCGTGCTCGTGGCACTGGGAGGCGAAGTGCATCTGGCCAAGCGCTGGCGGCAGCGTTCGGTTGCGGCGGAGGCCTTCTTCCTTGGCCTCATGTCGACCGCGCGTGCCGACGACGAGTTCGTGGCCGGCGTCACGTTCTCTGCGGCGCGAGCCGGGCAGGGGTTCGCCTTCCGCGAGTTCGGCCGCCGACATGGAGATTTCGCCATAACGGCCTGTGCGGCCGTCGTGGACGAGCGGAGCACTCGGCTTGCCGTTGGCGGTGTGGCAGATCGGCCCGTTGCGCGCACTTGGGAGAACCTAGACGGGACCGCGCTGGAAGACGCGTTGAACGACTTTGCCTATTCGCTCGACGCCCGTGACGACCTCCATGCGTCGGCCCGACTGCGCCGGGACCTCGTGCGCAAGCTCGGCGCCGCAACGATCGCGGAGGCACGCCGATGCCGCGTCTGACCTCCGATGCACGCCACAAAGTCTCTTTCACGCTCAACGGCCACGCCGTGACGGCGGAAGCCGAGCCGCGCCTGTTGCTCACCGATTTCCTGCGCCATGTCGTTGGCGTCACGGGGACGCATGTCGGTTGCGAGCACGGTGTCTGCGGCGCCTGCACGATCCAGATCGACGGGCAACCGGCGCGTGCCTGCTTGACGCTCGCCGTTTCCATCGAAGGCGCAGATGTTCGCACCGTCGAGGCATTGGCGCCGCGAGATGCCGAACCCGGCCGCCTCTCGGTGCTGCAGGAGGCCTTCCGCCGCCATCACGCGCTGCAGTGCGGCTTCTGCACGGCCGGCATCCTGATGTCGCTCGATGCATTCCTGCGCGACAATCGCGATCCGAGCGAAGCCGAGGTGCGCGAATACCTGAGCGGCCACCTGTGCCGGTGCACCGGGTATGTTCCTATCGTTGCCGCAACGCTGGATGCCGCGCGCGAGCTTCGAGACGGAGGTTTCAATGTTTGACCTCGCAACGAGCTTCCTTGCCGCTGTGGCGCGCAAGCCCAATGCGGTCGCGATCGTCGATGGCCCTACGCGGTTCACGTACGCCGAATGGCTGCGCCAAATCGAAGGCCTCGTGCGCGGCTTCGATGCCATCGGCCTGCGACACGGCGACAAACTCGTGACAGTCCTGCAGAACCGCTGGGAGGCGGCAACGCTGCACTGGGCCTGCCAGTTCGCGGGGTTGGTCATCACGCCGATCAACTGGCGCTCGAAGGCCGACGAAATCGACTACTGCCTGGAGAATTCCGAGGCCAAGGCCCTCGTGTTCGAGGACGTCGCAGCCGACGCGGTGGCTGGGTCGCTGCTGGCCCGCAAGGTCAAAAGTATCGGTGTCGATTGCGGCATCGAAGGCTCGTTGCCTTTCGGGAACCTCATCCGCCCGGGCGCCGATCCGATCCTGCCACGCTGCACGGCCGACGATTGGTCCGTGATGCTCTATACATCGGGCACCACGGCGCGGCCGAAGGGCGTGCCGCGGCGTCAGCGCGCCGAGCGTGCGGCTGCGATCGCGCACGTCGCGCAGAACCTCTACAGCCCGGGCGAGCGGACGCTAGGGGTGATGCCCCTCTACCACACGATGGGCGTGCGTTCGCTGCTCGCCATGGCACAGATCAACGGGACATTCGTTTGTCAGCCGCGTTTCGAGGCGGGGCGCGCGCTGGAATTGATCGAGGCCGAGCGTATCAGCAACCTCTACCTCGTTCCGACGCTCTACCACGACCTGATCCATCATCCAGATTTCGCGCGTCGCGACCATAGTAGCGTCCGCAAACTCGGGTTCGCGGGCGCGTCCATGACGGACGGGCTTCTGCAAAAGCTTGCCGAAGCCTTCAAACCCGATCTGTTCGTGAACCACTACGGGTCGTCGGAAGTCTACACTTTCACCATCGATCAGAACGCGCCGGTAAAGCCGGGCTCGGCCGGCAAAGCGGGCATCAACCAGCTCATCCGCGTCGTGAAGCTCAACGCCAGTTCGCCTGACCAGATCGCAGCGCCGGGCGAGGAGGGCGAGATCGTTGCCCTGCTGAAGAGCGACGAAGCTTTCGAAGGCTACTGGCGCCGGCCGGAAGCGGACGCCAAGGCTATCCGCGACGGCTGGTACTTCACGGGCGACACCGGATACCTCGATGCCGACGGCGATCTCTTCGTCACCGGGCGCGTCGACGACATGATCATCACCGGCGGCGAGAACGTATCCCCGGTCGATATCGAGAGCTGCCTGTCGCTGCACCCAGCGGTGTCGGAGGTGGCCGTTGCTGGCCTGCCGGACGAACGCTGGGGGAAGATTGTCGCCGCCTTCATCAAGCGATGTGCGCCGGTTTCCGAGAGCGAACTCGATGTATTCTGCCGTAAATCCGGCCTCGCCAATTTTAAACGTCCACGCCGCTACGTCTTCGTGGACAGCATCCCGAAATCACCCGTCGGCAAGCTGCTGAGACGCAAGCTCGTGGCGGGAGACTACGAGCACGAGAAGTAAGAGAAAGGATACCCCATGGCGCTGGCCTATAGCTTCACAGACCCGCGGCTCGCAAAGCTCAACGGATTTCGCGTCGAACTCGACGTCGAGAAGGAGCGCGCCGACGTCATCCTCGATCGCCAGCCGCTCAATGTGATCGAGATGCAGCAGCGCGATCAGATCCGCCTCGTGTTCGAGACGCTCGACGAGGATCCGCGCGTGCGCATCATCGTTCTGCGCGCGATCGGTCAGCACTTCTCGAGCGGAGGCAACATCAAGGGCTTCCTGGAAGCGACGCCGGAGCACGTGTCCAAGCTCGCGTGGAACATGGCGGCGCCGGCGCGCTGCAGCAAGCCGGTGATTGCCGCCAACCGCGGCTACTGCTTCGGCGTCGGCTTCGAGATCTCGCTCGCCTGCGACTTCCGCATCGTGTCCGAGACCTGCCAGTACGCCCTGCCCGAACAGAAACTCGGTCAGATCCCTGGATCCGGCGGTTCGGCCCGCCTGCAGAAGATGGTCGGCATCACGCGCACCAAGGACATTGTGATGCGGTCCAAGCGCATTCCGGGGAAGCAGGCCTACGAATGGGGCGTGGCCACTGAGTGCGTCCCCGATGACAAGCTCGAAGCCGCCACCGATGCGCTCGTCGAGGAACTGCGCAGCTTCTCGCCCATCGCGCAGCGGACGGCGAAGAAGCTGCTCAACGATACGGAAGATTCCACGCTCGCCATCGCCATCGAG
>RXJK01000087.1:0-1087 GCA_003963125.1 Hyphomicrobiales bacterium
CGAGATCGCCGGGCATCTGAAGCAGCGGGATCTGCGCGTTGGTGTTCTTGATCGTGTTGAGCGCGACCTTGGCAAGTCCGATCAGTTCGGCGTCGGGAGGTAGCTGGTAAGCCACGCGAAGCCGCACCGCCAGGTTGAGCCGGATGCACTCCTCGTATTCAGGCGGAAGATTGAACGCGGTATCGAGCGTCGGGAAGCTCTGGAGCGCCGGCTTCACCGACAGGTGCATTTCATAGGTCTGGTTCGGAACTGGCCAGATGTAGATGTTGCCGAGGGGAAAGGCGGAATCGTAGAAGACATAGGCCGGGACCGAGGTCATGGTCTTCAGGATGATCTGGTTGTAATCCTCACGCGACTGGAGAATGTAGAGCGGATAATCGACATTGTTTCCCGGCACGCCGGCAAGCTGGCGAAAATAGCCGGATTCAATCCGATCCGGGCGATTGGCGGATATGTCGCCGCCGGGGCCGATCGAATAGGAAAGCGCACCCGTGCCGGTGAACACGACATCGACCAGATGATAGACCAGCCAGCGACGGCGCGACCATTGCGCGATCATCGCGTTGAGGCGCGTCAGAGCCTTGTTGGTGTCCTCTGACAACGGAGTCTGGCCAACGCCGATAATGCCAGCGTCGTCCATGGCTCCGGTGATGAGGTCGAGCGCTGTGGTCATGGATTTTTCCGGGGTCTGCCTGGGCCGCGTTTGACGATCTCTTCGGGCGTCTCAGCGTCGCCGGCTTCCGGCGCCACTTCCCATTGAGCCACGAGAGCGGCGCGCTCCTCGTCATTCTCGACAATGAACATCTGCCCTTCGGGCGAGTAGACCGCCAGGGGATACATCTGGAATGTCATTTGGCTTCCGGGATTTCGATGGAGAAGATGGGCGGGGATTTGCGCTTCTCGATTATGGGCGCGGGATTGGAAGGATAGCGGACATCGGTCTGAGCATTGCCCCACTCAGGGCCAAGCTCTGCCTCTTCCTCAGCGCTCAGGACGAGCCGCTGTTGTCCGGTCAGATTGTGATAGCGGAGAAGTGGATAGCGGTTCATTCTCGCTTCTTTCGCGCCGGCTTCACGAGGTCCGAACC
>RXJK01000087.1:1137-4582 GCA_003963125.1 Hyphomicrobiales bacterium
TTTTGGCGCGTAACCCAAGTGCAATTCGACGGCTCATAATGGCCGTTCACGTCCTCTCGTTCGAGCGTCAAGCCCTTGACCCATGTGGGTTGCATGTCGTCCGCGAAAGCTTGGAACGATTCCCACCGCTCGCAAACTCGTATGCCGCGCCCGCCGTACCGGCTGTAGTGCTTGTGCGCTTCGTTCTGGCAACGCTGTTTCATATTGACCCAAGCGTCATAGAGAGGATGCTTGGTCATGCCGTGGGTGACGACGGCTTGCGTTCTGCGCTCGATGCCTAGACAGCCGCAGGATTGAGTGTTCCCAGAAACCAGAGACCCGGCCATAACAACCGTGTCCGAACCACAATCGCAGATGCAATGCCAATACGGCCTTGTTCGGTGCGTGTGGCTGAATTCCTTGACCTCTAGTCGTCCAAATCGACGCCCTACTAGGTCAACTCGTGCATGGCTTAGCCCGCACCCTCCGCATCTGCTTTGACCCCTGCGGAGATTGGATAACGCAACCGAAACCACGCGACCGCAAGAGCATTTACACCACCATGCAGAGCCAGACGCCACGCTCTCTGCCTGTTGGATGACAGTCAGATCTCCAAAGACCTGACCAGTTATATCCTTAGTTCGACTTCCAGCCATGATGTACCACCCGAGGTTGATTAAGCCCCGGATGGTACTGTTTAAGTAGGATTATTGCAATCCTAGAACGGACACCTCTATTAAATTTTGTCCGCTACAACAACCAACCATTCCGGTCTTACGAAGAGGTATCCGTAAATCACATCGAGGCGTGTCGCGAGCTGGTCTGTTCCGATCACATAGTCCGTGATCATGCGCATCGAGATGCCGTCATAGTTGCGACGGGCAGCCTCGTGGACACCCTTCGGCAGCACCAGGTCGGCGGTGGCCAGCGTGACGGCCTCGGGGGCGTAGGCAAGGTTCTTGCGGTACGTTTCCGATGCCTTGCTGGCGAGGCGAACCGTGGCGTTGTTCGCCGGGGACGCCGTGACCGTCTGATACTGCACTGCCTGGCCGGCATTCGGGGGAACGATGGCTGGGTAGATCGGGATCGAGGTCGCGCCCGATGCCACATTCGCCGTGACGACGAACTGGCGCAGCTTGCCGGTAGTCTTCTTGAACACGTAGTTGACGCCATACACACCGTCGATGGTGATGATGTCGCCCTTGTTCAGGGTGCCGTTGATGGCGCCCACCGCGATGGTCGTGCCGGTCTGGCCGGCGCTGGAGGTAGCAGCGGCCGAGTCATACGAGCCGGTCGTGTGCTTGATGACCGTCTGGTCCATGAAGAAGTCGAACCCGAGGGCGTTCTTCATCTGGCCGGAGCGATACTGCTCCGAAATGGCCTGCGAGGGATTGAACAGGCCCGAGAGGGTCGCCACGATGTTGGCTTCCGTCCACGGATCTTCAACCAGCTTGCGGCCGGGCTGCATCGGGGCCGAGTTGTCGTTGAGGGACGCCTGGGCCTGGAGGATGGTCGCGGTGTTCGGCGAGATGACGTTGTTCGAGCCATCCACGTTCGAGACGTAGTTGCACACGCCGCCGTCAGCGCCGCTCATGATGTCGGCCGCGATATCGCCAGCCAGGTTGTTCATCATGGGCATGAGGACGCGGGTGGAGTAGTCGTCGATCTTCAGGGCGCGCTCGGCGGTCGAGAAGGCAACGTCCACACCAGACTGCGTCTGGAGCTGCAGCGAGGTGAACTTTTCCGAGGTGTCTTGAGCGGACAGCGCGGCGCCGTGACGGACGGTGAAGTCGTTCGGCAGGCGGATACGCAGGGAGTCGCCGATCTTCGCGCCATCGATGGCGAAGTTATCGTCGTATTGGGTGTTGAGATTCTTGATGAACATGTTGCTGTTCTTGAAGAGCGAAACAGCGGCGCGGGTGATCATGTCGATCGTAAGGATCGTATTGGTCATCGAGATGGTCCTTTCGGGCAAATGCTGGGGGAGAGCAGCCTTTCAAACTGCCGGTGATGCGGTGCCCGTGACCGCGATTGACGGGACATGAACCCGGCTTAACGCCCCGGTAGGCGAGGAACCCGGACTATAGCTTCCGGTCGCTCAGTTCAGACTTGGCTCAATCTTCGAGAGCTTCAGCCTGACCCGCCGCATACATGGCGGAAACACCATCAAACTGGCCTTGGAGGGAACTGCTCAGGCCATTCTGGTATTGGGTTGTGCTAGCCGAGGCGCGTCTCCAGTGCGGGCTATTCACATACCAGGGCTGGTAGAGCGGCTGCACGACCGGCCAATAGCGGTCCAGATAAATGCGCTCAGTCACAGGAGCGCCGTCAATCTCGGCCACGCGTTCCTTGATGCGCTTCCACTGCTTGGCAGTCGGGGCGCGTTCCATGCTCTCGGTGAAGCCTTCGAACCAGGCCTTGAACTCGTCGAGCTTCATGGTCACACCTTCTTCGCCAGATCGCGGAGGTACTTGTCCGCCCACTGGTCCATCGGGAGATCATCCTCCAGCCGCACGGAGGGCTTGGCAGTGCCGCCAACGGGAGCGACGGGAGCCGGAGCCTTCGAGATCGGCTTGGGGGCAGGCTTAGAAACGTTCGCGCTCATCTTGGCGATCTCCAGTGCCATCTTGACCGGAGGCATCCTCAGAAGGCGCTCGGCTTCTTCGGGATTGCTGCTCAGCTCGTAATAGACCTGATGGCCGTTATCCAATTCGGTTATTGCCTGCAGGAACTCGGGGCGCTTCTGCATTTCATCGCCAAGAGCCTGGCTAAGCGTGGCCGTGGCGTTGTCGAAATCCGAGCCGAACGTAGCCACGCCCTTTTCGTAGACCTGGTTGCAGGCAGCATTGAAGCGCTCGGTTTCGAGCCGGCCAGCCTCTTCTAGGCGAATACGGTCACGCTCTTGTGCGCGGATCGCCTCAACGTCGATCTGTTCAGGCTCCTCCGCGTTTGCTGGCTTGGGAGTGCGCAGGCGCCTCAGTTCGGCCTCAGCCTCCGCAAGGCGCTTTTCAGCCTCACGGCGCTTGTTGGTCTCTTCGTTGATCCGGCGAAGTTCCCAGGGGGTTTTCTTCTTCTCCGGCGGCTTGGGCTGCTCTTCGGGCTCGGGCTCCGCCGGGGTTTCCGGCTGTTCCGCTTCGCCTTCGGGCTGCTCTATTTCGGTTTCCTGCTCCGGTGCAGGCGCTTCATCACCCGGATTGACCACAGTTTCGCCTTCCGGCGCCCCCTGCGTGGGGTCCAGTTCGTTGGGGTCCAAGGTTTTCACCATGTTTCGATAGCCCGGTGTAACGCGCCGGTACGTGCCACGGTTACCCGCCGTGTCGGGATTGAATTAGCCTGAGCAGACTTTCGGCCACTCAGGCGCTTGATGCGACGGGGGAGATTCGAACTCCCTATCTAAGTCCGGTGTTTTCGGACCACGCTGTACCCGCCAAGCTCCACGTTCGCATCTTAATCAGCGGCTCGCTTT
>RXJK01000174.1 GCA_003963125.1 Hyphomicrobiales bacterium
GCCCGGCGGTGATGCGGCGGGCATAATCGAGCGCTTCGGTTTCGAGCTTGTCCGCCGGGACGATGCGATTGAAGAAGCCCCAGGCGAAACCTTCCTCGGCGGTCATGGCGCGCCCGGTGTAGAGGAGATCGGCGGCGCGGCCCTGGCCGATGATGCGCGGGAGTATGGCGCAGGCGCCCATGTCGCAGCCGGCGAGGCCGACGCGCGTGAAGAGGAAGGCCGTCTTCGCCTCGGGCGTCGCGATGCGCAGGTCGGAGGCCATGGCGATAATGGCGCCGGCGCCGGCGCAAACGCCATCGACAGCGCTGATGATGGGCTTGCCGCACGCGATCATCGCCTTGACGAGATCGCCCGTCATGCGCGTGAAGGCGAGCAGGCCCTTCATGTCCATCTTGACGAGCGGGCCGATGATGTCGTGCACATCGCCGCCGGAGCAGAAGTTGCCGCCATTGGAGCCGAAGACGACGGCGCCGACCTCATCCGAATAGGCGAGCGCGCGAAACCAGTCGCGCAGTTCCGCGTAGCTGTCGAAGGTGAGCGGGTTCTTGCGCTCAGGGCGATCGAGCGAGACGCTGGCGATGCGGTCCTTAATCGTCAGCCGGAAGTGCTTCGCGGTATCGATGGCATGCGTGGCCATGTTCTCATTCCCCCCCTGATATGGCGATGGCCTGCCCGTTGACCGAGCGGGCTTCTTCCGAGCACAGCCACAGGACGGTGCCCGCGATCTCGTCCGGCATGATGAAGCGCCCCTGCGGATTGCCCGCAGCGAGCGACTTCTCCGCTTCGGCCGCAGAACGGCCGGTCTTGGCGACGATGTTCTGCACGGAGGCTTCCAGCATCGGTGTCTGCGTGAAACCAGGACAGATGGCGTTGACGGTGATGCCGGTCGAGGCGAGTTCGAGTGCCAGGGCGCGCGTGAAGCCGATCACCGCGTGCTTCGCCGCGACGTAGCCTGCCACGTAGGGATAGCCCTTCAGGCCGGCCATGGAGGCGACGGCGATCATGCGGCCGGTGCCGCGGCCTTGAATGCCGGCAAGGCCCTCGCGCCACAGGTTGAACGTGCCGGCGACGTTGACCGAGAGCATGTCGTCGAGATCGGCGCGGCTCATGGCCTTGAAGGGCTTGCTCACGGCGGCGCCGGCATTGGCAACGAGGATGTCGGGCGCACCGCTCTTTTCGCTCGCCTTGGCGAGCATGGCGCGGACGCTCGCGGCATCGGTCACATCACAGGCGAGGGCCGAGATGCGGGAGGAACGCGCCGCCACGTCCTGCAGCGGGCTTGCGCGACGGCCGGAGATCGTCACCGACGCGCCGGCCTCCGCGAGGGCGAGCGCGATGGCGGCGCCGATGCCGGTGCCGCCGCCCGTAACGATCGCGTGCCGACCTGCCAGCGCTACCATCACACGGCGTCCTGCGTGGGTTCGGCACGCGCCTTGAGGCGGCGGATCTGGTCACGGCCGGCGAGATAGGGCAGCGGCCAGGCGCACTGCTCGTCGCCCAGGGTGACGGCAGCGTGCAGGGTCCAATAGGGGTCGGCCAGATGCGGGCGGGCGAGGCAGACGAGATCGGCGCGGCCGGCCATCAGGATCGAATTGACATGGTCGGGCTCGTAGATGTTGCCGACGGCCATGGTGGCGATGCGCGCCTCGTTGCGAATGCGATCGGAGAACGGCGTCTGGAACATGCGGCCGTAGACGGGACGCGCCTTGGTGGAGGTCTGTCCCGCCGAGACGTCAATGATGTCGGCACCGGCGGCCGAAAACATTTCGGCGATGATCACGGCATCGGCCGGCGTTACGCCGGCATCGCCGACCCAGTCGTTGGCGGAGATGCGTACGGACATTGGCTTGTCGGCCGGGAGAACCGCACGCATGGCGCGGAAGACCTCGAGCGGATAGCGCATGCGGTTTTCGAGCGAGCCGCCGTAGTCGTCGGTGCGCACGTTGGAGACCGGCGAGATGAACGACGACAGCAGATAACCGTGGGCCGCATGCAGCTCGATCATGTCGAAGCCGGCGCGATCGGCCATGCGGGTGGCCGCGACGAATTCCTCACGCACGGCATCCATGTCCGCGCGGTCCATGGCCTTGGGCACCGCATTCTTGGCTGACCACGCGATGGCCGAGGCCGACAGGAGGGGCCAGTTGCCGCTCGCGAGTGGCGCGTCCATCTCCTCCCAGCCGATCTGCGTCGAGCCCTTGCGGCCGGAATGGCCGATCTGGCAGCACACCTTCGCGTCGGTCTCGCGGTGGATGAAGGCGACGATGCGCGCCCAGGCGGCTTCGTGCTCGGCCGAATAGAGGCCGGGGCAGCCGGGCGTGATCCGGCCGTCGGCCGAAACGCATGTCATCTCGGTCGTGACGAGACCCGCGCCGCCTTTAGCGCGCTCGGCGTAGTGCACGAGATGCCAATCGGTCGGGCAGCCATCGACGGCCTTGTATTGCGCCATGGGCGAGACGACGACGCGGTTGGCGAGTTCGAGGCCGCGCAGGCGATAGGGGGCGAACATGGGCGCGCGGACGGGCGCGTTGCCGGCCACGCCCGCCTTCTGCTGGAACCAGCGCTCGGCGGAGCGCAGCCACTCCGGATCGCGCAGGCGCAGGTTCTCGTGGCTCACGCGCTGGGACCGCGTCAGGAGCGCGTAGTTGAACTGGACCATGTCGAGATCGAGGTACTGCTCGACGTCCTCGAACCAGGCGAGCGAGTTCTTGGCGGCCGATTGCAGGCGCAGGACTTCGACGCGGCGCTCGTCCTGGTACTTGGCGAAGGCGGCCTGCAGGCTCGGCTCGCTGTGCAGATAATCCGCAAGTGCGATCGCGCTTTCCATGGCGAGCTTGGAGCCCGAGCCGATGGAGAAATGCGCCGTCGCCGCAGCATCGCCCATCAGCACGATGTTCTCGTGGTACCATTTCTCGCACAAGACGCGCGGGAAGCTGAGCCAGGCCGAGCCGCGCAGGTGGCGGGCGTTGGACATGAGCGCGTGGCCGCCGAGGTGCGCCTTGAAGATCTCCTCGCAGGTCGCGATCGACTGCTCCTGCGACATGGTGCCGAAACCGTAGGCGTCCCACGTTTCCTGGGAGCACTCGACGATGAAGGTCGCGGTGTCGGCGTCGAACTGGTAGGCGTGCGCCCAGACCCAGCCCTTGGCCGTCTTCTCGAAGATGAAGGTAAAGGCGTCGTTGAATTTCTGGTGCGTGCCGAGCCAGACGAACTTACAGCGGCGCACGTCGATGTCGGGCTTGAAGGCGCTCGCGAATTCGTTGCGCGTCTTGGAATTCAGGCCGTCCGAGGCGACGACGAGATCGTACTCCTTGGCGAGCGCCGAGGCGCCTTCGAGCTCGGTTTCGAAGCGCAGTTCCACGCCGAGTTCGCGCGCGCGCTCCTGCAGGAGGAGAAGGAGCTGGCGGCGACCGATGCCGCAGAAGCCGTGACCGCTCGATACGATCTTCTCGTGATTGCGGATGACGGCGATGTCGTCCCAGTTTCAAGCGTTTCCGCGAGATCGCCGACAGCGTCGGCGCCTATCTGCTGGTGGACATGGCGCACTTCGCCGGCCTCGTCGCCGGCGGC
>RXJK01000003.1 GCA_003963125.1 Hyphomicrobiales bacterium
GGGGACCCAACGGTCTACCGCCCGATCCCAGTCAACCACAAACCGCACACACAGGGACCCAGGGGCCACGTGCGCTTCCGGCGATGCACTCTTCTCTCGCGCGAACGGTGAAGGGTGGTGACTCGATCTTTCGCGCTCGTATGCGGCCCTGGGTCCCGGATACGCGCTGCGCACGTTCCGGGATGACAGTAGCAGCGCGCACGCACACCAACTGTCATCCCGGCCGGAGCGAAGCGGAGAGCCGGGACCCAGGGGCCACGCACGCTTCCGGCGATGCACTCTTCTCACGCACGAACGGTGAAGGGTGGTGACGCGGTCTTTCGCGCTCGCATTTGGCACCTGGGTCCCGGATATTTGCCTTCGGCAAATTCCGGGATGACACAGTGTGGGAATGCACGAGCGGCGTGCAGCTCTCAGAGTTTCGTGCGCAGGGGGGCGAGTTCGGGGAACTGGGCGGGGCGATTGTCCTGCTGGGCCTTGAAGGCTTCGGCCATGTGCGGGCGGGAGAACATACCCGTCTGCCACAGCGCGATGTAGTCGAGCGCGTCCTTCATGGAATGATCGCGGGCGTAGTTGATCATCACCTTGGAGCCCGTGACGGCAAGCGGGTTCTTCGTCGCGATCTCCTTCGCCGTCGCCATCACCGCTTCCATCATGGCGGCGTGATCCGGATAGACCTCGTTGACGAGGCCGATCGCCTGGGCCTTGCGCGCCGGCAGGCGGCGCCCCGTATAGGCCAACTCGCGCACCCAACCTTCAGGAATCAGCTTGCACAGCCGCGGGAACGTGCCGACGTCCGCCGTCATACCGATGTTGATCTCCTGGATGCAGAAGAACGCGTCCTCCGTGCAGTAGCGGATGTCGCACGCCGAGGTCATGTCGACCGCGCCGCCGATGCAGCCGCCCTGGATCGCGGCGAGCACCGGCATGCGCACCTCGTCGAGACAGGAGAAAGTCTCCTGCAGGCCCAGCACGAGATGGCGCATCGCCTCGTTGAGGACATGCGGGTCCTTCGCCGACTGCGCCGCGAGCGCGCCATTCTCGGCAAACACGTCGAGGTCCATGCCGGCGGAGAAATGCTTGCCCGACGACGACAGCACAATCACGCGCGCGCGGGCCTCGCGGTCGATGTCACGCACGATCGCCGGCAGCTCCGACCAGAACGCCCGCGACATCGCGTTCATCTTCTCCGGCCGCTTCATGCGGATGTGCGCGACGCCGTCGGCGATCGAGACGTCGAAGCAGGTGCTCTCCACAGATCCGGACATGGGTGCCTCTCCCTTGGCTGATTGTGCCGGAAGCCAACACCATGGGGGCGGGAGCGTCAACGTGTGCCGTGCGCTATACTGCGGGCCCTTACGAATCGGGGGCGACACACGCACGGACCACGCCGATGACGCCGGACCTGCCCAAGACCGAGATCGCGGTCATCGAGATGACGAACGCGTTCCGCAAGGAGCACGCGCTTTCGCCCGTGAAGGCGGACCCGAAGCTGACGGCGGCCGCGCGCGCCTACGCGAAGCTGCTCGCGACGACGGGCAAGTTCACGCACGAGGCTGACGGGAAGAAGCCGCATCAGCGCGCGGAGGCGCAGGGCTACCGGTTCTGTTTCGTCGCCGAGAACCTCGCGGTCGATTCCAACCGGGCGGGCTTCACCGACAAGGGGCTCGCGCAGGAGTTCCTGTCGGGATGGAAGAAGTCCGACGTGCACCGGGCCAATCTGCTGATGGCGGGTGCGACGGATATCGGCATCGGCGTCGCCAAGGTGCCCGATCATCCGGGGCAGTACGTGTCCGTGCAGATGCTGGCGCGGCCCGAGAGCCAGCGTATCGCCTTCACCATCGAGAACAAGGCGGGCTTTCCCGTCGAATACCGCATCACCGGCAAGGGGCGCACGCTGGGCGAAAACAAGTCCGTCACGTATCGCAGCTGCAATCCCGTCGCGCTCACATTCCCGGCGGGCGCACGCGTCGAATACGAGCCTGGCAACGGCGAGTTCTTCATCGTGCGCGCAGCGGGCAGCGACCGCGTCATCGTGGATCGGAAATAGGGCGGGCCGCGGCGAGGCCGATGACGAATGCGACGGCGGGTTGCCAAACGACGAACAGCGCTCGCCTGTCGATGAGGCCGCGCTCGCCTGCGTAGAAGACAAGGCCGAACAGCGCACCGGTGGCGATCGTTACCAGCAAAGCGCGCCAGTGCCGCGCCTCCGGCAAAGCGACCGAGGCACCGAAATGCGTTACGGCTGCGCCGAAAGCGCCGGCCGCGAGGCTCGCGGCCACCAGGTGCCCCTCGTCGCCGATATTGCGCTGGGTGCGGATGGCGATGTGGACGGCGCCGCTCCAGGCGTAGAGCGTCACGAGCGCAGCGCCGAGGCTGTGCCAGGGCCCGCGCGAGACGAGCCAGCAGCCCATCCCGATCGCCACCGCGAAACACAGGCCGATCGGCAGCAGGCTTGCGTGCATCAGGAACAGGTTGGCGAGGGGCTGCAAAGCGTCGAGCGGCCGCTCCGTTCCGAGCAGTGCAGATGCGATGCCGGCGACGAGGCCGAGACCTCCGAGGATCATGGCAGCCCGGTCGCGCAGCGGCGGCTCATGCATCGCGCCTTCTCCGTCAGGGCCGCAGTGCGGATTTCAGGCGCGCGCGCGCCTCGGGCATGTCGAGAGCGCGCGGTCGCGTCACGCGCACGTCCAGGAAGTGGCCTGTGAGTTCGAGCCCAGCCACGACGTCGGCGCGGGTGACCTCGCCCGTAGCGCCGGCCAACAGGAACCGCGGCAGCGCAAAGAGGCGCTCCTTGTAGGGCGCGCCCGCATCTGCCGAGACGGCGCGGCCCGATTTCGGCGAGACGTAGACAAGGTTCGTGGTCGCGCCGGTCGCCGCGCAGGACGTGAGATCGAGGCCGAAGCCCAACTCCTCCAGCAGGGCCAGTTCCCAGCGCACGTAGAGCGCCGGCCAGACCTCGGGCTCGTCCATGAAGCCCAGGACGAACAGGGTCACTTCGTAGAGGTTGGGATGGGGATCGCGCTCGGGCAGAAGCCGCGCGAGCTCAGCCATGCAGGTCAGCGCGAGCAGTGCCGCCGGCGTCTCCATCAGCCGCGCGGCGGTCGGCGTGCGCAGTTCCAAGGCGAAGTGGCCGAGATTGTCGGCGAGCCGCGCCTTCCACGTGACGTCGACGTGGTTGCCCGTCTGCAGCACGGGGCGCAGCTTGCGGGATCGGCCGCCGTGAACAAGGCCAAGATGGCGGCCGTGCCCGCGCGTCAGCACCTCCGCCACGGCGCCGGTTTCGCCATGGGCGCGCACGCTCAGGATCACGCCTTCGTCGCTCCATTCCATGCGCCCTGCCTAGCGCATTTGTGGGCATCCCCCAACCGCATCGGGTAGGCCCGTCCGGGCGAAGTGAGCGGAGCCCT
>RXJK01000205.1 GCA_003963125.1 Hyphomicrobiales bacterium
CTCGATGATGCCCGCGCGGCCGCCGCCGATGGCCGACGCGTAGGACAGGAACAGGTCATGCGCGTTGCCGCTCTTGTCCTGGTGGATGGCGATGAGGCAGGGCACGCCGCCGCCGCGCTGGTACTCGGAGCGCACCGTGTGGCCCGGGCCCTTGGGCGCCACCATGCCGACGTCGAGATCGGCGCGCGGCTCGATCAGCGAGAAGTGCACGTTGAGGCCGTGCGCGAAGAGAAGCGCTGCGCCTTCCTTCATGTTGGCGTGCAGGTGATCCTTGTAGATGTCGGCCTGCAGCTCGTCCGGGGTGAGCATCATCATCACGTCGGCCCACTTGGCGGCCTCGGCGACTTCCATCACCTTGATGCCTTCCTTCTCGGCCTTGGCGACGCCGGCCGAGCCCTTGCGCAGCGCCACGGCGACGTTCTTCACGCCGCTGTCGCGCAGGTTCAGCGTATGGGCATGGCCCTGGCTGCCGTAGCCGATGACGGCGACCTTCTTGCCCTTGATCAGGTTGATGTCGGCATCACGATCGTAATAGACGCGCATGGGTGTTTTCCTCTCCTGTCGCGTGGTTGAACTCTAGGATTTGGCCGAAGCCGGAGCATGCGGGCCCGCGTGGAGCCGCATGAACTGGTGCACCGCGCGGGCCGCATCGCCGGCGATCTCGCGCTGGGAAAGCTTCAAGGTTGTATCGCCGAGCAGCACCCGGATCTGCACGTCGCGGCCGACGAGGCCGAAGAAGGTGCGGAACGCGGTCTCGCTGTCGTCGAAGGCAAGGAGCCCTGCGGTTCGCGCTGCCTCGAGCAGCGGCTTGACGCGCTCGCCGATGGCGATGCGGCCGTTGGCGAGCACGATCTGCCCAAGGTTGCTCTTCCTGGAGGCCGCATGGCTGATGGCGACGCGATTGAGCGCGATCGAGGTGGGCGACGAGATCACCTTGAGCCAGGTCGCGGCGAACTCTTCGAGGCTCGCCTGCAGCGCCGAGGTGTCGAGCTTCGCCTTGTCGAAGCTGCCGGCCTTCACCTTGGAGGCCTGCCAGCGCACGGTCGCCGCGAGCAGGCCGTCCCGGTCGCCGAACCATTTGTAGAGCGTCTCTTTCGAGCAGGACGCGCGGTTGGCTACGGCGGACATGGTGACGGCGTCGCCGCCTTCGGCGAGGAGATCGAGCACGGCATCGAGCACCTGCTGCTGGCGCGTGCTGGGGCCGTCCTCGCCGGGCTCCTGAGCAGACCTGTCGGCCGCCTCCTGCACGCGCAACACCCTTTTTTTTGCGACCGGCCAAGCGGCAGAGCCTACGCGCTCCTGCGCGTCGCCGGTCCGGCGTACCGTACGGTACGTTACTGGTCGACCCTATAGGCCCCGCGGCCGCGGTTGGCAAGCAGGACAACGCAAGCGACGAGGCCGAGGCGCACCGGGGCCCCCTGGACTTCCAGGCTGTTTCGGGACATTCAGCCGTCCATGCCGCAAACCAAGCTTTTATTCCCCGTGCCGAACCTCTCGACGGGCCGCGCCGCCGAGGCTGCATTGCTCGATGCGGTTCTGTGCGAACCGCTGGCCGTCACGGTGTTCGAGAGCGCGGCGCCTGCCTTCCGGGTCGAGGCCTATTACGACGTCGCGCCGGACGTCGATGTCTTGGCCGGCATCCTGGCGCCGGTTGGCGTCCCGGCCTCCGCGCTCGTCCTCGAAGAGGTCCCCGACGAGAACTGGGTCGCCGTCAGCCAGGCGGCCCTTCCCCCGGTTTGGGCCGGGCGCTTCGTCGTCCATGGCGCGCACGACCGGCATCGCGTGGGCGCGCTTCGCCATGCCATCGAGATCGAGGCCGGCGAAGCCTTCGGCACCGGGCACAACGGCACCACGTCGGGGTGCCTCGCCGAACTTGATCGGCTGGCGCACACGATCCATCCGCACCGCGTGCTCGACCTCGGGTGCGGCACGGCGCTCCTCGCCATCGCCGCTTCGCGCGTCTTCCCTGCCGCACATATTCTCGCGAGCGACAACGATCCGATCGCCACGGCCGTCGCGCGCGAGAACGTGCGCCTTAATCGCGCTGCGCCGCGCTTGCGGGTCCTCACGGCGGCGGGCTTCGCGCACCCTCTTCTGCGCGCGGGCCCGCCCTTCGACCTGATCCTCGCCAACATCCTGCCGAACACGCTGATTGCGCTCGGCCCCGAAATTCGCCGACGCCTCTCGCCCGGCGGCACGATCGTTCTTTCGGGCATCCTTAACTTCCAGGTCGGCGAAGTGCGCGCCGCCTACGCCGCCCTTGGCTTTCGCCTTGTGCGCCTCGTGAAGCGTGAGGGCTGGTCGATCCTGACGCTGACGCGCGGGTGATCCGCACGCACGCCGGTTGCAAGCTGCTTGCGTGAGCATCCCGCTGACCGCACGTCCGCTCATGATGCCGTGCTGAAGTCAGGCCAATGGAACACGGGATCACCGGTGCTGGCGGCGTCGCGAGAAGCGCGCCGCACCCCTCTCGCGCGCCATGCCGAGGTGCTCCATCCGGCCCAAGACATGATGATGGCCAGGCATCGGTTTGCACTTCTGTCAGCCGACTGACAGGTTCGCGCCCCGACGCCACCATAATTTGGTCGAGACTGAGGGCTGCGAGCGGGGAGCCTTATGGTGTGAGGGATGGTTCATGCGAAGCCTCCGTTTGCTACTCGCGATTTGCGGTGTTCTCCTTTGTGCGCCCGCGCATGCGCAGGTGTTCGTGCGCGTCACGGTCGCTCCGCCGGTCATGCCGGTTTACGTGCAGCCCGTCGTACCGGGTCCGGACTATCTCTGGGTGCCTGGGTACTGGGCGTGGTCGGGGGAGGACTACTATTGGGTACCCGGAACGTGGGTGAGAGCGCCGGAGCCGGGCCTGCTCTGGACACCGGGATATTGGGCTTGGCGCGACGGATACTACGCGTGGTCGGCCGGATATTGGGGACCCAGGGTAGGCTTCTACGGCGGCGTCAATTATGGCTTTGGCTATACCGGCGTTGGTTATCAGGGCGGATACTGGCGCGACCGCGTATTTGTCTACAACACAGCGGTCACACGCGTTAATACGGTCACCGTCACGAACGTCTACAGCAAGACCGTCATTCAGCAGACTACCGTCACCAACGTCAGCTACAACGGCGGGCCGAACGGTATCACGGCGCAACCCAACGCCCAGGAAAAAGCCGCGATGCAGGATAAGCATGTGCCGGCGACGGCGCTGCAAAACCAGCACCAAATTACTGCCAGCAAGACACCCGCGCTATTTCTCGCGGCGAACCGCGGCAAACCTTCCATTGCGGCAACGGGGCAGGCGGGGCGCTTTCATGGAGCTGGGCTGATCGCAAGCAAAGGCAGCCTCGCGGGAAATCCGCGCGTGCAGAAGGTGGCGCGGGGACCTGGTTCACCACCGAAGGAGGTCGTGCCGCGCGATAGGACCAGGACCGCGTCAGCACCCAAGCGGTTTGTCCCTCACACGCAACGCAACAGCGCGCAGCACAAGCAGTCCCC